>JAGWTZ010000005.1 GCA_028868695.1 Alphaproteobacteria bacterium | reverse complement strand
GGCCAAAACGAAGCTTGGCTTCGCCTTGGCTGCGTTGTTCAAGCAATTGCGCCACAGTTCCCATGGCCAAACCCTAGAATGCTTTGCGCCCCAAGGAAACCGCCTTGCGCTCAGCCGTGGCCGGCCGCGGATTTTCGCAGCTTCTCGTAATAGGGCAGGTGATGGAGATAGATACCCTCAAAGCGCGGGCTGGCGGCGATCAGCTTCTTGAAGCCGTCTTCGATTTCCTGGCGTTTGGCGTCAGTCACCGGTTTCACGCTGGTGCTGGACAACACGCCCTGATGCCAGCCGGAGACCTGCTGCCAATCGGCAGGCATGTCCTCGCCCCATTGCAGGGCTTCCGGCTTGTCGGAGAGGCCAACGCCGCGCCAATAGCTTTGCATCGCGGCCGGCGCATTGGCCTGAATGCTCTCGCTTTCGATCACCACAGGCTTTCTTCCGGTGAGCTTCACAATCCCCTCATAATGCTGCCACTGCGCTTCCAGCCCCAGTTCTTCGGAGGTAAATTCAGGATCAAGCTTGGCATATGAAGTGAGCGAAGCCTTGGGATCGCGGATCAGGAAACTGTGGGTGACGCGCCCGAGAAACTGCGTGTCTTCCAGCACGTGCGGCATCACATAATAGCTCATGTCTTTGAAAAACAAGGGGCCTTGTTCCGCCTTGGCCAGAATCATGGCGCGGATTGCCTCATAGCTGCGTGGATGCTCATCCATGGCATCGAAATGCGGCATCACCCGCTTGCTGCGGTTGATGTAGTAGTCATACATGAAGGGTTCATGCAGGCACTCAAGATCACCACGCGCCCGCATGATGCGCTCAAAGGCCGTGGACATGGAGCGCGGGTGCGACCACAGCGCAATGATGGGATGGCTCATGAACGCATCTCTCCTTTCAGGCGCAGGTTTTGCGGGTCATAGGGAGGCGACTGCAGAATACGGGCCGGGCGCTCGCGGCCCAGCAGCTTCACACTCAGGCCTTCACGATGCTCCGGCTCTCGCAGGAAGGCGAGGGCAAGGGATTTCCGGACGCGGTGCCCATAGGCGCCAGACGTGACAACACCCACTGGCCGCCCTTGCGCAAAAACCGTGTGGGAATAGAAGGGTTCAACGCGGCCTTCGGTGTCGATCTCCAGCAGCACCATGTCCCAGCCCGGCTGCCGCTTCAGCATGGCGTCGCGGCCAATGAAGCTGCGGCCCTCTGTTTTCACCAGGAAGCCGAGGCCATTTTCCAAGGGTGTGCGTTCGGTGGTGAGTTCGCTGCCCCAGCCGCGATAGCCTTTTTCAAGGCGCATCGAATTGGCGGCATAGGCGCCATAGTGCCCGAGGCCGTAAGTCTTGCCAGCCTCTTCCAACGCCAAGAACAATTTCAGGGCATCGGCGCACGGCAGGTGCAACTCCCAGCCCAACTCACCCACATAGGACACGCGCAAGGCCAGGGCCTTAACGCCAGCCAGGCTGATCTCGCGCGCACTGAGCCAAGGGAAATCAGCGCCGAGCTTCGCATCCGTCAGCTGGCCCAGCACATCGGCAGCCCGCGGCCCCATCAGGCCAATTGCAGCCAATTCATCGGTGCGGTTGGTGATGATCACATCCATCCCGGCGGCGCGGGCGCGCAGCAGGTCAAAATCCATCTCCTCGGCAGCGGCGGCGCTGTTGAGATAAACGCGCGTCTCATCGAGCACGGTCACAGTGAATTCCGAAGCCACGCCGCCAGCCGGGGTGAGTGTGTGGGTCAGGCCAATGCGGCCTGGTTTGGGCGGCTTGTTGGCGCCTAACCCGTCCAGGAAACGCAGCGTATCGCGGCCTTTCACTTCGAATTTGGAAAACACCGAGAGATCAGCCAAGGCCACCCGGTTTTGCACAGCCTCGACTTCCCGGGCCACGGCGTTGAACCAGTTGGTGCGCTTGAACGAATCGCGTGTTTCATCATGCGGGCGCGATGAGAACCAATTGGGCCGCTCCGCCCCATGTGCCGCACCCATCACCGCCCCGCGATTCACCATCGCTTCATAGAGCGGCGAGACGCGAAGCTTGCGCCCCGCAGGCCGCTCTTCGAACGGATAGTGCACGCCGAATTGCAGGCCGAAACATTCAATGGCTTTGGCCACGCGGAAGTCACGGTCAGCCCACGGCCCGAAGCGGCGCGGATCAACAGCCAGCGCATCCATCGGCGGTGCGCCATGCACCATCCAATAGGCAAGGAACTTGCCCGCCCCTCCGCCTTCCATGACACCCATGGATGAACCGGTGAGCAGCCAGGCGTTTGCCACTCCAAAGGCCGGGCCGATCAAGGGGTTTGCGTCCGGTGTGAAGGTGATTGGGCCGTTGATCACGGTCTTCACCCCGGCGGTGCCCAGCGCGGGCACGCGCGCCATGGCGGCCTCGATGATGTGCTCCACTCGTTCCAGATCAGGCGGCATCAACTCCGCGCCAAATTCTGGCGGCACACCATCGATGGACCACACCTGCGCCTGCTTTTCATAAGGGCCGAGGATGAAGCCATCACGCTCCTGCCGGCAATACCAGCTTTCCTCGGGGTCGCGGATGATCGGCAATTCAGCTTTGCCCGCTTTCTGGCGCGCGGCAATTTCAGGCACGGTGTCGGTGACGAGATATTGGTGCAGCACGGGCACTGAAGGCACATTCACACCCATCATGCGGCCCACTTCAAAGCCCCAGGTTCCGGCTGCGTTTACGATATGCTTGGCGCGAAGTGTGCCCTTGGCTGCTTCCACAATCCACACATCGCCTTCGCGGCGGATGGCATGCACCGGGTTGTAGCGTTGAATGGTGGCGCCATTTTTCACCGCCATCTTGGCCATGGCATTGGTGGCAAGCGATGGGTCAACATGCCCGTCATCGGGTTCGTAGATCCCGCCAATCAGGCCATCCAGCGTGGCCAGCGGATGCAATTCTGCAATGCGGTCCGGCGCGCAGATTTCCAATGGATATCCGGTGAACTCAGACAATCCCGCCACATGGCGGAATTCATCCATGCGGTCGGGGTTGCGCGTCACCCGCATGGCGCCTGAGCGGTGGAAGCCGCAGGTCTCGCCTGTTTCCGCAGGCAGAATATCCCGGTAGAGGCGCACCGACGTGGCACGCAGTTCCTGAATGGTGGGGTTATGGGCGAAGTGCGTGCACAAGCCGGCCGCATGCCAGGTGGAACCGTGGGTGAGATCATTCTTCTCCACCAGCACCACATCGTGCCAACCAAGCTTGGTGAGATGATAGAGCAGCGAACAGCCCATGGCCCCGCCGCCAATGATGAGAACCTGGAACTCGCTCATCCGCGCATCCTTTCGCCACCAGCATCATAGGGCGGCTTGGTGAGAACCGTGGCGGCGCACGTCTTGCCGGCCACTTCGATCGAAAAGCTTCGTGACGCAGTTTGCGCCAGTGTTTCGCCGGCTGAAATGGTCACAAGCGCCAGCGCCAGCGTCAGGCCAGTGCGCACGCCCTTGGCGCCTGATGTGGTGAGACCCACCACCTTGCCGTTCTCCAGAATGGGTTCATCATGAATGATCAGCGGATGGCCCTGCACATCGAGCAGCACCAACCGTTGCCTGATGCCATCTTGCCTCTGCTTGAGAAGCGCTTCCTTGCCGCGGAATGGCTTGCCCCAATCCACCGCGAAGCTGAGGCCAGCCTCCAGCGGTGTGATTTGCGGCCCAAGGTCATGACCCCAGTGACGGAAGCCCTTTTCGATGCGGCAACCATTCAGGGCATAATGCCCCATCAGCTTGGCCCCAGCTGCAATCAGTGCATCGAACACTGCCGCAGCGTGGGCGTTGGCCACTGTGATTTCCCAGCCCAATTCACCAACATAGGAAATGCGTGTGGCGATGCAGGCTGTGCTCGCGATTTGAACTTCGCGTGCCGTGCTGAAGGCAAAGCCAGTCCAATCATCCTGCGACAGGCCCGCGAGGATGCTGCGCGAGGCCGCACCCATCACGCCGATGGTGCAGAAATCTTCTGTCGCATCGCGCAGATCAACATCACGGCCCTTGGCGGCACGGCGCAGGAAGGTAAAGTCACGCCGCCGCGTCGCCGCACCCGACGTCACGCGGAACCTGTCCTTCTGCAGCCGCGTGATGGTCACATCCGCTTCAATGCCGCCCTTTTCGTTCAGCATCAGCGTGTAAACCGCACGGCCCAGTTCCACATCCATCTGCGCCGTTGCGAGATGGTTGAGCAGCGCCAGCGCGTCAGGGCCAGCCACATCGATCTTGGTGAAGGGCGAGAGATCAAGCAGCACCGCGCCATTGCGCATCTCTGCGGCTTCGCGTTCGGCAATCTTCTGCCATGGCTGATCGCCCACCGAATAGGGCAGCTTCCGCTCGGCGTCGCTTCGGGCATACCAAAGCCCGCGTTCCCAGCCGACAGTGAGGCCGAAGACCGCGCCTTGCGCCGCCCAGTGTTCATGCAAGGCTGATTTGCGCAAGCCGCGCCCCGCTGTGGGCTGCTTGAAGGGCCAATGCAGCGCGAAGAGATCGGAGACCGCTTCTTCCATGCGCACCTTCATGTGTTCTGGTGAGGCGGTGGCGGGGTCAATACGCGCAATGTCCACGCCCCACAGGTCGCGAGGCTCGGCCCCATCCATGATCCAATCGGCAAGAACAGCGCCGATCCCTGCCGAGCTCATGATGCCAACGGAGTTCATGCCAGCGGCCACATAGAGCCCGTCCAGTTCCGGCGTCTCGCCCACCAGGGGCCTGGTGTCAGCAGTAAAGCTCTCCGGCCCGTTCATGAAGCGCTGGATGCCCACTTCCGCAAGCTGCGGCATGAGCGCCAAGGCCGCTTCCATGAAGGGGCCGAATTGGTCCCAGTCTTCCGGCATTTCAAGGAAGGCGCGGTTGCCCTCGGGGCCAAAAGCGTTCCAAGCCTTGGCGTTGGGCTCAAAGCCGCCGATCACCAGCCGCCCGGCATCGCCCTTGACGTAAATGCCGGTGTCGAGATCACGCACCACGGGGAATGGGTTGGGCAGGCCGGGAATGGGCTCGGTGACGATATACATGTGTTCCACTGCCTGGAGCGGCAGCGCCACGCCCGCCTCATCGGCCAGCTTCTTGGACCATGCCCCGCCGCAGAGAACCACGGCATCGGCGGCCATCTCGCTGCCGTCAGCCAGCGCGACGCCACAGGCCCGCCCATCCCGTTTCAGGAAGCGCGTCACTTCCACACCCTCGCGGATTGTAACACCAAGGTTCTTCGCCGCGCGGGCATAAGCCATGCAGAGGTCAACCGGATTGACATTGGCGTCTTCCGGCACCATCAGGGCCCCCACATGGCCCGAAAGATCAAGTTGCGGCACGGCCACTTCTCCGGGCGCAACAATGCGCGGTGTCAGCCCCATGTGGCGGCCCACGGCGCAAATGCGCTGCAGTTCATCCATGCGCTCGGGCTGGCGCGCCAGCCAATAGCCGCCCGTGCGGCGATAGCCGGTGCTCATGCCGGTCTCGGCTTCCAACTGCGGGAACAGGGTGAGGGCGTGCGAAGCCAGCCGGGTCATCGCCGCCGTGGCCCGCAGCGGCCCTACAATGCCCGCGGCATGCCAGCTGGTGCCAGATGTGAGTTGGTTGCGTTCAAGCAATGTCACGGAACAGCCGCCGCGCTTGCCCAAGTGATAGGCCACACTGAGGCCTACAGCGCCGCCGCCAATGACAATGATCTTTTTCATCAGAAGTAATTCACATCCGGCTGCGAGGCTTTCACGCGCGCCACATAGTCTTTCAGGGCTTCATCCGTTGCAGGGTCGAGACCCGGGTCTTGGTAGCGTTCCAGCGTTTGTTTCCAAAGCACATTGGCGCGCGTGGCGGCATCCTTGCTGCCTTCCGCCTGCCACTGTTCGAATGAGTTGTTGTCCGGCGTGAGCGGACGGAACAGCGCCGACATGAAATTGAGACGCGTGTGATCGCTGCCAAGGAAATGCTGCCCCGGCCCGGTTTCGGCGATGGCATTCATGGCCTGGGCGTTCTCGCTCAAGTCAATGCCCTCAAAGAAGCGGCCCACCTTGCCGCAAAGGTCTGCATCAATCATCGTTTTCTCAAATGAAGTCACAAGCCCGCCCTCAAGCCAGCCTGTGGCATGGTTGATGAGATTGGCCCCGGCGAACATCGACATGAGCAAGCCCCAGGTTGCCTCCTGCTGGCTCTGCGCATCGGGAAGCTTGGAAGCCGAAAGCGTGCCCACGGTATGCAGTGGCACACCCAGCCGCCGCGCCAACTGCCCTGCCGCCAGAACCATCAGGCCTGCTTCAGGTGTTCCAAATGTTGGCGCACCCGATTGCATCGACATGGTGGAGGCAAAGCTGCCCATCAGGCAGGGGGCGCCGGGGTTGATGAGCTGCACAAGGGCCAGACAGGCGGTGGCTTCGGCCAATACTTGCGCCAAAGTGCCGGCCACGGTGGTCGGGCTCATTGCGCCAGTGAGCACCCAGGGCGTGCAGGCCACGGGCTGGTTGGCGCGGGCATAGGTCTTGAGCGCGCCGGACATGTTGGCATCCAGCACCAGCGGTGCATTGGTGTTTGAGACGCAATAAAGCACCGGGTTCTGCGCAACATAATCCGCGCCAAAAACGATGCGCGCCATGTCGATGGCATGGCCGGCGCGCTCGGCACCGATAAAGGCACCCATGAAGGCCCGGTCAGAATAACGGATATGGGCATAGAGCATGTCCAGATGCCGCTTGTTGGCGGGAAGATCGACCGGTTCGCACACCACGCCGCCCGAATGGTGCAGCCATGGAATGCCATGATGCAGCTTCACCAGCCGGATGAAATCATCATAGGTGGCATAGCGCCGGCCCTTGTCGAGATCATGCACAAAGGGCGGCCCCCATGAAGGGCAAAGCACCGTGGCCTTGCCGCCCATTTTTACCGAGTTGGCGGGGTTGCGGGCGTGTTGGATGAACTCACGTGGTGCCGTTGCCTGGATCGTCCGGCGGCAAAAGCCCCGCTCGAAGCGCACGCGGCTTTCGCGCACATCGCAACCCGCCGCCTTGAAGACCGTGAGAATCTCGGGATCGCCCACAAAGTCCATGCCGGTCTCATGCAGGATGGTGTCGGCATTGGCTTCTATGAGCGACAGCCCTTCCTCGCTGAGCACGCTGAACGTATCCAGCTTGCGGTCAATATAGGGTGTGCGTGGCGCGGCTTGTCTTTCCGCGCCGGATGTTGCGCGCCTGCGCCGCGATGCCTGCTCACTCGCCATGGCGTGATGAATTCCATGGGTACAGAAAAAACTCAATTGACGGAATGCACTATTAGGATTTCTAATGGTGGCATCATGCGAAAATCCAAGATCAAGAGCGCCGTCTCCTCCGGGTCAAATCTCCTGAAAGCGATGGAGGTGTTCGAGGCGGTGGCCGAGTCCGGCCAGATGACTGCCGCGGCGCGCATGCTGGGTCTGACCCAGTCGGCTGCCTCGCAGCACATCGCCACGCTGGAAAAGGCCTATGGCGTGACACTCATTGACCGCAGCGTGCGCCCTTCACGCCTCACCCAGGCAGGCACGCTGCTGCACCGCCACGCCGCGCGCATCCTGAACGTTGTGGGCGATCTCGAGATGGAAATGCGCCACCAGGGCCCAACGCCCATCAGCGTGCTGCGCCTCGGCATCCTCGCTTCCATTGCCACCACGCTCACCCCAGGCCTTGTGGCGTTGGCCAAGAAGGGCTTCGGCGTGCGCGATGTGACGCTGCATGCCGGCCAAAGTGGCGACCATGAAACTTTGCTGCGCACCAAACGCGCTGATCTCGCCATCACGTCCAACCCCTTTTATGACATGGAGGGGCTGGAGCGGCATGGTGTGCTGCAGGAATCCTTCCTGCTGGTGGTGCCATCTGCCTATCGCGGGCCCACGGACAGCTTGGAAGCGGTGCAACGCCGCTTGCCGTTGATCCGCTTTGCGGATTCAACCAGCGTCGGGCGGCAAGTGACGCAGCATCTGCGCCGCCTGCGCATCAACCCGCAACAGGTTATCCAGGCGGACCGTTCCAGCATGGTCACCGCTTGCGTGTGCAGCGGCATGGGTTTCACTATGCTCACCCCGACGCTGCTGATTGACGGCTTCGTGGAGCGCATGCCACTGCGCGTCCTGCCCTTGCCCGCCGCGCGCCTCACCCGCACCATCACGGTTGTGTCGCGCGAACGCGAACTGGGCGATTATCCCGCACAGGTGGCGAAGCTGTCGCGCAACAAACTGGTGGAACAGATTGGGCGTCACATGGGTGAGACGGGTGAAGCGGCAGTGACCACGGCAGACCACGGATGAATGAATAAAACAATTGTTTGTTTTGATAAACAAATGTTGTAGCATCCGGCACCATCAATTTCACAACAGTGCCCCATGCCAAAATCCATTGCCGTTGAACCTGAGCACACTCGCCGCAAGGGCCGCCTGTCCTTCCCGGAAATTCCATTGCATGCCTATGACACGCCCTTCGCCAGCGAGGTGGCGGCGCGCGGTAAAGGGGCATTGATTGAAGTTCTGCGCCACATGCTGCTGGTGCGGGAATTTGAATCCATGCTCAACGCCTTCAAGACGCGGGGCAACTACGCGGGCATCGCTTACAATTACAAAGGCCCGGCCCACCTCTCGATTGGCCAGGAAGCGGCTGCGGTTGGCATGGCGCTGGCGCTTGAGCCTGAGGACCTGATTTTCGGCAGCCACCGCAGCCATGGCGAATTCATCGCCAAGGGCCTGGCTGCCATTTCCAAGCTGCCGCCTTCGTCATTGCAAGCCATCATGGAGCAGCATCAGGGCGGAGCGCTGATGCGCGTGGTGGAAAAGGCCTTGCCTGGCAACACCCCCAAGGCTTTGGCCGAGAGCTTCCTGCTCTTTGGCCTGCTGGCGGAAATTTTCATGAAGGCCAATGGCTTCAATGGCGGCATGGGCGGCTCCATGCACGCCTTCTTCACGCCTTTTGGCGCTTACCCGAACAACGCCATTGTCGGCGCCTCGGCGGGGATTGCCACTGGCGCGGCTTTGCGGCTGAAGCTTGCGCAACACCCCAGCATTGCAGTGGCACTCAGTGGCGATGGATCAACGGGCTGCGGCCCGGTTTTTGAAGCCATGAATTTCGCCGCCATGGCGCAGTATGAAACATTGTGGACTGATGCCCAGAAGGGCGGCCTGCCAGTGCTATTTTGCTTCAACAATAATTTCTACGCCATGGGCGGCCAGACCAGCGGCGAAACCATGGGCTGGGACAGGCTGTCCCGCATCGGCGCCGCCATCAACCCGCAAGCCATGCATGCTGAAACCGTCGATGGACAGAACCCCTTGGCAGTAGCTGACGCGGTTTCCCGCAAACGCGCATTGCTGCGCCAAGGCAAGGGCCCGGCGCTGCTGGATGTGGAGTGCTACCGCATCAGCGGCCACTCCACCACCGATGCCAATGCCTACCGGACCAAGGAGGAAATTGCCGCCTGGGAAAAGCATGACGCGATTGCCGGTTTCTCCGCGCAATTGACTGCCGCAGGCGTGCTGACCAGCAGCGAAGTCGATGCCATGCGCCAGTCGGTGGAAGCCACAATCAAGGCCATCACCGCCGCGGCTGTTGATCCCACCTGCGCCCCGCCCGTGAACATTCATGCCGACCCCACTTTGATCGGCAAATTGATGTTCAGCAACGAGGAAATCCCCGTGCCGCAGGCTGAAGCCAAGGTTCTTGCCCCGGCCGATGCATCGGGCCGTGTGCGGCAGGACGCCAAGAAGTCACGCACCGGCAGCGGCCCTGCGGGAGAAAAGCTTTCGCCCCTGCGCGCTATCACCCTGCGCGATGGCCTTTTTGAATCGATCCTGCATCACATGATCCATGACGAAAGCCTCATCGCCTATGGCGAGGAATGCCGCGAATGGGGTGGGGCCTTTGGCGTCTATCGCGGCCTGTCCGACATCGTTCCATATGAGCGGCTGTTCAATTCGCCAATATCAGAGGCCGCCATCGTCGCAACGGCGGTTGGTCATGCCATGGCGGGCGGCCGCAGCCTGGTGGAGCTGATGTATGGCGATTTTATTGGCCGTGCTGGCGATGAAGTGTTCAACCAGCTCGCCAAGTGGCACGCCATGTCGGCCGGCATCTTGAAAATTCCCGTGGTGCTGCGCCTCTCGGTGGGCAGCAAATATGGCGCGCAGCATTCGCAGGATTGGACAGCACTTGTCACCCACATTCCCGGCCTCAAGGTGGTCTATCCCGCCACGCCCTATGACGCCAAGGGCCTGATGGCCTCGGCCCTTTCCAGCAACGACCCTGTGGTGTTTTTCGAAAGCCAGCGCCTCTATGACACGGTTGAGCTGTTCCATGAGGGTGGCGTGCCTGCGGACTATTACCGCATCCCGCTGGGCGAGCCGGACATCAAGCGGCCGGGCACTGATCTCACCATCCTGACCATCGGCCCTTCTCTCTATCCCGCCTTGGCGGCGGCGGAACAGTTGCATGCCACCAGTGGCATTTCGGCTGAAGTAATTGATGCCCGCTCGCTCGTGCCTTTCAACTATGAGACGCTGCTCGCCTCGGTGAAGAAAACTGGCCGGCTCCTGCTCGTGTCCGAGGCTTCCGAGCGCGGTGCTTTCACCAATACCATTGCCGCCAATGTTGCGCGTTTCGCCTTTGGACATTTGCAGGCCGCGCCGCGTGTGCTGGGCACACCCAACTGGATTGTGCCTGGCGCTGACATGGAGACCACCTATTTCCCGCAGGTTGAAGACATCATCCATCTGGTCACGTCAGAGTTTTTCCCCGGCAAGGACAGCAACCAGAAAGGCTTGCGCAACTGGGATCACATTGAGCTGGCGCGCCTTGGGCTTTGAAACGAAACAAGAGTTTGTGAGGTCGAAAAATGGAAACCGCAGTCGTCATGCCGCAACTCGGCAATGAGATCGAAGAGGCCCAGATCACCGGAATTCTGAAGCAGGTCGGTGACAAGGTTGCCGCAGGTGAGGCGGTGCTTGAAATCACCACGCCCAAGATCGCTATCGAAATCGAGGCGCCAGTGGCGGGAACTGTGAGCGCCCTGCATGTCAGCCTTGATGACCTTGCCCCCATCGGCGCAACACTGATGACCATCACGTCCTGACCACCATGAGTGCCACGCCGCTGTTCAAGGTCAGGCATCAGGGCGGCAGCGGGCCGCAAGTCCTGTTGTTGCACGGCTTTGGTTCCGACGCCCTCTCGTGGGGGGGCAATCTTCCGGCCTTGCTGCCCCTGGCAAGCGTGCACACCGTCGAACTGCCGGCCCATGGCAGCAACCCAAGCCTGAAGGTGGATTTGGGCTTGGAGGAGTTTGCGCTGCAGCTGCGCCAAGACCTGTTGGCCTCCGGCGTCGGCCCGGCCCATTTCGTTGGCCATTCGCTTGGCGCGGCCTTTGCAATCGCCCTGGCTGCAACGGTGCCTGAAGCCGTGCGCTCACTTTCATTGATCGCGCCACTGGGCCTTGGCCATGGTGTGGATCATCTGTTCCTCCATGCTTTGCTTGGTGCGCACAGCGCCGAAGAGGGCCATGCCGTGTTGCAGCGCCTGTTTGTGCGCCAGCAGCTTGCAAGCCTCGCCTTCGGCCAGCGGCTGGTGGACCACTTGAACAAGACGGGCATCCGCGCCGCGTTGAGGGCCCTCTCGCACCTCATGCAACACTGGGAAGGCGCCGCGCTGCCTGCGCTTTGCGAGCGTGTTCCGGCCAGCATTCCACGACTGGTGATTTGGGGCGCGGATGATCACATCAATGCCATGGATACGGCCAAGGTTTCCGCTTTCACGCACAATGTGCTGGTCCAGCATCAGGCGGGTCACATGCCGCATGTTGAAAAGGCATTGGTCGTCAACAAGGCGCTGGCCAGCCTGATTCAGGGAGAGTGACACATGGCAAAGCGCGGCCGCGCCGCTTCCGCAAATGCCGCCGATGGCAAATCCCTGCGCCTGCGCGCCGCCTGGCTTTACCATGCCCATGGCCTCACCCAGAATGATGTGGCGGACAAGCTTGGCCTCGGCCGCAGCACGGTCATCCGCCTGTTGGAAGAAGCCATGCGCCGCGGCGAAGTGAAGATTTGGATTGAAGGCGGCGAGGCTGATCTCATCGGTCTCGCCCTGCAGCTGGAAAATGCCCTCGGCATTGGCGAGGTGATTGTGGTGCCCGGCGCAGACAGCTTTGAGGATGCGGCGAAATCAGTTGGCTTGGCCTTGGGCAAATATCTCTCGGGCAAGATCACCGATGACTCCACCATCGGTGTCGGCTGGGGCCGCTCGCTCACTGCATCGCTGGCGAGCTTCCACCCGCCGGCGCGCAGCGGCGTGAAGGTGCTCTCATTGCTGGGCGGAGCCGTGGATACCCGATTTTCCAATCCCGGCGAATTTGCCTGGAAATTTGCCTCGGCATTGAACGCTGAGTGCTACCTGTTTCCAGCCCCGCTCATCGTGAACTCGGCACAGACGCGCCGCACCCTGATCGAAGAGTGTGGCCTGCATCCCATCTTCCGCATGGCGGCAAAGATTGACCTCGCCGTGGTCAGCGCCGCTGGCATAGATCACAAGTCAGGTTCCTATGTTCGCCATCTGGTCAGCGGCCGCGAACATGCGGAGTTGATCAAGCTGGGCAGCGTTGGCGACGTTCTCTGCAATTTCATTGATGCCAAGGGCAACACTGTTGATCACCCGGTCAACAGCCGCATCATGTCGGTGGATCTCGAGAGCCTCGGCAAGGCCAGGCATGTGGTGCTGGCCACAGGCGGCCGTCACCGCGCCGCCGCCATTCTCGCCACAGCCCGGCGCATCCGCTGCCACACCTTGATTACCGACGAGGCCGCCGCCCGCGCCATTCTTGGCCTTGTCCAATCCGCCCGCGCATAGCCATTTGCGCTAAATCAATGACCCAGGGCCGCAGAACCCCCAAGCTGGCCACTGGATTCCCGTTTGAGGATGTTTTGTCCTGCGGGTTTTTGCAGGCTGAATCATGGGTTTGCCAATGCCAGACACCAGTGGGGTGTGAATGTTTCAGGTCCGGATTCATGGCCGTGGTGGCCAAGGTGTGGTGACGGCGGCAGAAATGTTGTCCCTCGCTGCCTTCATCGAAGGCAAGCATGCCCAGGCCTTCCCCAGTTTCGGCTCGGAGCGCATGGGAGCACCCGTTGTGGCCTTCTGCCGGATTTCTGACCGTGAAATCCGCTTGCGCGAGCCCGTCCAGACTCCAGATGCCCTGATCGTGCAGGATGTCACGCTGTTCAAGGCGCTCAACGTGCTGGAGGGCTTAAGTGACGATGGCTATTTGCTGGCCAACACCAGCAAGAGCTTTGAAGACATTCACCAGCAGGCGGTCGTGGCGCGGCTGCGCCCCGGTCATGCGCAAACGGTGGGCGCCACTGAACTGGCGCTGATCCATGTCGGCCGGCCTTCACCCAACACGGCATTGCTTGGCGCCTTCACTGCCATCGCCTCCATTGTTTCGCTGGGAGCCGTGCTGCAGGCCATCCGCGAGACTTTTCCGGGCAAGGTGGGGGAAGCCAATGTGCTTGCCGCCCGCGAAGCTCACGCCATCGTCGCCGCAAGGTTGAGTGCTGAAGCCGCCGCAGTGAAAGGTCTTGCCCATGCTTGAACAGATCGAAGGCTCAAAGGCCATGGCCAAGGTCATCGGCTTGTGCCGGCCGCAGGTGGTTTGTGCCTATCCCATCACACCGCAAACCCACATTGTGGAAGGCTTGGGTGAATTGGTGCGCACCGGTGACGTGCAGAACTGTGAATTCATCAATGTGGAAAGCGAGTTTGCGGCCCTCTCGGTAGCCATTGGCGCCTCCGCTGCGGGCGCACGCGCCTATACCGCAACCGCCAGTCAGGGCCTGCTGTTCATGGCCGAGGCGGTTTACAACGCCGCAGGCCTGGGCCTGCCCATTGTGATGACGCTTGGCAACCGGGCAATCGGCGCGCCCATCAACATCTGGAACGACCATTCAGATGCCATGGCCCTGCGAGAGTCGGGCTGGCTGCAGCTCTTTGCCGAAACCAATCAGGAAGCAGCGGACCTGCACATCATCGCCTTCCGCCTGGCCGAGCAATTGTCCGTGCCCGTGATGGTCTGCGTCGATGGTTTCATTCTCACCCATGCGATGGAGCGCATCGACATACCGGATCAGGCCATGGTGGACAAATACCTGCCGCCCTATGAGCCTGTGCAGGTGCTGGACCCGGAAGACCCGATCTCCATCGGCGCCATGGTCGGCCCCGATGCCTTCACCGAAGTGCGCTATCTGCAATATTACAAGCAGCAAACATCCTTCCGTCTGATCGAGGAGCTGTCACGCGAATTCAAGCGCGAATTCGGGCGCGAGTCTGGCGGCCTGCTGCGCAACTATGAGATGGCCGATGTGGAAACGGTGGTGGTTGCCATGGGTTCGGTGAATGGCACCATCAAGGACGTGATCGATGAAATGCGCAGCGAAGGCCTGTCCATAGGTCTTGTCAGCCTTGTCACTTTCCGTCCCTTCCCGACGCGCGCCCTGCAACAGGCCTTGACCCAGGCAAAGGACGTGATCGTCATCGACAAGAGCCTTGATACCGGGATGGGCGGCCCTCTCGCCAGTAATATTGCCCTGGCGCTGCGGGATCTGGCGCATGCGCCCAAGATGCATTCGGTGATCGTGGGCCTCGGCGGGCGGCCCGTCACCAAGGCTGCGCTGCATCGTGTGTTCCGCCAGGCAATGATCCAGCCGTGGGAGGGCTCGCATTTCCTTGACCTCAATGACCGGGTGATTGCCCGCGAAATTCATCGCCGCGGCAAGGCCAGGCGCTCTGGCCCGGCTGCCGAAAACATTCTGAAGATATTGGAGAGTGAACGCGAAGCCGCGATCATCCCGACGGAGACCCGGCCATGAACGAGATGCAGAAGCTGAAGTTCTATCAGAAAGGCACGCTCACCGTCGGCAACCGGCTGGTGGATGAGGCCAGCCGCAACGTGCAGGCCAGCCTCGACCGCTCCAACTCGCTAACCTGCGGCCACCGTGCCTGCCAGGGCTGCGGTGAGGCGCTTGGCGCCCGCTATGCCATTGATGCCGCCATGCGGGCCAGCAACCGCAACCTCATCGCGGTGAATGCCACCGGCTGCCTTGAAGTTTTCACCACACCTTACCCTGAAACATCCTGGCAAATGCCGTGGATGCATTCTCTGTTTGGCAATGCAGCCGCCGTGGCCACAGGCGTGGCGGCCGCCATGCGGGTCACAGGCAAGCCCGCCACGCGCGTTGTGGCGCAGGGCGGAGACGGCGGCACCACAGACATTGGCTTTGGCTGTCTTTCCGGCATGTTCGAGCGCAATGATGACGTGCTCTACATATGTTATGATAACGAAGGCTACATGAACACCGGCGTGCAGCGTTCATCGGCCACGCCGCCAACCGCGCGCACCGCCACCACGCCCCCTCTTGGCAAGGAAACCGGCAATGTGTTCGGCACCGGCAAATTCGTCCCCAAGATCGCCGTGGCTCATGAAATCCCCTATGTGGCGACGGCCAGCGTGGCTGATCTTCATGATCTTGAGGCCAAGATCACCAAGGCCATGTCCATGCATGGCGCCCGCTACATCCAGATCAATGTGCCTTGCCCGCTGGGCTGGGGCGCGGCATCTCATGACACCATCCGGCTGGCGCGCCTGGCGATTGAAACCGGCCTGTTCCCCATTTTCGAGGCAGAGCATGGGCGCATCACCCATGTTCGCAAGATCAGGAGCCAGGTGCCGGTGGTTGAATATCTCAAACTGCAGCGCCGCTTTGCCCATCTCTTCAAGGGCGGCGTGGAAGACCCGCGCGTGGCCCGCATGCAAGCCATCGCGGATAGGCACATTGCCGAATACGGCCTTCTTGAACCCGTGGCGGGAGCAGCCTGATGAAACATCCCTATGCCATCACGCTAGACGTGGGCACCAGCCGCAAGAACCTCACAGGTTCATGGCGCACCCTGCGCCCGGAATATGTTGACCGCCTGCCGCCCTGCAACAATGCCTGCCCGGCGGGTGAGGACATTCAGGGCTGGCTCTCGCATGCCGAATCCGGCGGCTATGAGGCAGCCTGGCGCGCGCTGACGGCCAACAACCCGCTGCCCGCCATCATGGGCCGCGTCTGCTATCATCCCTGCGAAAATGCCTGTAACCGGGCCAGCATTGATGAAACGGTGGGCATCAATTCGGTTGAGCGCTTCCTCGGCGATCTGGCGATTGAAAAGGGCTGGCAGTTTGCATTGCCCGCCACAGAGAGTGGCAAGAAGGTCCTTGTTGTCGGCGCCGGGCCGGCGGGCCTTTCGGCGGCCTATCATCTGCGCCGCCTCGGCCACTGGGTCACGCTGCGCGAGGCCGGGCCGCTGGCCGGCGGCATGATGCGTTTCGGCATTCCGAAATACCGCCTGCCGCGTAACATCATAGATGCCGAAGTGGCGCGCATCACCGCCATGGGCGTGGCGCTGGAATTGAACAGCAAGGTCGGCGATATTGAGAAGGCGATGGTGGATGGCCCGTTCGATGCCGCCTTCCTTGCCGTGGGCGCACATATTGCCAAGCGCGCCTACATCCCTGCTGCAGGCGCTGCCAAGGTTCTCGACGCCGTGCAATTGCTGCGTTCCATGGAAGGTGAGGCGCCGCCCCTTCTGGGCCGCAAGGTGGTTGTGTATGGCGGAGGAAACACGGCCATAGACGTGGCCCGCACCGCCCGGCGCCTCGGCGCGCAAGAAGCCATCATCGTTTACCGCCGCACCCGGGAAAAAATGCCGGCCCATGATTTCGAGGTGGAAGAGGCTCTGGAAGAGGGCGTCTCCATGAAGTGGCTTTCCACCATCAAGAACATTGATGGCGGCACGATGCAAATTGAAAAGATGGCGCTTGATGAAAAGGGCTTTCCCCAGCCCACCGGAGAATTCGAGACGCTCGAGGCCGACAGCTTGGTGCTGGCCCTTGGGCAAGATGTCGATCTCTCGCTTCTCAACAACGTGCCGGGCATCGTGATTGAGAACGGTGTCGTCAAAGTGGGTCCGGACATGATGACTGGCCGCGCTGGCGTTTTTGCTGGCGGCGACATGGCGCCATCGGAGCGCACCGTCACTGTGGCTGTGGGCCATGGCAAGAAGGCGGCGCGCTTTATTGATGGCTATCTGCGCGGCCAGCCCTATGTGCCCGCGCCAAGGCACGGGCTGGCGAGCTTCGACCGTTTGAACAGCTGGTATTACGAGGATGCGCCCGCCACCGTGAGGCCCATGCTGGAAGCTGCCCGCCGCGTGCAAAGCTTTGCGGAAGTGCAGGGCGGACTGGATGAAACCAACGCGCTCTATGAGGCGCGGCGCTGCCTCTCTTGCGGCAACTGCTTTGAATGCGACAATTGCTACGGTGTGTGCCCGGACAATGCGGTGATCAAGCTGGGCGCTGGCAACCGCTTCCGCATTGACTATGATTATTGCAAAGGCTGCGGCCTCTGCGCCGCCGAATGCCCCTGCGGCGCGATAGAGATGGTCGCTGAAGCGATTTGAATCCAAGGAAATTTGGCGCACCCGAAGGGATTCGAACCCCTGACCTCTGCCTTCGGAGGGCAGCGCTCTGATCCAGCTGAGCTACGGGTGCATCAGCGCCAAGCCTATAGCCCAGAGCATCTTGGCGCGCAAATTGCAACTTTTGCCCTTGGGCACGGATTTGTGCCGAAATGGGAATGGCCGACATGCAAGCCGTCAAGACGCGCATCGATTGGGTGGACTACGCCAAGGGCATCTGCATCATTTTGGTCGTAGCCATGCATTCCACGGCGGGCGTGCAGAAGGAAGCCGGCGCCATTTCGGCCCTGAACAGCTTCATTGAATGGGCCAAGCCATTCCGCATGCCGGATTTCTTCATGATTTCCGGCCTGTTCCTGGCCAGCCGCATCAACCGCCCCTGGCGCGCCTATCTCGACACCAAGTTCCTGCATTTCGCCTATTTCTATGTGCTGTGGATGACCATCCAGTTCCTCACCAAGGGCTATGGCATCTATGCCGGCGAAGGCCTTGCCGGCCTTGGCCGGGAATATCTTCTGGGCTTTGTGGAGCCATTCGGCACCCTGTGGTTCATCTACATGCTGGCCGTGTTCTTTGTGGTGGTGAAGGCGCTGCGCAAGGTGCCGCCGCTGGCGATCTTCGCCGTGGCGGCGCTTCTCGAAGCCGCGCACATTCACACCAGCGCCACGCTGATTGACGAATTTGCCGCGCGCTTTGTCTATTTCTTCACAGGCTATTGGCTGGCCAATCGTGTCTTCGCCCTCGCTGCGGGCGTTGACGGCTTTTCTCCGTTCCAGATCTTGTCTGGCCTTCTTGTTTGGGCGGCGGCCAATCTGGTCTTCGTGCAGGCGGGCTGGAGCCAACTGCCGGGCGTCAGCTTGTGCCTGGGCTTGGTGGGCGCCATGGCCGTGGTTTCCTCCGGCGTGCTGCTTTCAAAGTTCAAGGCTGCTGATCCGCTGCGCTATTGCGGCGAGAATTCCATCGTCATTTACCTGTCCTTCTTCCTGTTCATGGCCTCAACGCGCACCGTGCTGCTGAAATTTGCGCCGGGCCTCGGCCTCAATGCCATCTCCCTCTTGACCACCATGGCTGGCGTCATTGGGCCGGTGCTGCTGTTCTGGGCCACGCGTGGCACAAGGCTTGATTTCCTCTTCAAGCGCCCGGCTTGGGCAAGGCTGGCGGAGCCCGGCAAGGGATGGCATAGTGACACCCATGTCCGAAAACCTGCATCAACCTTCCAGCCTCAAGCCCGGGGACCATCTCTATCTCATTGACGGCTCCGGCTTCATTTTCCGCGCCTATTTCCAATCCGCCAACCAGGATCCGAAATACAACAAGCGCACCGATGGCCTGCCCGTTGGCGCAGTGCGGCTTTACTGCAACATGCTGTGGGGCATGCTGAAGGACAAAAAAGCCGCCACCAAGCCCACCCACATCGCGGTGATTTTCGACACCTCTTCGAAATCCTTCCGCAACGAGTTCTTCCCCGAATACAAGGCCCACAGGCCAGAGCCGCCAGCCGACATGCGCCCGCAATTCGGCCTCATCCGCCAGGCCACGCGCGCCTTCAACCTGCCTTCCATCGAAATGGAGAATTACGAGGCGGATGACCTGATCGCCACCTATGCCAGGCAGGCCGTGAAGGCCGGCGCCACCGTGCGCATCATCACATCGGACAAGGATCTGATGCAGTTGATCCAGCCGGGTGTTGAGCTCTTTGACCCCGGCAAGGACAAGGTGGTGGGCGAGGCCGAGGTGCTTGAAAAATTCGGCGTCACGCCGGACAAGGTGATTGATGTGCAATCCCTGGCCGGAGACAGTGTTGACAACGTGCCCGGCGTGCCGGGCATTGGCGTGAAAACCGGCGCTGAATTGATCAACACCTATGGAACACTTGAAGAGCTTTTGGCCCGTGCGCCAGAAATCAAGCAGCAGAAGCGCCGTGAAAATCTCATCAACTTTGCCGATCAGGCGAGGCTTTCCAAACGCCTTGTCACGCTGGATCAGCATGTGCCGGTGAAGGACCATATCGGTTCTTTCGCGGTTGAAGCGCCGCGTGCCTCGGAATTGATCGGCTTCCTCAAGGCCATGGAATTCACCACCATCACCAAGGCCATCGCCACCGCGCTTGAGGCTGACATGGCGGCGATTGATCCCGTGCCTGTCGAGGTGAAATTCTGGCCGCCCGAAGGGGCAGAGGCGCCTGATGCGCCCGCCGCGCAGGCCGATGCACCCAAGGCCTTGATGGCCGGCATGTACAGGGAGCACCGCAAGCCCGAAGCTTCCGGTGAGGATGATGTGGCCGCGGCGCTGCGCGCCATTCCAGTGGTGCACGGCGAATATGAAACCGTCACCAGCCTTGCCGCGCTGGACAAATGGATCGCTGCCGCCATGGCGCAGGCCCATGTCTGCATTGACACCGAAACCGATTCACTCGACGCCATGCAGGCCAATATCGTGGGCGTTTCGCTGGCCACTGCCCCGGGAAAGGCCTGCTATGTTCCACTGCGCCACCAAGGCCCCGGCGACGGCCTGTTTGGCAGTGGCTTGATAGAGGGGCAGGTTCCGTTCGAGGCCGCCATGGCCAGGCTGAAGCCGCTGTTTGAAGCCCCGCATATTCTCAAGATCGGCCAGAACCTGAAGTACGACATGCTGGCCCTGAAGCAGTTGGGCATCAGCGTGGCGCCGATTGATGACACCATGTTGCTTTCTTATGTGGTCGAGTCCGGTGATGTGGGCCACGGCATGGATGAGTTGTCGGAACGGCATCTCGGGCACAAGCCCATTTCCTTCAAGGAGGTGGCGGGCAGCGGCAAGAGCGCTGTGACCTTTGACCGTGTGCCCATTGACCGCGCCACGCATTATGCCGCCGAAGATGCCGATATCACCCTGCGGCTTTGGCTGCTGCTGAAACACAAGCTGCAAGCGATGCACAAGGTCACCGTTTATGAAACGCTGGAACGGCCCTTGGTGCCCGTGCTCCTCGAGATGGAAAACGCTGGCATCACCGTGGACCGCGCCACGCTGGCACGCCTCTCCGGCGAGTTCGCCCACAAGCAGGCCGAAATCGAGAAGGACATTCACGGCCTTGCCGGCCAAAGCTTCAACATCGGCTCGCCCAAGCAGCTGGGGGACATCCTTTTCGGCAAGATGGGCCTGCCCGGCGGCCGCAAGACAGCAACGGGCGCCTGGAGCACTGACCAAGACACGCTGGATGACCTTGCCGCCCAGGGTGTTGATCTCGCCAAGCGGGTTGTCGATTGGCGCCAGCTCTCGAAGCTGCGCTCCACCTACACCGAAGCTTTGCCAACCTACATCAACCCCAAGACAGGCCGTGTGCACACATCTTACGCCATGGCTTCCACCTCCACGGGCCGCCTGTCGTCGACTGACCCGAATTTGCAAAACATTCCGGTGCGCACCGATGATGGCCGCCGCATCCGCACGGCATTTGTCGCCGCCCCGGGCAACAGCCTGATCAGCGCCGACTATTCGCAGATTGAATTGCGCGTGCTGGCCCATGTGGCTCACATCCCGCAGCTCACCAAGGCCTTTGCCGATGGGCTGGACATTCATGCCATGACGGCCAGTGAAATGTTTGGCGTGCCGGTGAAGGGCATGGACCCCGCGGTGCGCCGCCGCGCCAAGGCCATCAACTTCGGCATCATCTATGGCATTTCGGCTTTCGGCTTGGCCAACCAGCTTTCCATCAGCCGCGAAGAGGCGGGCGAATACATCCGCACCTATTTCAAGCGTTTCCCAGGCATCAAGGACTATATGGAAGACACCAAGGCCAAGGCTCGCGCCCAGGGCTTTGTTGAAACCATCTTTGGCCGCCGCATGCATTTCCCGCGCATCAATTCGCCCAACCCGTCGGAAAAGGCGTTTTTGGAGCGCGCCTCGATCAACGCGCCCATCCAGGGCTCGGCTGCCGACATCATCCGCCGCGCCATGGTGCGCATGATGCCCGCCCTCTCGGCCGCTGGCTTGAAGGCCCGCATGCTTTTGCAGGTGCATGACGAATTGATCTTTGAATGTCCGGCACAAGAAGCTGCGGCCACATGTGAACTTGTCAGAAAAGTAATGGTGGGTGCGCCAGAGCCCGCGGTTAAATTGGCCGTGCCCCTGCAGGTGGATGCGCGGGCCGCGCAGAACTGGGATGAGGCCCATTGAATGAAACTTCTGGTGATTGAGGATGATCAGGCCACGGCCGAGCATGTGCGCCGTGGATTGAGTGAAACAGGCCACAGCGTGTCGATCGCCAGCGATGGCCGCCAAGGCCTCGAGAAAGCCAGCGCCGCCAGCTTCGATGCCCTGATCATAGACCGCATGCTGCCGGAACTTGATGGCCTCAGCATCGTCAAACGCCTGCGCGCCACTGGCAACCACACGCCCATCCTGTTCCTCACCACCATGAGCGGGCTGGATGACCGTGTCGAAGGCCTCGAAGCAGGCGCTGACGATTATCTGGTCAAGCCCTTTGCCATGCCTGAGCTTCTGGCCCGCCTCAATGCCTTGGCGCGCCGGCCCCATGTCAGTGCCGTGCAAACCACCTTGCGCGCCGGTGAGCTTGAGATGGACCTGCTGCGCCGCGAGGTGCGCCGCGCCGGCAAGCTGCTGGACCTGCAGCCGCAGGAATTCAAGCTGCTGGAATATCTGCTGCGCTCGGATGGGCGCATCGTCACCAAGACCATGCTGCTTGAGCATGTCTGGGGTTTTCACTTCGATCCGCAGACCACGGTGGTGGAAACCCACATGAGCCGCCTGCGCGCCAAGCTCGACAAGGGCCATGACCACCAGATGATCGTCACCCAGCGCGGCGTGGGCTACCGCCTTGTTGCGTAGCGGCCGGCTATTCAACACCATCAGCTTCCGTCTGGCGGCGCTCTGCGCGGTGCTGTTCGCGGTCATCTTGGCGGTGCTTCTGGTCTTCACCTATTTTACCACCAGCCACGCGTTGGAAGACCAGTTGCGCGCCCGCGTGAAGGATGAGTTCACGACCTTTTCGGAAGAAGTGGATTCCGAAGGCGCCGACGCCGTGGTGAAGGAGATTGACGAGCGCATCGTGAAGCCCACCGCGCCCGGCAGCTATTTCTTTGTGGCGGATTCCTCCGGCCACAAGCTCATCGGCAATCTCGATGCCGTTCCGGTGATTCCGGGCTGGCAGAAACTTTCGGCCAGTGCCGCAGGCCGGCCTGCGGCGGAGACGGCGCATGAAGTGTGGGGCCAGGGCAAGATTTTCCCCGGCGGCATTTTCATTTTCGTCGGGCAGGATGCCTACCGCGTGGTGACGGCCCAGCGCAGCCTTGTGCTCGCCTATGTCTGGTCGGGCCTTCTCGCGGGGCTGATGTCATTGCTTGCGGGCCTTGTGCTCAGCCGCGGGTTCCTCCACCGCATTGATGACATCAACAAGACCAGCCTTGCCATCATGCAGGGTCATTTGAAGGAGCGCATTCCTCTGCGGGGCACGTCGGATGAGATCGACAGGCTCTCGGGCAATTTGAACCGGCTGTTTGATTCCAACCAAGCGCTGCTTGAAAGCCTGAAGCAGGTGACCACCAACATCGCCCATGACTTGCGCACCCCGCTCAGCCGCTTGCGCAACCGGCTGGAAGAGGCCCACACCGGCGCTTCCTCGGTGGATGACTTGCGTGGCGAGATTGGCGCGGCCATTGCAGAATCCGACCAGCTGCTTGCAACCTTTGCGGCGCTCCTGCGCATTGCCCAGATCGAATCCGGCTCGCGCAAAAAAGCCTTTGCAAGGGTAAACCTGTCTGAACTGGGCGAACGCGTGGCCAGCATCTATGGTGCTGTAGCAGAAGATGATGGCAAGAAACTGGGCGCCGAGATCACATCCGGCGTTTTTTGCACGGGGGATGCTGAGTTGCTGTTGCAGCTCATTGTCAATCTGGTGGAAAACGCCATCCGCCACACGCCGAAGGGAACCGGGATCGTGCTGCGGATCGCAAGCCCCGCCACGATCGAGGTGGCCGACAACGGGCCCGGCATTCCCGCCGCCCAGCGCAGCAAGGTGATGGAACGCTTCTTCCGGCTGGAACAATCGCGCACCACGCCGGGCTCTGGCCTCGGGCTGGCGCTGGTTTCCGCCATTGCCACCTTGCATGACACCAAGGTTGATTTGCGCGACAACCGCCCGGGCCTCAAGGTGCGGGTGGCGCTTCAGCCGGTTTGAACGCCAAGACCGGCAACACCCGCCGCGATCAGCGCCACGCCCAGCCATTCCCCCTTGGAGACTTTCTCCTTCAGCCAGACCATGGCGAGCGGCACGGCAATGGCGCCATAGGCCGAGATGCCCATCGCGCCGAGTTCCTTGTAGGGCAGCAGGCCCATGGCGTTGACGCCGGTGAGGGCCAGCGCATCGAGCCCGCCCATGCCCAGCACCACGAGAACCGCGGTGCGGTTCAGCGGCATCCGCGGCGATTTCTCCGCCAGTGCGAAGGGCAGCAGCACCAGGGCGGCTGGAATGCGCAGCAAGGCGGCGGTGCGCATGTCGCCGAACACTGGCCCTAGCGCCTGGCCCATGACGATCGAGGCGGCAAAGCAGCAATCGGCCAGGATGATCCAGAACATCAGCAGCGGCACCTTGCCCCTGGCCACCCGGTTCATGCCGCCATCATGATGCCCGCTGCGCCCGACGGTCACCGCGCCCGCCAGAATGGCGGCAATGGCGAGGAATTGCGCTGCGGTTGGAACATCGCCATGCAGCATGCCCCACACCACGACCAGTGAGGGATAGCCGGCCGTGAAGGGCCCCACCACCGAGACGGGCGCCATGGCGAAGGCCTTGAACAGCCCGATGATGGCAAAGCCATAGACAATGCCAAGCGCCAGCACCGCCAGCCAATCCTTGAGGCTTGCGGCAGGCAGGCTGAACATCAGCGGCAACAGCAGCACGAAGCCTGCGAGCTCGGTGCGCAGGCCCAGCCGCGCGGCACCCATGTGGGGCGCGAAGTGCCGGGCGGCAAGATCATGCACGGCCCAGCACAGGGCGGCGAATAGTCCGAGAAGCAAAGCCATGGGTCGACACTTAGCAGATGCGGCATGAAATTATGACGGTTTCGGCCTGCCAGCTGGCTGGAAACGACAAGTCCACCGCGCTGTGCTATCTATCGTGGCCTCATGTTCCTTTCTGTCTTTGACGTTTTCAAGATTGGTGTTGGCCCGTCCTCCTCGCACACCATGGGGCCGATGGTGGCGGCTGGCCGCTTCCTTGCGGCATTGACGCCCGCCCACAAGGCCAGGGCGCAGCGCCTCGTCACCACATTGCATGGCTCTCTTGCCTTCACCGGCAAGGGCCACGGCACGGACAGGGCAGTGATTCTTGGCCTCGCCGGCCAAACGCCGGACACGCTGGATCCCGACGCTGTCGATGGCCTGCTTGCGGGCATGACCTCGGTAGACCTGGGCCAGCGCCGCATCGCCTTCAATGCCGCCACGGATGTGGTTTTCGATTTCGGCCCCGCCCTCAAGGGCCACGCCAATGGCATGGTGATGCGCCTGCTGGATGCAGAGGGCGCGGAGCTTTTCTCCGAGACCTATTATTCCATCGGCGGCGGCTTTGTGCAGACGGCGGCCGAGCGCGAGGCCAGCCTGCGCGAGAAGCCGGCGATGCTGGCCGTGCCTTATCCTTTCAACAATGCCGCCAGCATGTTGCAGATGGGCGAGGCCTCGGGTCTGTCGATCACCGAGATGAAGCGCGCCAACGAGACGGTGGCGCAAAGTGACGAGGCGCTCAACGCCAATCTTGACCGCATCTGGGGCGTGATGGAAGCCTGCATCAACCGGGGCCTGCGCCAGAGGGGCACGCTGCCCGGCGGCCTGAAGGTGAAGCGCCGCGCCGCCGATGTGCTGGCCCAGCTCAAGGCCGAGCACGGCTCCAACATGGTCTATCCGCATCAGGTGATGGATTATCTCTCGGTCTATGCCATGGCCGTGAATGAGGAGAATGCGGCTGGCGGCAAGATTGTCACTGCGCCCACCAATGGCGCGGCCGGCGTGGTGCCTGCCGTCATCCGCTACTATCTCGACCATTGCGTCGGCGCAGACCGCGCAGGCGTGCGCAGCTTCCTGCTGGCGGCGGCGGCCATCGGCGGCATCATCAAGCACAATGCCTCGATCTCCGGCGCCGAAGTGGGCTGCCAGGGCGAAGTGGGCTCGGCTTCGGCCATGGCGGCGGCGGGCCTGTGCGCGGCACTGGGCGGCAACAATGCGCAAGTGGAGAACGCCGCCGAGATCGCGCTGGAGCATCATTTGGGCATGACCTGCGACCCGGTGGGCGGCCTCGTGCAGGTGCCCTGCATCGAGCGCAATGCCTTTGGCGCGGTGAAGGCCGTCACCGCTGCCTCGCTGGCGCTGCGCGGCGATGGCAAGCATGTGGTGCCGCTGGATGGCTGCATCGAGACCATGCGCCAGACCGGCGTGGACATGAGCGAGCGCTACAAGGAAACCTCGCAAGGCGGCCTCGCCGTCAATGTGGTGGAGTGCTGAGCAGAAGCTTGCGCTGAATGAGCTGCAGGCTTGCGCCGTTTTCAGCACTTTCACTCCGCCGCTGATTCCAGTCCACCATCGCTCAGGCCCCGCCCTCTCCCGCCGTCATTCCGGCCACGTGCGCCGACTCGCCCGTTACTATCCGGCACCGCACCCACCAACCGTCATTCCGGCCAAGGACCGGGCGAAGCCCGGCCGCGATTGCACGGCAATCGTGGCGAAGTCTGCGAGCCGGAATCCCGCTTGGTCTGGGCGCGGAGAGCGCAGAGCCTGCGGCCTAGCTGGGCCCCTGCCTTCGCAGGGGTGACGGAGGTGGGTGAGTTGGATTTGGTCATGGCTTCGCCCTTGGTTGCCCCGTGGCGTGCGGGGCAGAAGGTAGAAGGGAGACGCGTGGGGTAACTCACGCGGGTGCGACTGTGTTTAGAGTCGCATTACTGATGCGTTGGGTTGCCCCACGCGCCGGCAGGAATTGAGCATCAGGTGAACTGTCAGTCCGCCCCTATGGGTCTGGGGTTTCACCGGGTTTCTCCCATCTTGATGGGAGATTCCCTCCACCCGAGGTGATCCATCTCACTTCCCACATGGGGGAAGCCTGATGGGGGACACCAGAGGCCTTGCCATAGCAGCCCGGGTCTTAGTGCCCGAGGAAGTTCAAACCTGGCTCCCGGTGGAGATGGGATACGTTATCCCTTCCAGCAGGCCTGCCACTCCCTCGCATCCGGGTTCACCGTCATGAACCGGACCCCAGTGCGAGGGAGCGGAAGGCAGCTAGCACATCCTAGGAATAAAAGCAAGTTAATTCTCTGTCCCTCTCACACACTCCGTCACCCCTGCGAAAGCAGGGGCCCAGCTTGGGCCGGGTGCGGAGCCTGCGGCCAAGCGGGATTCCGTGTCGCGCGCAGACCCATCATTGCTTTGCAATGATGGGCGGGCTTCGCCCGGCGCTTGCACGGAATGACGGGAGTGGGGAGTGGGTGGGGGCGAAAGCTGCGGCGCTTGCACGGATTGACGGGAGCAAAGCCCATGCCCTTCTCTCCTTGGGGGAAGGGTGGGGTGGGACGTTGAGCGTGGCGCTTTGAATGTCTGAACCCATCGCCCCTCAGCCGGCTCCGCCGGCAGCTCCCCCTCCGGGGAGCAGGAAGGTGCGGCAATGGCCCACCTACCGCAGCCGCCTCGGGGCCACGGCTTGGGCGGTGAGCGGGTCTTCGGGCCAGAAGTGCTTGGGGTAACGCCCGCGAAGGTCCTTGCGCACATCAGGGTAGGCGTTCACCCAGAATGTTTCGAGCGACTGCGTCACCGCCACAGGGCGGCCAGCCGGCGAAAGCAGTTCGATCTTGAGGCGTGCCCGGCCATCGGCGATTTGCGGGGCGGAGGTGAGGCCGAACATTTCCTGCAGGCGCACGCGCAAGGTGGGGTCTCCCTCCACCGTATAGTCAATCTGGTAGTGCCCGCCGCCGGGCACTTCCATGCGCGATGGCGCAAGCATTTCAATCCGCGAGGACAGTTCATGCGGCACCAGGCTGCGCAGGATGGCTAGCATGTCCAGCCGCTCCAGATGGCTCTTGCGGCTGATGCCGGAGAGATAGGGCAGCAGCCATTCGCCCATGCTGGCCATCAGCGCCTCATCCGACAGATCGGGAAAGCCTGCCTCCGGCATGACGCGGTGCAGGAAATTGATCCGTGAACGGAACATCTGCGCGGCATCGCTCCACGGCAGCGCGCCGAGGCCAAGCTGCGCCAAACCTTGCAGCATGGCTTCGGAAATCCTTTCCGGCGGCACATCGGCGAGCGGCCGCTCGGCCAGCACCAGCGCGCCCAGCTTCTTCACTTCCGCGGCAGAGACAGCATTGGCCTTGGCATCCCAGAACACATCGGCCTTGGTGGTGATGAGATGGGCAAAGTGCTTCTCGATCTCGCCTTCGGAAAGTTCGGCCGCAAGCTGCACGCGGGCTTCCATGCCGCTGCCATCAAGCAGCGCAATGGCGATGAAGTCCTTCTTGGCCAAGCCGTCATGCCCGGCCACCACAGCACCAGCACCCGAGGCCATGCGGAAGCGCCCAAGGCCGCCGCGTTTCTGCGCAATGCGGTCCGGATAGGCGAGGGCGAGAATGATGCCGGCGCCAACGTCACTCTGGCTCTCACCCAAAGCGGCAAGGCTGGCGATCTGCCTTGCTGTTTGGCGGATGCGGTCGCGCGCGCTGCCACGCACAAACATCAGGCGCTGTTCGACATCAATGGGTGCATCGCGGGGCAACCCGTCACGTTCTGAAATCAGCGCGGCGATATCTGCGGCATGCGTGCCCGCACCCAAAGCCTTGGCCTTGATCACCATATGGGCAAGGCGCGGATGCAAGGGCAGGCGCGCCATGGCCTTGCCATGCGGCGTGATGCGGTTGCCATCGTCCAGCGCCTCAAGCTCGCGCAGCAATTCCTGCGCCTGGGCAAAGGCGCCGGCCGGCGGCATTTCCACAAAGGGCAGACCATCCCGCGTGGCAACGCCCCAGGCGGCAAGCTCCAGCACCAGCGAGGACAAATCCGCGATGCGGATTTCCGGCTCATCATGCGGGCTGAGCGCGCGCATCTCTTCTTCCGGCCACAGGCGGTAGCAGAAGCCGGGGCCCAAGCGGCCGGCGCGGCCCTTGCGCTGTTCGGCGGAAGCGGCGGAGACACGCACGGTTTCCAGCCCGGTCATGCCGGAGGCGGGATCAAATCGCGGCGCGCGCTTGAGGCCAGTGTCCACCACGGCCTCGATGCCATCAATGGTGAGCGAGGTTTCGGCAATGGTGGTGGCCAAAACGATCTTGCGCGTGCCCGGCGGTGAAGGCTTGATCGCGGCATCCTGCTCGGCCAGCGGCATCGCGCCATAAAGCGGGCGGATGGCGGTGCCGGGCAGGGCGGCATTCTCCAGCTCACTGGCCACGCGGCGGATTTCACTCTCGCCAGGCAGGAAGACGAGAAGCGAGCCCTTCACATCCCGCGCCGCCTTGAGCACGGCCTTGGTGGCATCCTGCACAATTGTCTGCCGCGTGGCCTTGTCGAGATAGCGTGTTTCCACCGGGAACATGCGGCCGCGCGAGGTGATCTCTGGCGCATCGCCCAATTGCGCGCGCAAGGCTTCCACATCCAGGGTGGCGGACATGACGAGGATTTTCAAATCAGGCCGCAGGCCGCGCTGCACATCCAGCGCCAGGGCCAGCGCCAGATCGCCATCAAGGCTGCGCTCGTGGAATTCATCGAAGATGATGAGCGCAGTATCGGCCAGTTCCGGATCATTCTGCAAACGCCGGGTGAGCAGGCCTTCGGTGACGACTTCGATGCGCGTGGCCTTGGAGACCTTGCGCTCCATGCGCACGGCATAGCCGACAGTCTGCCCTACCTCTTCATCCAGTGTCTGCGCCATGCGCGTGGCGGCGGCGCGCGCGGCAAGGCGGCGCGGCTCCAGCATCACGATTTTCTGTCCCGCCGCCCAAGGCTCATCGAGAAGCGCCAGCGGCACCCGCGTGGTCTTGCCCGCACCCGGCTCAGCCACCAGGATGGCTGCAGATTTCTGCGCCAGCGCGGCTTTCAGCTCGGGGACGATGTCATCAACGGGGAAGTGCATGGGCTGTGGCTATCATCCTTCCCCCCTTGGGGGAAGGTGGCGCAAAGCGCCGGATGAGGGCCGATGCGCAGCATCGGTCTTTGCCTCCGCATTCGTGCAACCAAAAGGCCACAGGCAAAGGGCCTGTGGCCCTCATCCGCCCTTCGGGCACCTTCTCCCAGAGGGAGAAGGCAGAATGTGTCACGCCATTTCCTTGGCCCAGGGCGGGTCGGCGCCGGGGCGTGAGACGGTGACGGCGGCGGCCTTCATGGCATAGAAGGCGGCGGCCTTCAGGTCTTCATCGCTGATTGCCGCCAGCGCCTTCTTCGAGAGCAGGCCGTGGCTGTGGAAATAATGCAAAAGGCCCGCCGTGAAGGTGTCGCCGGCCCCCACCGTGTCGGCCACCTTCACCTTGGGCGCCAGCGCCTCAAAGGCGAAGCGCCTGGTGAACACGCTGCAGCCCTCGCCGCCACGTGTGATGGCCACGATCTTGGCACCCTTCTTCAGCCAGGCGCGCGCCGCCTTTTCCAGGTTCTTCGAACCTGTCATCCACTGCACGTCTTCATCGGAAATCTTGAGAACATCGGCAAGTGCGATCAACCGCGTGAGGCGTTTCACATGCCCGGCCTTGTCCTTGATCAGGGTGGGGCGGATGTTGGGATCGAGCGAGATCACCCGGCTTTTCGACGCCTGCTTGAGCAGTGTCTCATAGGTTGTGGCGCAAGGCTCGGGGATCAGGCTGATCGAGCCGAAATGCAGCGCTGTCACCGCCTTGGGCAGCTTGGGCAGATCAGCCTTCACCAGGTTGCGCCCGGCCGAGGCATCATCGATGAAGGAATAGCGCGCATGGCCATCCACCAGCTTAACCAGCGCCAGCGTGGTGTGGTTGTCCTTCAGCCGCAGGTATTTGGGCGAGACATGCGAGGCCGCAAGGCCGGCGCGCAGGCTGTCGCCGAAGAAATCCTTCGAGATGCCGGCAAACAGCCCCACCTTTTCACCCAGCCGCCCCAACGCGATGGCGGTATTGTAGATCGACCCGCCATTCACCGGCTGGAACACATCCGCGCCATCCGCACCCTTGCGTGGCAGACAGTCAATCAGCGCTTCACCACAACACAAAATCATTGTTCTCTCCTCCCCGCCTCAAGGGCATGATATACAGGCTGCCTCTGGCCTGCACTTGCTTTGTTGCAACCGTCATAAGGGCGGTGTATGCGTCGCGCCAAGTGAAATTTGATGTACGTACCTCTTTTTCGGAGAATTATGTGACAACCCGCATCATTCCAGTCGATGTCTTTGATCTTGTTGTGTTTGGCGCCACCGGTGATCTCTCCCAGCGCAAGCTGATCCCCGCCTTGTTCCACCGCGACGAGCAGGGCCAGCTGCCGCCCGAGGCCCGCATCATCGGCACCTCGCGCCGCGCCATGAGCGATGCGGAATTCCGCGCCTTCGCCAAGGATGCGCTGGAAAAGTTCGTCGAGGAGAAATCCCGCACCGATGAATTGATGGAGCGCTTCCTCGGCCGCCTGTCCTATGTCTCGGCCGAGGCCACGCTGGATGACGGCTGGCTGAAACTGGAGCAGGTGCTGGGCCAGCACCCGGAGCGCATCCGCGTGTTTTACCTCGCCGTCGGCCCCGATCTCTTCGGCCCGATCTGCGACCGGCTGGGCACCCACAAGCTGGTGACGCCGCAATCGCGCGTGGTCGTGGAAAAGCCGGTGGGCAAGAGCGGCGCTTCCGCCGATGCCCTCAATGACGAGATCGGCAAGGTGTTCCCGGAGCCCGCGATCTACCGCATCGACCATTATCTCGGCAAGGAAACGGTGCAGAACCTGATGGCCCTGCGCTTTGCCAACGCCTTGTTCGAGCCCTTGTGGAACGGCATGCATATTGACCATGTGCAGATCACCGTGGCCGAAACCCTGGGCGTGGAAACCCGCGCTGGCTACTATGACACCTCGGGCGCGCTGCGCGACATGGTGCAGAACCACATGCTGCAGCTTCTCTGCCTTGTGGCCATGGAGCCGCCCAGCGCCATGGACGCCGACGCGGTGCGCGATGAAAAGCTGAAAGTGTTGAAATCGCTGAAGCCGATCACCGCCGCCGACATTGAGCATTCGGTGGTGCGCGGCCAATACCGCGGCGGACCGTCCAACAACGGCCAGCTCAAGAGCTATCTTGAAGACCTGGGCAATCCGGATTCGCGCACTGAAACCTTTGTGGCCCTGAAGGCCGAGATCAATTCCTGGCGCTGGGCCAATGTGCCTTTCTACCTGCGCACCGGCAAGCGCCTGGCCGAGCGCGTTTCCGAAATCGTCGTTGAGTTCAAGCCCATCCCCTACAACGTGTTCCAGGCCACCGCTGGCAGCCTGAAGCCGAACCGCCTGCTCATCCGCCTGCAGCCGGATGAAGGCGTGGAACTGTTCCTTTCGATCAAGGAACCTGGGCCGGGCGGCTTGCGCTTCAAGCATGTGCCCCTCGACATGAGCTTTGCCGAAGCCTTCGCCGGCCGCCAGCCTGAGGCCTATGAACGCCTGCTGACTGACGTGGTGCGCGGCAACCAGACGCTGTTCATGCGCCGCGACGAGGTGGCCGCCGCCTGGCGCTACATCGACCCGATCCTTGAGGCCTGGCGCGATTCCAGCGAGCCGCCCAAGCCGTATCAATCCGGCTCCTGGGGCCCCACCGCCGCCATCTCCCTGATCGAGCGTGACCAGCGCACCTGGTATGAGCCGCACGTCGAATGATCACCGGGCAGCACCATTTCGCGGGCGCTGACGCGCTGGCCCGCATGCTGGCTGTAAATGTGGCCGCAAGCTTGCGGCAGGCATTGGCCGGAGCGCAGCGGGCAACGCTTGCCGTTTCCGGCGGCACCACGCCGCAGAAATTCTTTGAGGCCCTCTCAAAGCAGAAGCTGGATTGGGCGCAAGTGACGGTGACGCTGGTGGATGAGCGGCAGGTTCCGGAAACCTCTGACCGCTCCAACGCGCGGCTGGTGAAGGCCGCCCTGATCCAGAATGAGGCCGCCGCCGCGCGCTTTGTGCCGCTTTTCCAGAACCCCACCGCCGCCGCCCTGCCGGATTTTGATGTGGTGATCCTCGGCATGGGCAATGATGGCCACACCGCGAGCTTCTTCCCCGGCGGTGACAGGCTGGCCGAGGCCCTGTCACCCACCGCCCCGCCGCTGCTGGCCATTTCCGCCCCCGGCGCGGGTGAGCCGCGCCTGACTTTCTCCCTGCGCAAGCTGCTGGCAGCGAAGGAAATCATCCTGCACATCCAGGGCGCCGACAAGGCGGCCACGCTGGAAAAGGCGCAGGCTGGAAATGATGTTTTGGAGATGCCGGTGCGCAGCGTCCTGCAATCCGGCCATCAAGTTGAGACTTATTGGTGCCCCTAGTTCATGTTGAACCAAGGGCCCTCATCCGGCCTTCGGCCACCTTCTCCCATCCTTCGAATGGGAGAAGGGCGAAGTGACAGCGCCCCTCGCCTGCGCGGCACGCGTGGGAGAGGGTGCCCGAAGGGCGGGTGAGGGCTCTTTTCCACAAGTGAGATCAGAACAATGTCCGTGCAAAAATCCATCGCCGCCGTCACTGAGGCCATCATCAAGCGCAGCGCCGAAAGCCGCGCCCGCTATCTCGACAAGATCGCCAAGGCGCATGATGGCAAGCCAAAGCGCAAGGCGCTGGGCTGCGCCAACCTGGCCCATGGCTTTGCCGCCTGCAACGCCCATGACAAGGACGCGCTTCGCAACAGCGATGCGCCGAACCTCGGCATCATCACCAGCTACAACGACATGCTCTCGGCCCACCAGCCTTTCGAGTTCTACCCCGAGCTGATCCGCGCCGCGGCGCGCGAGGCGGGCGGAACAGCGCAGGTGGCCGGCGGCGTGCCCGCCATGTGCGATGGCGTGACCCAGGGCGAAACCGGCATGGAGCTTTCGCTGTTCAGCCGCGACATCATCGCCATGTCCACCGCTGTCGCCCTGTCGCACCAGATGTTTGATGCCGCGGTCTATCTCGGCGTATGCGACAAGATCGTGCCGGGCCTGATCATCGGGGCGCTTACCTTCGGGCACTTGCCTTCGGTTTTCGTGCCAGCGGGGCCGATGACCTCTGGCCTTTCCAATGATGAGAAATCCAAGGTGCGCATGCTCTATGCCCAGGGCAAGGTGGGCCGGGAGGCGCTTCTCGAAGCCGAATCCCAAGCCTATCACGGCCCCGGCACCTGCACCTTCTACGGCACCGCCAATTCCAACCAGATGCTGATGGAAATCATGGGCCTGCACCTGCCGGGCTCGACCTTCGTGAACCCCGGCACGGCGCTGCGCGATGCCATCACCAAGGCCTCGGCCAAGCAGGCGCTGGCCATTTCAACGCTGGGCAACCGCTATACGCCGATCGGCAAGATCTATGATGAGAAGGCGGTGGTGAACGGCGTGGTGGGCCTGTTGGCCACCGGCGGCTCCACCAACCACACCATGCATCTGGTGGCCATGGCGGCTGCGGCCGGCATCCACCTGACATGGGATGACATCGCTGATCTTTCCGCCGCCGTGCCGCTGCTCACCCGCATCTATCCCAATGGCAAGGCCGATGTGAACCACTTCCACGCCGCCGGCGGCATGGGCTTGCTGATTGGCGAATTGCTGAAAGCCGGCCTGTTGCATGAGGATGTCACCACCATCATGGGCCAGGGCCTCTCGGCCTATACCGTGGAGCCTGTGCTGAAGGACGGCGAGCTGGATTGGAAGCCCGCCGAAACCACATCGCATGACACATCGGTGTTGCGCGGCGTGGCCGAGCCGTTCCAGCAGACCGGCGGCCTCAATGTGCTCGAAGGCGTGCTGGGCCGGGCGGTGATCAAGTCTTCCTCCATCCCGGCCGACCGGCACGTGATCGAGGCGCCCTGCCGCGTGTTCCATTCCCAGGAAGAACTGGGCGAGGCCTTCAAGCGCGGCGAACTGCACAAGGATGTGGTGGCCGTGGTGCGCTTCCAGGGCCCCAAGGCCAATGGCATGCCCGAGCTGCACCGCATGACGCCGCCTTTGGCAGTGCTGCAGGATCTGGGCTTCAAGGTGGCGCTGATCACCGATGGCCGCATGTCTGGCGCTTCGGGCAAGGTGCCGGCCGCCATTCACGTGACGCCGGAGGCGGCAGACGGCGGCCCCATCGCCCGGCTGCGCGATGGCGATGTGATCCGGCTGGATTGCGACAAGGGTGTGATCAAGGTGCTGGTGGACCCCAAGCACTTTGCGGCGCGCCCACTGGCCCACAAGGATTTGAGCGTGAATGAGGAGGGCGTGGGCCGTGAGCTGTTCAAGCTGTTCCGCCACCACGCCGGCCCCGCCGACCACGGCGCCACGGTGTTTGGCGCTTGATAGCCTCTCACGCGGGACGCCATGGGACGCACCTCTTGCCGTCATTCCCGCAGAACGCAATTGATGTGATTGAAGCTTGATGGAAGGAACTGGTGAATGAGCAAGAACCCGCAGAAGGGCCTGGAGGCCAACTTGAAGAAAGCCCCGGTCGTTCCGGTAATGGTCATTGAGAACCTGAAGGATGCCGTGCCGCTGGCCCGCGCGCTGGTGGAGGGCGGCTTGCCGGTGCTCGAAATCACCCTGCGCACGGCAGCCGCGCTGGAGTGCATCAAGGCCATCGTGAATGAGGTGGAAGGCGCCATTGTGGGCTCCGGCACCGTGCTGGATGCAAGGCAGCTCAAGGCCTCGGAAAAGGCGGGCTGCGTGTTCGCCGTCTCGCCGGGCTGCACCGACAAGTTGCTGAAGGCTGCCAAGGATGAGAAGATCGCCCTGCTGCCGGCCTCGGCCTCGCCATCCGAAGCCATGAAGCTTCTGGAGCATGGCTATGAACTGCAGAAATTCTTCCCCGCCGAGCAGAAGGGCGGCGCGCCCTATCTGAACTCGCTCTCCACGGTTCTGCCGCGCATCAAGTTCTGCCCCACCGGCGGCATCACGCCAGCGCTGGCGCCCAGCTATCTGAAGCTGGCCAATGTGATCACGCTGGGCGGCTCCTGGATGGCGCCCAAGGCCATGGTGAATGAAGGCAAGTGGGACGAGATTGAAAAGCTGGCGCGCGAGGCGGCAGGCCTGCGCCAGCGCTGAAGGCTTTCACTTCTGCTCTTCGCGCAGCGCCTTCACATAGCGTTCGATGGCCAGTGCTTCGGTGGAAAGCCCCTGCCGGTAATAGAGCATGAAGCTGAACAGCAGCGTGGCGATGATCGACACAAACGGCCCGGCAAACAGGAACAGCCCGGCCACCGCGAAATAATAGCCGCGGATGCCGTTGTTCATGCTCTTCACCGCCTCGGTGAGAACCGTGGCGGTTTGCGCAATCATCACCTGCGCCTGCGGCGTGGCGGCGGGCGCATCATCCAGCCCGCCGATCAGCGCCAGCGTATAGGCCATCTTGCGCAGGCCGTAGGTGAAGGCGAAGAAGCACACCGCCATCATCACCGTGAGCGCCGTGAAATAGATGGTGAACATGCCAAGGCTGACCGCCGGGAAAAACGCCATCTGGGTGAGCGAGGCATGCACATGGTTGATCGAGGCCAGCGTGCCCACAAGCCCGGCAAGAACGATCAGCGTGGCCGAGCCGAAATAGCTCATCGAGCTTGAAATCTGCCCCAGCATGATGGCGTCAAACACGCGGTTTTCGCGGCGCGCGTTGATCATCATCATCATCCATTTGAGGCGCACCACATGCAGCTGCGCATTCAGCGTGCCGCGCCCGAGAAGCCGCAGCACCGGCCCGTAAAGCCACCACATCACGAAGATCAGGCCCACCGCCGTGAAATGCAGCAGGTCAAAATCATAGGGCATCTCGGCTATGCTCATGCGTGAATTTCCTTGATGGTGGCCGCGGCAATGCCGGGCGCCCGCTCCAGCGCATAGTTCAGGTTGAAAGCCGAGGAGGCCATGAAAACCGGCGCGCCGTCAAGGTCATGGGCAATGCCGGACTTGTTGGAGTCGACAAAGCCTTCCAGCGTGCGGGAATCGGGCGCGGTGATCCAGCGCAGGATTTCAAAGCGCGTGGTCTCGAAGGAGGCCGGAACGCCATATTCATGCTCCAGCCGGTCGGCCAGCACGTCAAGCTGCAGCGCGCCCACCACGCCCACGATGGCGCCGGAGCCGTCAATCGGCGTGAACAGCTGAACGACACCTTCTTCGGCCAGCTCTTCCAGCGCCGATTTCAGCTTCTTGGCCTTCATCGGGTCTCCCAGCCGCACCCGGCGCAGGATTTCCGGGGCGAAGCTTGGAACGCCGGTGAACACCACGTCCTCGCCCTCGCTCAGCGTGTCGCCGATGCGCAGCACGCCATGGTTGGGAATGCCCACCACATCGCCCGCAAAGGCTTCTTCGGCCAGCGAACGGTCCTGCGCAAAGAAGAATTGCGGCGCGTTCAGCGCCAGCTGCTTGCCGGTGCGCACGATCTTGGTCTTCATGCCACGCGTCAGCTTGCCGGAGCACACGCGCATGAAGGCGATGCGGTCGCGGTGGTTGGGGTCCATGTTGGCCTGGATCTTGAACACCACGCCGGTGAGCTTGGGCTCGGTGGCCTTGACCACCCGTTGCCTGGCCTTCTGGTCGCGCGGGCTGGGCGCATAGGCGATGAGCGCGTCGAGCAAGTCGCGCACGCCGAAATTCTTGATCGCCGAACCGAAAAACACCGGGCTGAGATGGCCCTCGAGGAAGGCCGTCTGGTCAAAGCTGTGCCCGGCCATGCTTTGCAGCTCAATCTCCTCGCGGAAATGTGCGGCCCCCTGCGGCAGGATCTCATCGATCAGCTTGTCCCCCGGCCCGGAAACGGCAACGCCGGCCGGGTCTTCATCCACGCGGCGCACCCTGTGGTGAATGAGGTCATAGGTGCCGGCAAAGGTCTTGCCGATGCCGATGGGCCAGACCATGGGAACGACAGTGAGCGCCAGGCCCTTCTCGATCTCGTCGAGCAGGGCCAGCGGTTCCTGCGCCTCGCGGTCAAACTTGTTGATGAAGGTGATGATGGGAATGTCGCGCAAGCGGCAGATTTCAAACAGCTTGCGCGTGCGGTCTTCAATGCCTTTGGCGCCGTCGATCACCATCACCGCGGCGTCCACCGCCGTCAGCGTGCGGTAGGTGTCTTCGGAGAAGTCCTCGTGGCCCGGCGTATCCAAAAGGTTGAACACCACATTGTTGTATTCGAAGGTCATCACCGAGGTGACCACGGAAATGCCGCGCGCCCGCTCGATGGCCATCCAGTCAGACCGTGTGCGCCGCCTGTCGCCCTTGGCGCGCACCTGGCCCGCCAGCTGGATGGCGCCGCCGAACAGCAGCAGCTTTTCAGTGAGCGTGGTTTTGCCCGCGTCAGGGTGCGAGATGATGGCGAAGGTGCGCCGCCGTTGGGATTCAGTTTGAATGTCAGCCATGGTTGGCGCTGGCAATAGCGGTCGGGAAGGGGGGAGTAAAGGCTTCTGCCTTGCCCAAAAGGGCCAGCTGTGGCACACCTTGGCCATGACAAAACTGGCACTTGTGGGCGATATTGGCGGCACCAATTCGCGCTTTGGCGTTCTGGAATTGGGCAGCATGGCCGTGCGTGATGTTGAGGTTCTCAAGAACGACAATTTCCCCGGCCTGGAAGCGGCGATTTCGGCCTATCTCGGCAAGCGCGGCATCACCGAACTGGCCGCCGCGGCGGTGGACGTGGCCGCCCCGGTGGACCGTGAACAAATCACCCTGACCAACCGGGCCTGGACCTTTTCGGCCGAAAGCCTGCGCCAGGCGGCCCATGCCAGGCGCTTCCGCCTGCTCAATGATTTCGAGGCCCTGGCCTGGAGCCTGCCGCACATCGCGGCGGCAGACCTGGTGCAGCTTGGCGGCGAAGTGAAGGCCCAGCCGATGACCAAGGTGGTTCTGGGCCCCGGCACCGGCCTTGGCATGGCCACTTTGGCGCCGCTGCCGGGCGGCGGCTGGATGCCCATTCCCGGCGAAGGCGGCCATGTGACCCTGCCGGTCAAGACCGCCGAGGAACTGGCCCTGAAAGACAAGATCATGGGCAAGGACAAGTTCGCCGAGGTGGAGGATGTGCTGACAGGCCCCGGCCTCTTTGCGCTGTACAAGGCCGTGGCGGCAACGCCCGTGCAACAATCGCCCGAACAGGTGATGAAGGCCGGCCTTGCGGGAACCGACCCGGCGGCCGTCAAGACACTCGACCATTTCATGACCTTCCTGATGCGCCTTGCAGGCGACATGGCCATGGCCCTGCAGGCCCGCGGCGGCGTCTATCTCGCGGGCGGCATTGCCCCTTCGCTGGCGGAAAAACTCAAGGCCCCGCAATACCGCGCGGTGTTCGAGGAAAAGGGCCGGCTTTCGGAAGTGATGAAGCACATGCCGCTGTTTGTGATCACCGATCCCTTCCCCGCCTTCAAGGGGTGTGCCGCTGCCCTGAATGCGCCCTGAGGTGCAGCCATGAAGCCTTCCGCCCTGATCATCATCGACATGCAGAATGATTTCTGCCCCGGCGGTTCGCTGGCGGTGAAGGGCGGTGACAGGATTGTGCCCGTGATCAATGAGCTGGCGCGTGAGCATGCCCATGTCATCCTCACCCAGGATTGGCATCCGCCGCAGCATTCCTCATTCGCTTCGCAGCACCCCGGCGCTGCCCCTTTCACCCAGGTGCAAATGGCCTATGGCCCGCAAACCCTGTGGCCGGACCATTGCGTCATCGGCACCCAGGGTGCGGCCTTCCACGCCGCGCTGGATGTGCCGCATGCCGAGCTCATCATCCGCAAGGGCTTCCGCAAGGCGATTGATTCCTACTCGGCCTTTTTCGAGAATGACCACCTCACGCCCACCGGCCTTGGCGGCTATCTGCGTGAGCGCGGCTTTGAGCGCTTGCGCCTTGTTGGCCTCGCCTTTGATTTTTGCGTGCGCTATTCCGCCGAGGATGCGCGCAAGCTGGGCTTTGAGGTTGAGGTGGTGGAAGCCGCCACCCGCGCCATTGATCTTGATGGCTCGGCCGAAGACACCAAGAAGAGCTTTGTGAAGCACGGCATCCGCCTCTCGTGAGCAACACCAGCCGCGGCATCCTGCTGTTTTGCGCCAATGTGTTTTTCGGCACGCTGGTGGATGCGCCAGCCAAGTTCCTGCAGCACAATGGCGTGCCCATCTTCACCGTGGTGTTCCTGCGCTATGCCATTGCGCTCTCCACCTTGCTGGCCATCCTCGCCTGGCGGCGTGAATGGCCACCGCGAAGCCGCAATGTGAAGGTGAACCTGCTGCGCGGCGCGCTGCTCACCTCCTCAACCTTCGCCAACTTCTATGCGGTGGGGCATTTGCCACTGGCCCTGGTGGTCAGCATCAATTTCGCCGCACCCTTGATCTCCTGCGCGCTGGCGCCCTTCCTGCTGGGCGAGCATGTGGGGCCGCGCCGCTGGGCCGCGGTGGGTGTTGGCTTTTGTGGCATGCTGCTGATCGTGCGGCCGGGCAGCGAAAGTTTCCAGCCGGCGATGCTGGTCAGCCTGTTCAACGCCTTTGTGATGGCCAATTATCAGGTCTTCACGCGCCGCGCCGGCTTCCATGACGCGCCGGAAACAGGCTTGCTCTGGGTTTTTGCGGTGGGGCTGGCGATTTCAGGCGCGGCGCTGCCGCAGGGCTTTGCACCGCCGCCTTTCGGCTGGCTGTGGGCCGTGGCGCTGCTCATGGGGTCCTGCGGCCTGCTCGCTCATCTGGTGATGTCGCATGCGCTGCGCCTCGCCCCCGCCTCGCTGCTTGCGCCTTTCGGCTATACCCAGATTGTGTGGATGACGCTTTCCGGCATCGCCGTGTTTGGTGACTGGCCGGACCATTTCACTTTGCTGGGGGCTGCCATCATCATCGCCAGCGGGCTTTACGTCTGGCACCGCGAGCGGCTGCGCGGCGAGTTCGCCGACGCAACGATTGTGGCGGATTGAGGTTTCATCCCTCCCCCTCTGCGGGGAGGGTGCCTTGCGAAGCAAGGCGGGTGGGGGCCGGAGCACCGAACCCCCTCCGCCGGCTGCGCCGACACCTCCCCCGTGAAGGGGGAGGATAAATCACGCGCTCACATAGGCCGTCTTCACCGTGGTGTAGAACTCGGCGGCATAGCGCCCCTGTTCGCGCGGGCCGAAGCTGGAGCCCTTCCGCCCGCCGAACGGCACATGATAATCCACACCCGCCGTGGGCAGGTTCACCATCACCATGCCGGCCTGGCTCTTGCGGCGGAAATCATTCGCGGCCTTGAGGGACTGCGTGTAGATGCCGGAAGACAGGCCAAAGGCTGTGTCATTGGCCACGGCAAGGGCTTCGTCGTAGCTGTCCACCTTGATGACAGACGCCACCGGGCCAAACACTTCCTCGCGGTTGATGCGCATGTCATTCTTGGTGTTGGTGAACAGCGCGGGCGAGAGATAGAAGCCCTTGGTGTCGCGGTTCAGGCGTTCGCCGCCCCAGGCCAGCTCGCCGCCTTCCTCGCGGGCGATGCGGATATAGTCTTCATCCTGCTTCATCTGGCTTTCATCCACCACCGGTCCGATCTGCGTGCCCTCCTTCAGCGCGTGATCAACCTTCAGGCCCTTGAGCATGGTGACGGCCTTTTCCACAAAGGCATCATGCACCTTGGAATGGACGATGAGGCGCGAAGAGGCCGTGCAGCGCTGGCCCGTCTGGAAGAACGCGCCATCCACAGCACCCGCCACGGCAGCATCGAGATTGGCGTCATCCAGCACCACAAGCGGGTTCTTGCCGCCCATTTCCAGCTGGAACTTGCGGTTCTGCGCCACGCAGGCCTGGGCGATGCGCGCGCCCGTCTGCACCGAGCCGGTGAAGGACAGCGCATTCACATCCTTGTTGTCGAGCATCGCCTGGCCCACCACGCTGCCGCGGCCCATGACCAGGTTGAACACACCCTTGGGCAGGCCAGAGCGCGAAATGATTTCCGCAAGTGCCCAGGCCGTGGCGGGAACGAGATCAGCAGGCTTGAACACCACCGTGTTGCCATAGGCCAGCGCCGGGGCAATCTTCCAGGCCGGAATGGCGATGGGGAAATTCCACGGGCAGATGAGGCCGACAACGCCGGCAGGCTCCCTCGTGATCGTCACATCGACATTGGGGCGCACCGAGGCCAGTTGCGTGCCTTCGATGCGCAGCGCTTCCTGCGCGAAGAACTTGAAGATCTGCGCGGCGCGCATTGTCTCGGCAATGCCATTGGCCAGGGGCTTGCCTTCCTCGCGCGAGAGAATGCGGCCAATCTCGTCCTTGCGGGCCAGAAGCTCCGTGCCGATCATCTCCAGCGCATCGGCGCGCTGCTGCGGCGTGGAAAGGCCCCAGGCCGCGCTGGCAGCCTTGGCGGCGGCCACGGCCTCATCGGTCTGCGCCTTGTTGGCTTGCGTGAATTCGCCTACCACGTCGGACACATCCGAGGGGTTGATGTCCACGGTGACACCCGAACCATCCACCCATGCGCCCGCGATGAAGTTTTGCTTTGCAGCCATTTTCAGTGCTCCGATTGAATTGTATGATAAATAGAATACAGCATTGTGGGGTGGAAGGGAAGGAATCGTGCTCAACCGGATGTTCGATCCCCTTCATTCGTCATCGCCCGCTTTAAGCGGGCGACCCATTTGCGCCGTCGGGTTTGTGTCGCGGCAGCTTATGGGTGGCCCGCCTGAAGCGGGCCATGACGGTTCTGAAAAGGTTTTACCCCCGCAAAGCCATGGCGCCGGCCACAACGCAGATGACGCCCGCGAGCCGCCGCCAGCCCATCTGCTCATTCAGCACGCGGTGTGAAAACACCAGCGCAAAAAGAATGCTGGTTTCGCGCAGCGCTGCCACGGCGGCAATGGGCGCCTGCGCCATGGCCCAGATGACGATCCAATAGGCACTGCCCGACATCACCGCCCCGGCAATGCCGCGCTTCCAGATCCGCGCAGCAGCGGCAAAGATCGGCCAGCCACGCAGGTAAGCCCCCGCCAGCACCATGCCCAGGGCGTCGAGCACAAACACCAGGCCCGTATAGCCCGATGCATTGCCCGAGGCGCGGCCGCCAAGCCCATCGACAACCGTATAGGCGCCGATGAAGCAGGAGGTGATGAGGGCGTAGATGAAGGTGAGCCGGTCTTGCTTCCAGATGTTGCTGGACAGTGCGATCAGCCAGATGCCGATGATCAGCACCACCACGCCGAGTGTCGCCTGGGTCGAAATCACATCGGCGGTGAACAGATGTGTTGCAATGAGGGTGAGCAGGGGGGCCGTGCCCCGCGCCACGGGGTAAACCACGCTCAAATCACCATGCCGGTAACTGCGGGCGAGGAACAGGTTATAGCTGGTGTGCAACAGCCCCGAGGTGATGGCAAAGGGAACCGCCGCGGCCTTCGGGAAGGGAAAGACCAGCAGCATGGCCAGCCCCATCACGCCCATCAGCGTTTGCAGCAGATACATGGCCAGAACCCGGTCATCGGTGATCTTGACCAGCAGGTTCCACGACGCATGCAGGAAAGCCGCAAGGATGACGAGGGCAAAGAGCAGGGGAGTCACAGGCGGCCCCTCATCCGCCGCGCCGCTGCGCTTGCGGCACCTTCTCCCCTGAAGGGGAGAAGAGCAGGAAAGACCGCATCTGCCCCTCTCCCCTTCAGGGGAGAGGGATCGCCGGAGGCGCGGGTGAGGGGCCGCTGGGCCTCACACATCCAGATTCGCAACATTCAGCGCATTGGTCACGATGAAATCGCGCCGTGGCTCCACCACATCGCCCATCAGTTTGGTGAACAGGTCATCGGCGTCATCCATTTCGGCCACCTTGACGCGCAGCAGCGTGCGGGCATTGGGGTCCAGCGTGGTTTCCCACAGCTGTTCGGGGTTCATCTCGCCCAGGCCCTTGTAGCGCTGCATGGAAACGCCCTTGCGCCCGGCGGCGAACACGCTGTCCAAAAGCGACAGCGGCCCATGGATCACCGTTTCGGAATCCTTGCGCTTCAGCTTCGAGACGCGCGCATAGATGTCCTGCAGATGCGCGGTTTTCTTGTCGAGGCGCATGGCCTCCTGGCTGGAGATGAGCTTGCCATCCACATGCCAGCTTTCCTTGACGCCGCGCAGCGTGCGCTCAAAAATCAGCCCACCATCCGAGGCCGTGAGGCCTTGCCAGCCGCGGTCAGTCTCTTCGGCCACCGCGTCCAGCCGCTTGGCGATATAGGAGGCGGCCCCCGCCGCATTTTCCGGCGTGGAGATCACTTCCGGGTTCAGCGCCCCGGCAATCGCCGCCTGTTCGATGATCGACACGGGATAGCGCGAATGCAGCCCTTCGATCATCGCGCGGATGGCCACTGCCTCTTCCACCACGGCGCGCAAATCTGCGCCCCCGCGTTCCGAGCCATCGGCCAGCACCAGGGTTGCCCCTTCCACCCCGACGTCAATGAGGTTGGATTCCAGCGCCTTGTTGTCCTTGAGATATTGCTCGGACTTGCCGCGCCCGATTTTGTAAAGCGGCGGCTGGGCGATGTAGAGATGCCCGCGCTCCACGATTTCGCGCATTTGCCGGTAGAAGAAGGTGAGCAGAAGGGTGCGGATATGGGCGCCGTCCACGTCGGCGTCCGTCATGATGATGATCTTGTGGTAGCGCAGCTTGTCGGGGTTGAACTCCTCGCGGCCAATGCCCGTGCCCAGCGCGGTGATCAGTGTGCCGATTTCAGCCGAGGACAGCATCTTGTCAAAGCGCGCCCGCTCCACATTCAGGATCTTGCCGCGCAGCGGCAACACGGCCTGGTTCTCGCGGTTGCGCGCCTGCTTGGCCGAGCCGCCGGCCGAGTCACCTTCGACGATGAAGAGTTCGCAAAGCGCGGCATCCCGTTCCTGGCAATCAGCCAGCTTGCCGGGCAGTGAGGAGATGTCGAGCGCGCCCTTGCGCCGCGTCAGCTCGCGCGCCTTTCTTGCGGCTTCGCGGGCCGCCGCGGCTTCCGCCACCTTGCTCACAATGCTCTTGGCCTCGGCCGGGTGTTCCTCAAACCAGGCGCCCAGCTGCTCGTTGACAATGCTTTCCACCACCGGGCGCACCTCGGAGGACACCAGCTTGTCCTTGGTTTGCGAGGAGAACTTCGGGTCCGGCACCTTGACGGAGAGCACGCAGGAAAGGCCTTCGCGCGCGTCGTCGCCGGAGATCGCCACCTTCTCCTTCTTGGCGATGCCGCTTTCGGTGGCATAGGTGTTGACGATGCGGGTGAGCGCGCCGCGGAAGCCCGCCAGATGTGTGCCGCCATCGCGCTGTGGAATGTTGTTGGTGAAGCAGAACACGCTTTCATGATAGCTGTCGTTCCACCACAGGGCGCATTCCACGGTGATGCCGTCGCGCTCTCCGGTGACGAAGATCGGCTCCTTGATCAGGCCCTGCTTGGTGCGGTCGAGATAGCGCACGAAGGCCACGATGCCGCCTTCATAGAACAGTTCCAGCACCACCGGCTCCACGCCGCGCGCATCGGTGAGGATGATGCGAACGCCGGAGTTCAGGAAGGCCAGCTCGCGCAGCCGGTGTTCCAGCGTGGCGAAATCAAACTCGGTCTTGGTGAAGGTTTCGGTGGAGGGCAGGAAAGTCACTTCCGTGCCGCGCTTGCCTTGTGAATCGCCTGTCACCACCAGCGGCGCATCGGCCACGCCATGGGTGAAGGAAATGAAATGCGATTTGCCGTCGCGGTGGATGACCAGCTTCAGCGAAACCGAAAGCGCGTTCACCACCGACACGCCCACGCCGTGCAGGCCGCCGGACACCTTGTAGGAGTTCTGGTCGAACTTGCCGCCGGCGTGCAGCTCGGTCATGACGATTTCAGCCGCCGAGCGCTTCGGCTCATGGTCGTCATCCTGCTTGATGCCGGTGGGAATGCCGCGGCCATTGTCCGTCACCGTGCAGGAGCCATCGGGGTTGAGCGTGACGGTGACCAGCGTGGCATGGCCCGCCAGCGCCTCGTCGATGGCGTTGTCCACCACCTCATAGACCATGTGATGCAGGCCCGAGCCGTCATCCGTGTCGCCGATATACATGCCCGGGCGCTTGCGCACCGCATCAAGCCCCTTGAGGATCTTGATGGATTCCTCGCCATAGGCCGCCGGCTGCTTTTCATTGTCTGACATGCACTGTCCCGTCTTTCACTTCAAAGCGGCAGGCGGCTGCGCCGGCTTCCGCAAACAAATTCTCGTCGGTGCCGGTCATCCAGGCTTGCGCGCCAAGATCACTGAGCACCTGAAACAAACCGCGCCGCCGCGCCTGGTCGAGATGCGCCGCCACCTCATCGAGCAGCAGGATGGGCGAGGCCCCCAGCATCTCGCGGGCGGCCCGCGCTTGCGCCAGCGTGAGGCCGATGAGCAGCGCCTTTTGCTCGCCTGTCGAGCACAGTTCCGCGGGCGTGGATTTCGGCCCATGCAGCACGGAAAAATCGCTCCGGTGCGGCCCGTTCAGCGTGCGTTGCGCCGCCCGGTCTGCCCCCCTCGAATCGGCCAAAATCTTAGCGTATTCGTCCTCGGCTTGCACGGCAGGTTTCTGCGAAACCAGCTCCTCGATTTGCCCATGGAGCTGCAGCACGCCCCAGGGAAAGGGGCCCTGCGCATCGCCCGAGGCAAAGTGCCGGGCCAGCACGCCGGCCGCCTCATTGCGCGCCGCCGCCATGGCCACCGCCTGCTCGGCCATCTGGGTTTCCAGCGTGGAAAGCCAGGTGGCATCGGGGCGCGGCTGCTGCAACAGGGCGTTGCGCTCCTTCATCAGTTTCTCAAAGGCCGAGACATGCGCGGCATGCCCCTCATTGAAGGAGGAGACCATGCGGTCAAAGAACCGGCGGCGGTCTCCGCCCGGCCCCATGAACAGCCGGTCCTGCGCGGGGGTGAGCCAGAGCATCTTGAGGTAGTGGCCCAGAACGCCGGAGGATTTCTGCAGCATCCCGTCCACCGCCACCTTGCGCGTGGTGGCCTCGCCGCCGTCATGGCTGGTGCCCAGGCGCACCTCACCGAGCGGCGTTTGCGCCTCCGCCGCCACGGCCCAGGCACCCGCGCCTTCCAGCCGCGCCAGCAGGTGGAAATCCTGCCCGCGCAGGCCCCGGCCCGGCACCAGCAGGGAAACCGCCTCCAGGATGTTGGTCTTGCCCGCGCCATTGGGGCCATAAAGGCAAATCAGCGGCCGCGCGGGCTCCATGCGCAATGCGGCATGGTTGCGGAAATCCGTGAGGGTGAGGCGGGTGATCAGCATCTGCCCTTCTCCCTTGGGGAGAAGGTGCCCCGAAGGGGCGGATGAGGGCCGCAGGCGCTTGCCTGCGGTCTTTGGCTCAAAACACGCTGATGCAAAGACCGATGCTCCGCATCGGCCCTCATCCGCCCTCCGGGCACCTTCCCCCGAGGGGGGAAGGGCAGGTCAATGCCCGCGGAGTTTGAGCAAGAGTCCGTCCAGCACACCATTCAGATTTTCAAAAACGTCCATATTGTTGCAGCGGAACACTTCAAAACCCGCTGATTGCAGATATTGGGTTCGCCTCTCATCGTAGCTCGCTTCATCGGCGCTTCCATGGGTGGCGCCATCGACTTCAACGGCCAGCTTGGCCTCTTCACACAGGAAATCCACAAAGAACGGGCCAATCGGAACTTGCCTTCGAAATTTCCATCCTTGCAGGCGGCTGTCCCGCAGATAGCCCCAAAGCCGCTTTTCGGCCTCGGTTTGTGCGTGGCGCAAATCCCGCGCCCGCTTCAGTGATTTTGATCGCGTGTAGATGCGCTTCAAGCGCCCCTCACACCCGCATCGGCATCAGCACATAGAGCGATTGTTCGTCCTTCGGGTCGCGGATCACGGTGGGGGAGCCGGCGTCATTGAATTCGAAACGCATGGTTTCGGCCTTCACCTGCGCGGCCACGTCGAGAAGATAGCGCGAGTTGAAGCCGATCTCGATCGGCTCGCGCTCATAGCCCACGGCAATTTCTTCCTCGGCCGAGCCGGAATCCGGGTTGTTCACCACCATGGCAAGCTTGCCCTGGCTGAGCGACAGCTTCACCGCGCGGCTCTTTTCGAAGGAGATGGTCGAGACGCGGTCCACCGCCTCGGCGAACTGTCTGGTGTCGGCCTCCAGCACCTTGTCATTGCCGCGCGGGATCACCCGCTCATAATCCGGGAAAGTGCCGTCGATGAGCTTTGAGGTGAGCACCAGCCGCCCGAAGGAAAGCCTGATCTTGGAGGAGGAGATGGCCACTTCAACCTCGCCGTCCTCGCCTTCCAGGAGTTTCACCAGCTCCAGCACCGTCTTGCGCGGCACGATGATGCCGGGCATGCCCGCCGCACCGGCAGGAAGCTCCATCTGGCTCTGCGCCAGGCGGTGGCCGTCGGTGGCCACGGCGCGCAGGGTTTTGCCGCCCACCTCATGGAAATAGATGCCGTTGAGATAATAGCGCGTCTCTTCCGTGGAGATGGCAAAGCGCGTGCGCTCAATGAGGAAACGCAGGGCTTCTGCACCCAGCGCGAAGGTGTTGCCGAACTCGCCCGACGAGAGATCGGGGAAATCCTCCGGCGGCAGGGCCTGCAGCGCAAAGCGCGAGCGCCCGGCGATGATCGATATGCGGCCCTTGTCTCCCGCCTGGTTCAGTTCCAGCTGCGCGCCATCCGGCAGCTTGCGCACGATGTCGTAGAGCATGTGGGCGGGCACGGTGGCAGCACCTTCCTGCGCCACCTCGGCAGGAACCGATTCAACGATTTCGATGTCGAGGTCTGTGGCCGTCAGCTTCACTTCCCCGGCCTTGGCCTGCACCATGACATTGGACAGGATGGGGATGGTGTTGCGCCGCTCCACCACGCTTTGCACATGGTTGAGCGCTTTCAAGAAGCCGGATTTTTCAAGTGTGACGCGCATAGTCCCTTATCCCCTGAGAGGGGGCGACAATGGCGAAAAAATCCGCGGATTTCAACGCCTATTGCTGTTCCACCAGCCTTATCAACAAGGCCAGTTCGCGGGCCAGTTTTTCGTCGCCTTTCATCTGCTCGTCGATCTTGCGCACGGCGTGCAGAACGGTGGAATGGTCGCGGCCCCCGAAGCGGCGGCCGATTTCCGGCAGCGAGCGGGCGGTGAGTTTCTTGGCCAGATACATGCCGATCTGGCGCGGCATCACCACCTCGCGGGCGCGCCGGGCTGACAGCAGGTCATTGCGCCCGACATTGAAGTGGCGGCTGACCACCTTGAGAATGTCTTCGATCTTGATGCGGCCCGTGTCGCTGGCGCCGGCGGCATCGCGCAGCACCATTGAGGCAAGGTCCACCGTGATGGCAGACTTGTTGAACTGCTGATAGGCGGCGATCTTGTTCAGCGCCCCTTCCAGCTCACGCCCGCCGCCGGTGATGCGCTCGGCGATCAGGTCGAGGATTTCCGGGGCGATGGCCGCAGCCGGATCATTGTGCAGCATCACCAAGTGCTTGTTGTCGAGAATCTTGCGGCGCTGGATCAGGTCCGGCGTTTCAATGTCCACCACCAGCCCGCCCATCAGGCGCGAGCGCATGCGCTGGTCGATGGTGTCAAGCTGGGCCGGCGGCACATCCGCCGCCACCACCACCTGGCGCTTGGCATCCACCAGCGAATTGAAGGCGTGGCAGAATTCCTGCTGCATGGCCTTGCCCTGCAGGAACTGGAAATCGTCGATCAGCAGCACGTCAATGTTCTGGAACTGGTCCTTGAAGGCCAGCGTGTCGCGGCTGCGGATGGCGTGAATGAAGCCATACATGAAGCGCTCTGCCGTAAGCATCAGCACCTTGCGGCCGCCTTGCGTGTCGCGGATGCGCTTGGCCAGCGCGTTGAGCAGATGCGTCTTGCCCAGGCCTGCGGCGGAATGGATGTAAAGCGGGTTGAAGCTGAGGTTCTGGCCCGAGGCCGCACCCGCCACGCGCATTACGGCGGCATGCGCCAATTGGTTGGAGGTGCCCACAACGAAGCTGTCAAAGCTCTGGCTCTCATCGCCCGCCCCGCCGCGGTCGGCGGTCAGCAGCGAATGGATTTGCGCGGCGGTGGCACCGTCACGCTCGGCTGGCGCCGGGCGCGCGGCCTCGGTGGCCACTGCGCGCACCGCCTCGCCCTGCTGGCGCACGCGCACGGCAACGCCCTTGAGGCCGGCAAATTCACCCTCGGCGATCTTGCGTAGCTTGGTGACGTAATGGTTCTCAATCCAGCTCTTGAGGAAACGGGTGGGAACGGAAACCGTCAAGTGGCCCTGCGCCAGGTCTTCGGCCTCCATGCGCGCAAACCAGCTGTTATAGAGGTCGTCGCCCAGCTCGGCCTTCAGCCGCGCGGCAATGCGCTGCCATTTGCCCTTGAGATCAAGGCCTCCCTCTGCCGCTTCAATTTTCAATGCAACCTGTTTCATCATCCCAATCCATAGCTGTCCGGCGCTGGCCTTGTGGCCTGCTCGGGCATTTGTCATCATTTCTGAAAATGGGGCACGCCGCCCCGACACAAGCTACAGACTAAAAATCCGCGTCCATATTCATGACTATTCCCCAAAAACAGCCCTGACCGGGGCCGCCCTGTTCCGCCTTACGCACTTTGCCTCTCCGGAGCTTTTGGCCCCGGCCCTGAACTTCACGTTGATCTTGGGGTGGTTTTGCCTCCCGCCCGTCAACTTCAAAAAAACGCTAGTCAAGCAGCCCGCACCCGCGCAACAGGATTCAGAGGAAGGTCCGTACACGGAAGATGAAGCTTTGCATGAAGCCGCGTCCCGCTTTGGGAATGGCTTTCTAAAGATTTGATTCTAATTGCAGATTTTAGGCCCCAGGAAGCAGCGCAGGCGGCGGGGCGGCGGCTTTGGCCTCTGCAATGGCCCATTCGCTTTCATCAATTCTTAAAGTTTTTGTTACAGTTCATCCGGCCTTTTTGCCAAAGCACTGATTTTAAAACATTTTTTCTGCCAGCTTAAGTCCGTGCCCGGAGCAAAAAATTAACGCCGCGAAGCGGGCTTCACGGCGTTGAACTTGAATCTCTTGATTTTTCGGGCGCCAAGGCGCGCCCCAGGCGGGCTGGGCTTAGCCCTTCATCCCGCGCACACGCAGCGTCAGGCGCGAAACCTTGCGCGAGGCGGCGTTCTTGTGCATCACGCCCTTGTTGGCGCCGCGCATCAGTTCGGTGGTGGCGGCCTTCAGGGCGCCTTCGGCATCAGCCTTCTTGCCGCCGGAGATGGCTTCTTCAACCTTGCGCACGGAGGTGCGCACCTTGCTGATGCGGTTCTTGTTCACAACGGCGCGGCGGGCCGAAACGCGGGTGGCTTTCTTGGCGGAAGAGGTATTGGCCATGGGTGTTCCGTGTAATTCCTTGAAACGGTTGTCTGTTTGAAATCCGGGCCGGGGCGGCCCCAGGGGCTTATGCCCACGAAACCCTTCACAGCCTTTGAATGGCGGGCTTATAGTAAGGCAAATCAGCCCCGTCAACCGCCGATTCCGGCCCATGAGAACCAGGATATAGAGAGTGCCGCTTTACAGTGAAAACCGCCCCTGGGGCTCCTTCCACGTGATTGAGGAGCAGCCTGGCTTCAAGGTCAAGCGCATTGTGGTGAAGGAAGGGGGGCGCCTGTCCCTGCAAAGCCACCTGCACCGCCATGAACACTGGACGGTTGTCGAAGGCACCGCCACGGTGACGGTGGATGACAAGGTGGTGGCCCTGACGCGCAGCCAGTCCATCGACATTCCGCTCCATGCCAGGCACCGCCTCGAGAACCTGCACAAGGGCGAGGTGACGGTGATCGAAGTGCAATTCGGTGATTACCTCGGCGAGGATGACATCATCCGCTATGACGATGCCTATGCCCGCAGCTGACGCCAAGGCTTCGCGCCGCATCGGCATCGACATCGGCGGCACCAAGATTGACGCCATCGTTTTTGACCCGGCCGACCGCATCATCTTCGAAAAGCGCCTCGACACGCCCAAGGACTATCATGAGATGGTGCGCGCCGTTGCTGCATTGGTGAGGGATGCAGGCGCAGGCCCTGTGGGCGTGGGTGCCCCAGGCTCCGGCCAGCCCGAAACCGGCCTGTGGCGCAACTCGCCCTTTGTCTCTTCCAACGGCAAGCCCCTGCAGCGCGATCTTGAGGCAGCCATTGGCCAGCCCATCCGCATCGAGAATGATGCCAACTGCTTTGCCCTTTCCGAGGCCGCGGATGGCGCGGGCGCGGGCTTCGGCACGGTGGCCTTCTTCACGCTGGGCACCGGGCTGGGCGGTGGCCTGGTGGTGGATGGCAAGGTCATCCGCGGCGCGCATGCCGAAGCCGCCGAATTCGGCCACACCAGCCTGCCCTGGATGACAGCGCAGGATTGGCCGCCCGTGCCTTGCCCCTGCGGCAAGGCGGGCTGTGCCGAAATGTATGTCTCCGGCACCGGGCTGGAGGGTGATTTCAGGCGCGTGACTGGCGAAGACTTGCGCGGGCCGGAAATCATCGCCCGCGCCCGGGCAGGCGATCCCAAGGGCATCGCCGCCATCCAGCGCCTGCAGGCCCGCTTTGCCCGCATCTGCGCGCAAATGCTCAATATCGTGGACCCCGACATCTTCGTGATGGGCGGCGGCCTCTCCAGCCTTACAGAGCTGGTCGAGGATTTGCCCCCGCTGGTGGCGCCCTTTACCTTCAGCGGCACCGCCGTGCCCAAGATCGCAAGGGCCAAATGGGGCGGCAACAGCGGCGTGCGGGGCGCGGCAAGGCTGTGGGGGTGAGGGAAAAGAAGTGAGATCACCACGGCATATGAGGCAAAGTGCGGCCGTGGCGGGTGAGATTAATAACGGTTGACGTTAATAACGAAACGCGTTATTAGAAGATTTCATGATCAGGTCGTTTGCGGACGCCGACACGCAAAAGCTGTTTGAACTCGGCCATGTGCGCCGCTGGGCGAATATTGAACGCCAGGCTTTGCGGAAATTGGTTCAGCTTGATTTGGCGCAAACACTGGGTGACATGCGCGTTCCGCCGGGAAACAGGCTGGAGGCCTTGGGCGGCAACCGCAAGGGCCAGTGGAGCATACGCATCAACGATCAGTTTCGCGTTTGCTTCCGGTGGACAGACGAAGGCCCCGCAGATGTTGAGATTGTGGATTATCACTGAAGGAGAATGAGCATGGGAAAAGTTCTGAAGCCCGTTTCTCCGGGAGAAATGCTGGAGGAGGAATTCCTTTTGCCTCTTGGCATGACCAAGTACCGCCTTGCCAAAAGCATCGGTGTGCCAGCCCAGCGCATCGGTGATATCATTGCCGGCAAGCGCGGCATCACGGCAGACACCGACTTGCGCCTGTGCCGTTTCTTCGGCTTGTCAGATGGCTGGTGGTTGCGCTTGCAGGCCAGCCATGACACAGCACTGGCCAAGCGGAAGCTGGCAGCGGAATTGGCAAAAATTGTGCCGAACAAGACAGCGGCATGAGCCGCTGGCTCCAAGCGACTTGTAATTCACCAGCGCCAAATGGGGCGGCAACAGCGGCGTGCGGGGTGCCGCAAGGCTGTGGGGGTGAAATTCCCCCTCCCCCTTGTGGGGAGGGCCGGGGTGGGGGTTGCACTGGCTTTGCAGTTCTGGCCGAGTGCCGGTGGTTGCCCCGGGCGACCCCCACCCTTGATCCCTCCCCACAAGGGGGAGGGAAAAGAAGTGAGATCACCGCGACCTGAGAGGCGAAGTGCGGCATCACGGCGGACACCGACCTGCGCCTGCGCCAAATGGGGCGGCAACAGCGGCGTGCGGGGTGCAGCAAGGCTGTGGGGGTAATCATCGTCAGATAAACTTACCGCAGTTCCGTCATTCCCGCGAAAGCGGGAATCTGCGTTTTCGGTGAATTGCCACCAGAAACAGAGATGCCCGGTTGCGCGGGCATGACGGTGTTGGTGAAACCTGCGATATGCAGATCAGAGAAAACTCACACCTTCTCCCACTTCCCGCTCCTCTCGCTTTTGAAGAACGCGTCGATCACCTTCATGTTCATGATCGCGTCATCCACGCCCCAGGGCTGTTTCTTCTTGGCGCGCACCGCCGCACCAAAGGCTTCCGCCTGCAGCTGGTATTGATCGCTCACCGGATAGGAATGCCACTCGCCCACATTCATCTGCGTGCCCTGCACGAAAATACGGTTGGGCTTGTCGGGCGGGGCGTTGAAGGGAATTTCCACCTCGATGCGCCCCTTGGTGCCCATGATCTGCACGCGCTGATAAGGCGCAAGCTGGGTTGAGATGGTGAAGCTCAAATGCCGGCCCTTGCCGAAATCGGCAAGGCCACCCATCAGCCGGTCAGTCTTGAACTTGGGGTCGCGGTCGATGGTGCCAGTGACGCGCACCGGATCTCCCCCAAAGATGAAGCGCGCCACGGTGATGGGATAGCAGCCGATGTCCAACAGCCCGCCGCCGCCGATCGAGGCGTCATTGCGCACGTTCTTGGGGTCGCGGTTGAAATAGGAGAACATCACCTGCATGGCGCGCACTTCGCCGATCTCGCCGCGCTTCACCCGTTCGCGCGCGTCGATCCACTGCAGGGCGTGGCGCACCATGAAGGCCTCGGCGATCTGGATGCCGCGCGGCGCCTTTTTCAGCTTGGCCGCTTCCTTTGCAGTTATTGCAATGGGCTTTTCGCACAGCACATGCTTGCCCGCCCTGGCGGCCGCCAGGGTGAGCGGCACATGCAGGTGGTTGGGCAGCGGGTTGTAGACGCATTCAATCTCCGGGTCGGCCAGCATCTCCTCATAGGAGCCGTAAGCCTTGGCGATGCCCAGCTTGCCCGCCCATTCCTGCGCGGATTTCAACTTGCGTGAGGAAATGGCGGCAATTTCGATGTCCTTGCTTTTCAGCATGCCCGGCAGCACCTTGGCCACGCCGATATTGGCTGTTGAAATCACGCCCCACTTCACCGGGCCCTTGCCGTTCGCCATTCTCTGGTCCTCACTTACTTTTCTGTTAGATTCCATTGTAGCGGAGCTTCTGTCGCAAACCAATGGCGCCATGACGGTTTTGCCCCGAAACCGGCGCGTGTGCCGCTTGACGCGCTTCACCCACTGTCGTTTTATCTCACCATGTCATTAGGGAGAAACGACATGACCTCGATCATCAAGAAAACCATTGGCGCCCTGGCTGTTGCCTCGAGCCTGTTTGGCCTTTCGGCCGCGGCCCAGGCCGGCGATGCCGCCTCGTGCCAGAGCGTGAAAATGTCGGATGTGGGCTGGACCGACGTGACCGCCGTGACGGCCCTGACCGGCGCCATCCTTGACGCCATGGGCTACAAGTCGGACATTAAGCAGCTGGCCGTTCCGGTCACCTTCGCCTCGATGAAGAACAAGGACATTGACGTGTTCCTCGGCAACTGGATGCCTTCGATGGAAGGCGACATCCGCGCCTATCTCGACGACAAGTCGGTTGAAACCGTTGCCGCCAACCTGCCCACCGGCGCCTTCTACACGCTGGCCGTGCCGGACTACACCTACGCCAAGGGCCTGCATGACTTCGCCGACATTGCCAAGTTCAAGGACAGCCTGCACGCCAAGTTCTATGGCATCGAGCCGGGCAATGACGGCAACCGCCACATCCTCGACATGATCAAAGACCCGAAGTTCAAACTTGACGGCTTCGAACTGGTGGAAAGCTCTGAGGCCGGCATGCTTTCGGAAGTGGCCAAGGCCACCCAGAACAAGGAAGACATCATCTGGCTGGGCTGGGCCCCGCACCCGATGAACGCCAACTTCAAGATGAAGTATCTGACTGGCGGCGATGACCTCTTTGGCCCCAACATGGGCGCTGCCGTGGTCAACTCCACCGTGCGCAAGGGCTATCTCGCCGAATGCCCGAATGTGGGCAAGCTGGTGAAGCAGCTCAAGTTTGAAGTGGGCATGGAAAACGAAGTGATGGGCCAGATCCTCGACAAGAGCGTGGACCCCAAGGTGGCCGCCGTGGCTTACGTCAAAGCCCATCCGGAAGTGATGAAGGGCTGGTTTGATGGCGTGACCACGTTTGATGGCAAGGGCCCGGCGGAAGCTGCCGTGAAAAAAGGCCTTGGCCTCTAATCTGATTTAATGACAAAGTTGAAGGCGGGCCCCGCAAGGCCCGCCTTTTTCGGTTCAACTCCCCCGCGAGATGGGGAGGGACAAAACAAGGGGCAGGGAGCGCCATGGATCAAATCACGAGTTTCTTCACCACGAAGATTCCACTGGGCCTTTGGGGCAAGGTGGTCTTCAAATGGATCACCGACAACTTCGACTGGTTTTTCCGCGGCCTGGCCTGGGCGATCGGCATCATTCTGGACGGGCTGGTCAATATCCTGCTGGCCGTTCCGCCGTTGCTGCTGATTGTCGTTTTCGCCGGCATTGCCTATGCCCTGCAGAAGTCCTGGAAGCTGGCGCTGGGCACGCTTCTGGGCTTTCTCTTGATGTATAATCAGGGACTGTGGAAAGACACGATTCAGACGCTCGTGCTGGTTTGCGCCTCCACAGTGGTCTCGATGGCCGTCGGTGTGCCCATGGGCATTTGGGCGGCGCACAGCCCCAAGGTCTGGCGTGTGCTGAACCCGATCCTCGATCTCATGCAAACCATGCCGACCTATGTCTACCTCATTCCGGCACTCATTCTTTTCGGCCTGGGGATGCCTTCCGGCATGCTCGTCACCATCATCTTTTGTGCGCCAGCGCCGCTGCGCATGACCTATCTCGGCCTCACTTCCATTCCCAAGGCATTGATTGAAGCGGGCCAGAGTTTTGGGGCGACAAAGCGCCAGTTGCTCTGGAAGGTGGAACTGCCCGCCGCCTTGCCAACGATCATGGCGGGTGTGACGCAATGCATCATGCTGTCGCTCTCCATGGTGGTGATCGCGGGCCTGATCGGTGCTGCAGGCCTTGGCACCCAAGTTGTCCGGGCACTCAACAATGGCCCAAATGGCATACCGCTCGGGATCGAATCCGGCACCTGCATCGTCATCCTCGCCATCATCCTTGACCGCGTGACCCGCCTTTCCACAGGAGCCGCAAAATGAGAACGGCTGTAGCATTCAAGAACGTTGACATCTTCTTCGGCGCCAATGTGCCCGAGGCGCTGGCCATGTATGACAAGGGCGCGGCGCGCAGCGAGATCCTTGAAAAGACCCACACCGTGCTGGGCTGCGCCGGGGCCTCGCTCGAGGTGAAGGAAGGCGAAATCAGCGTGCTGATGGGCCTTTCCGGCTCTGGCAAATCCACGCTGCTGCGCGGCGTCAACGGCCTCAACCATGTCACCCGCGGCGCCATTGAGGTGTTTGACGGCACGAAGATGGTGGACGTGGTTTCCTGCGATGAGGCAACCCTGCGCCGCATCCGCCAGAAGAATGTGGCCATGGTGTTCCAGCAATTTGGCCTTCTGCCCTGGCGCACGGTGGCCGAGAATGTCGGCTTCGGCCTGGAGCTGGCGGGCGTGCCCGAAGCCGAGCGCAAGGAAAAGGTGGCGCGCCAATTGAAGCTGGTGGGCCTTGACCAATGGGCGGGCAAGCATGCGCATGAGCTTTCGGGTGGCATGCAGCAGCGTGTGGGCTTGGCCCGCGCCTTCGCCACCGAAGCGCCCATCCTGCTGATGGATGAGCCCTTCTCGGCGCTGGACCCGCTGATCCGCACCAAGCTGCAGGACGAGCTGCTGCAACTCCAGAAGACGCTGAAGAAAACCATCATCTTCGTCAGCCATGATCTGGAAGAAGCCCTCAAGATCGGCAACACCATCACTATCATGGAGGGCGGGCGCATTGTGCAATCCGGCCGGCCGGAAGACATCGTTCTGCGCCCCGCCAATGCCTATGTGCGTGACTTCATCGCCAATGTGAATCCGCTCTCGGTTCTCACCGCCTGGAACGTGATGCGCGCCACGCACGAGTTGGAGAAGGACAAGGGCGGCTGGATCTGGCTGGACAGGCGCAAGACCACGCGCTTCAAGCTGGGCGAGGACAGGCGTGTGACCGTGGTGGAGCGCGATGGCCAGGAGGCCGAATGGGTGTCTTGCGCCGAGGCCGAAAAGGCTTTCACCGCCAAGGACCACCCGGTGTTCTGGGCCACGCCGGGCACCAGCCTGAAAACCGTGATGCTGGCCATGCACAAGAGCGAGACGGCACCCGTGGCCCTGTTCAACGACGACAACACTTTCGCCGGGGCCATTGGCGTGAAGGATGTGCTGCGCGCGGTGTTGAAGCGGGAGAGTTGACTTATCCTCCCCTTCGGGGGAGGTGGCCCGAAGGGCCGGAGGGGTTGGTGGTCGTTGGCTTTGGCCTGATCCCACTTGATTGAGAATATCAACAGGCTGTCATTCCCGCGAAAGCGGGAATCCGTGTTTGCGAAACAGCACCGAGTCCAAGGAAAACCGAGAATCCCGCTTTCGCGGGAATGACGGCTGTAAGGATTGTTGAGGGGGATTAATCTCAGTGCCTACCCGAAACTCTTTCCCGCCCCCAGCGGCCCCACGCCCAGCACGCTGGCGATGGTCTGGCCAATGTCACTGAATGTTCCGCGCAGGCCAATGCTGCCCGGGCTTTGCGCCGGGTTGAACCACAAAACGGGAATGCGCTCGCGCGTGTGATCCGTGCCCTTGAAGGTGGGATCATTGCCATGGTCGGCGGTGATGAAGAGATGGTCCTGCGGCCCAATGAGATGCAGCGCCTTGCCCAGCCAGCGGTCAAATTCCTCCAGCAGACCGGCATAGCCGGCGGGATCGCGCCGGTGGCCGAAGTCGGTGTCGAAATTGACGAAGTTCACCATCAGGAAGCCGCCGTCCTTCAGCTTGGGCATCTCGGCTTCCGTGGTGGCGGTGAGCTTGTCCATGCCCGCCACCTTGATCTCGCGGCCCGTGCCGGAATGGGCATAGATGTCACCGATCTTGCCGATGGCGCAGACGTCGCGCCCGGCCTTGGAAAGCACATCCAGCAGCGTGGGCTGCGGCGGTAGCACCGAATAATCCTTGCGGTTGCCGGTGCGCGTGAAGGTCTTGGCCGTTTCGCCCACAAAGGGCCGCGCGATCACCCGGCCGATATTGAGCGCGAAGGAAAGCTCGCGCGCCACCTTGCACACATCATAAAGCCGCTGCAGTCCGAAATGCTCTTCATGCGCCGCGATTTGGATCACGCTGTCGGCGCTGGTGTACATGATGGGCTTGCCCGTGCGCAGGCACTCCTCGCCGAAATCCTCGATCACCTGGGTGCCCGAGGCATGGGTGAGGCACAAGAGCCCCGGCAGTTTGGCGCCGCTGATGATGGCTTGCACAAGTTCCGCCGGGAAAGCGGGGTTGGTGTTGGGGAAATAGCCCCAATCCTTGGCCAGCGGCACGCCGGCAATTTCCCAATGCCCGGTGATCGTGTCCTTGCCCTTTGAGGTTTCGGTGGCCGCGCCAAAGCGCGCAATGGCCTCTTGGACCGGGAACGGGTTTTCCCCGCCTGCCAAGGCTGCGGCACCGCCAAGCCCCAGCCGGGCGAGGGTGGGAATGTTGGGCTTCTGCCGCGCCCAGAGATGGCCGAAGGTGTTGCTGCCTTCATCGCCAAAGGCGCTCGCATCCGGCGCATGGCCAACGCCGAAGCCATCCATGATGAAGAGAAAAGCGCGGCTCATGCTGTTACCGTTTCAAGAATGGGTGGCAATTCTGTGGCCTTGCCGCCGATCGCATAGGCGGCCTTCACGATGGCGGCGGCGCGGGCAAAGCCGGCTTCATCTGCCGCGTGGATCATGGCCAGCGGCGTGTTCATGTCCACGCGGAAGTTCTTGCCGAGCAGGTTGTCCAGCCCCACGGCATGGTCAATCTTGTCTTCGGCGCGGCGGCGGCCGCCGCCCAGTTCGATGACGGCAAGGCCAAGCTCGCGCGTGGCGATGGAGGAGACGGTGCCTTCGCCATCCGCATAAACCGGCCTGATGACCGGGGCGGCGCGCAAATGCTTCTGGGGCGCGGCCATGAAATCCTTTGGCCCGCCCAAAGCGGCCACCATGCGCCCAAAAATCTCCGCCGCCTTGCCCGAGGTGAGCGACGTTTCTAGCTTTTTACGCGCATCATCAGGTGATGCCGCGATCTTGGTGGCCACCAGCAATTCCATGCCCAGCCGCACCGTCACCTCATGCACGCGGGAGTCTGTGAGCTCATTCTGGAGAAAGCGCACGGCATGTAGAACCTCCAGCGCATTGCCCGCGCATTTGGCCAAGGGTTCATCCATGTCGGTGATCAGGGCTGTGGTCTTGAGGCCCGCGCCATTGGCCACTGAAACCAGCGATTTCGCCAATGTCTGCGCATCCTCGCGCTTGGCCATGAAGGCGCCGCTGCCTGTCTTCACATCCATGACGAGATATTGCAGCCCGGCCGCCAGCTTCTTTGAGAGGATGGAGGCGGTGATCAGCGGCACGCTTTCCACCGTGGCCGTCACATCGCGGATGCCATAGAGCCGCTTGTCGGCGGGGGCGAGATCCGCCGTCTGCCCGATGATGGCGCAGCCCACTTCGCGCGTTTCCTTGCGGAAGAGATCATTGTCCGGCGCTGTGGTGTAGCCGGGGATGGAGTCGAGCTTGTCCAGCGTGCCGCCGGTGTGCCCGAGGCCACGGCCCGAGATCATCGGCACATAACATCCACAAGCCGCCAGCATCGGCGCGAGCATCAGCGAGACATTGTCGCCGATGCCACCTGTTGAATGCTTGTCCACCACCGGGCCAGGCAAATCCCACTTCAGCACGGTGCCCGAATCGCGCATGGCCAGTGTGAGGCCCACGGCCTCATCGGCACTCATGCCCTTGAAAAACACCGCCATGGCAAAGGCCGCCACCTGGCCTTCCGAAACCGTGCCTTTGGTTAGGCCTTCAATGAAGTCCTTCACCTCCGCCGTGGTCAGCGCGCGGCCATCCCGCTTGGCGCGGATGACTTCCTGGGGGAGGAGGCTCATGGTTGCTTCTCCTTACACGTCATGGCCCGCTTCAAGCGGGCCACCCACCTATACCCGCCATGGATGGCCCGCGTGAAAGCGGGCCATGACGATCGGCAGAAGGCGTGGGGAAAATCAGCGCTACCCATCCTCACTTCATGTCCCTGAAGAACCGCGTCAGCAGCCGCTGCATCGCCGCCGCGGCCTTCATGCCTTCGCGCTTGGTTTCCTCATGCGATGGCGAAGCGCCCTTGAGGCCCGCCGCGAGGTTGGTGATCGTCGAAATGCCTGCCACCTTCAGCCCAAGCCTGCGCGCCAGGATGCATTCGGGCGCGGTGGACATGCCCACAGCCGTGCCGCCAATGATCTGGAACATGCGGATTTCCGCAGGCGTCTCGAAGGAAGGCCCGGAATACCAGCAATAGACACCCTGCTTCAGCGCAATCTTTTCCTTCTTTGCCGCCGCGAGGAAAGCCTTGCGCAGAACCGGGTCATAGGCGTTGGTCATCGGCACGAAATTCTCGTCGCCATGCTGGCCGATCAGTGGGTTCATCCCGGAATAGTTGATGTGGTCGGTGATCAGCATCAGCGCGCCGGGCTTCATTGAAAGCTTGAGAGAGCCTGCCGCATTGGTGAGGATGAGGGTTTCAATCCCGGCATCCTTGAGTTGCTCCAACGCCGGGCGCATGACGGCGGCATTGCCGCTTTCATAAGGGTGCGCGCGGCCTGCAAGCACCGCCACTTCCCTGCCGCCCAGCCTGCCCACCACAACCTTGCCGGCATGGCCGGAAATCTTCGGCACCGGAAAGCCGGAAAGCTCCGTGTACGGAATATCCAGCGGGTCCTGCACCGCATCGACCACGCTGCCAAGGGCAGAGCCGAGGATGATGGCATGTTTGGGCGCACGGCCGGCGAGGCGGGATTTCAGGTTGCTCATTTCAAATGCTCCGGCCCGAAGCTTGCGGGCAACAGTTCTTCCAGGGTGAAGGTTTGCAAAAGGCGCCCGCTTTCCGTGCAGCAGTGGATTTTCACATCTCCGCCTGCAAACTCGCGGATCTTCTGGCGGCAGCCGCCGCAAGGCGTGCACAGGGCCTCGCCATTGCCCATCACCGCCACTTCGGTGATGCGCGTGCTGCCCGCCATGATGAGGTGGGCGATGGCCGAACATTCGGCGCACCAGCCCTGCGGATAGGCGGCGTTTTCCATGTTGGCCCCGGCATGAACGCGGCCCTTTTCATCGCGCATGGCAGCGCCCACATAGAATTTGGAATAGGGCGCGTGGGCCTTTTTGCGCGCCGCCATTGCGGCTTCAACAAGGTCGCGCATGGATCACCTGTCTTTGGTGTAGGGCACGCCGTCGGCCTTGGGCGGCACGGATTTGCCGATGAAGCCCGCCAGCAGCACGATGGTCATCACATAGGGCAGGGAGTTGAACACCTGAACGGGGATGTCGATGCCCATGAAATGTGCGCCTTGCATGAAGTTGGCCACCGCCTGCAGGAAGCCAAACAGCAGGCAGGCCCACAGCGCCGGCCAGGCCCGCCAATTGGCAAAGATCAGCGCGGTGAGCGCAAGAAAGCCGCGCCCGCCGGACATGTCGCGCACAAAGCTGGTTTGCAGCGCCGTGGAAAGATAGGCCCCGGCGATGCCGCACAGCACGCCGGCGATGATCACCGCCTGATAGCGCAGCTTGGCCACGCTGATGCCGGCGGTATCCACTGCTTGCGGGTTTTCACCCACGGCGCGCAGCCGCAAGCCGAAGCGGGTTTTGGCCAGTGTCCAGGCCGAAAGCGGCACCAGCGCCAGCGCGGCATAGGTGAGGATGGAGTGATCGAAAAGGATGCGCATGTAGGGGCCCAGGCCTTCCATGTTCACCAGCGCATCCTTGCCCGGAAAATCAATGGCGAGGAAGCGCGAGGCATCATCGAGTTGCGGCGTGCGCCCGCCCTGCTTGAACCATGAATGGCCGATCACCACGGCCAGCCCGGCAGCCAGCATGTTGATGGCGACACCGGAAACCACCTGGTTGCCGCGCTGGTTGATGGCGGCATAGCCATGGATCAGCGAGAAGGCGATCGAAACGGCAATGGCCAGCGCAAGGCCGATCCATGGCGAATGGAAGGTGGCCGCCGCCGAGGCCGCCACAAAGGCGCCCGCCAGCATCTTGCCTTCAAGGCCAATGTCGACAACGCCAGAACGCTCGCTCCAAAGGCCCGCGAGGCAGGCAAGGATGAGCGGCACCGACATGCGGATGGTGGAGGAGAGAATTTCAGGAAGAATGGAGAAATCCATGATCTCACTCCACCTTCGCGAAAACGGCGGCAAGATAGGGCCGGAAGGTTTGCTCCAGCGCCCCCATGAACAGGATCACAAGGCCCTGGATCACCACCACCATGTCGCGGTTGATGTTCTGGTTGGCGAAGGAAAGCTCTGTGCCGCCCTGATAGAGCAACCCGAACAGCAGCGCCGCCAGCACGATGCCCAGGGGGTGGGAGCGGCCCATAAGGGCAACCGCGATGCCCACAAAGCCAGCGCCCTGCACATATTCGAGAACCAGCCGGTGCTGCGCGCCCAGCACTTCATGGAAGGCCATGAGGCCCGCAAGGCCGCCGGAGATGGCCATGGTGATCATGATGATGCGCGAAGGGTTGATGCCGGCATAGATCGAGGCATCCATGTTGGCGCCCACGGCGCGGATTTCATAGCCCAGCTTGGTGCGCCACAGGAGATACCAAACGCCCCAGGCGGCGGCCAGCGCCACGAACAGGCCGGGGTTCAGTGGCGAGGCGGGAAGCTTGAGGCCGATCACCCGGCCGATCTCGCGGGCATTCATGATATAGGCATCATCAATGGCGCGGCTTTCCACGGCCATCTTGCCCACCGGGCGGAACACCATGTTGATCATGTAAACCATCACGCTGGAGGTGATGTAGTTCAGCATGATGGTGGTGATCACGATGTGGCTGCCGCGCTTGGCCTGCAGATAGCCGGGGAACCAGCCCCACAGCGCGCCAATGGCGAAGCTGGCGATCAGGCACAGCAGTAGCGTGATGGGCTGCGACACCCAGAACGGCAGGGCCGAGGCCAGCACACCGCCAATGAGAAGCCCCGGCGTGGCGGCACCCAGGCCGCCGATATAGGCCTGGCCTTCGCCGCCGATGTTGAACAGCCCGGCATGGAAGGCCACCGCGACGCACAGGCCGGTGAAGATGAAGTTGGTGGCGTAATAGATGATGTTGAACCAGCCGGAGAGCGACGACAGCGGCGTGGACAGCAAAATCCAGATCGCCTGGAATGGGTTCTCGCCGATGATGAGAACGACAAGCCCCGCAACGATGAAGGCAATGGTGAGGTTGATGAGCGGAATGAGGCCCACGTCCACCCAGGTTGGAAGCTCGCCCCGCTGCATCACGCCGCCTCCTTCGAAACGCCGGCCATCAGCAGGCCCAGATCGCCTTCCGTGGCATCCGGCCCGCGCTCACCCATCACGCGCCCTGCAAACATCACCAGGATGCGGTCGGACAGCGAGCGGATTTCATCAAGCTCAACCGAGACAAGCAGGATCGCCTTGCCGGCATCGCGCAGCGCGATGATGCGGCGGTGGATGAATTCAATGGCGCCAATGTCCACCCCGCGCGTGGGCTGGCCGATCACCAGTAAATCCGGATTGGAGCCGATCTCGCGCGCCAGGATGATCTTCTGCTGGTTGCCGCCGGAGAATTTGGCGCTCTTGAGGAAGGGGTCTGGCGGGCGCACGTCAAACTCTTCCATCTCGCGGCGCACCCGCTTGATCACCGCGTCACGGTCCAGCCGGAAGCCTTTGCCCAGGTCTGGTGCATATTGATAGCCAAGGATGGCGCTTTCAGCGGCGCTGAAGGAGGTGATGAGGCCGCGGTGGTGCCTGTCTTCCGGCACATGCGCCATGCCGCGGCGGCGCAGCTCGCCCGCATCGTCAATCGCCGCCACATCCTCACCCTTGAAGAACACTTCGCCCGAGGCCGCCTTGGTGATGCCGGTGATCACGTCGAGAAGCTCGGACTGGCCATTGCCGGATACGCCGGCAATGCCCACGATCTCACCCTTGCGCACCGTGAAGGACACATTGTCCACCCGCGCCACCTTGTTCTTGTCGCGCCAGGTGACATTGCGGACGTCAAGGAGCACATCGCCGGGCTTGGCTGGCGTCTTGTCCACGCGCAAAAGCACGCGGCGGCCCACCATGGCCTCGGCGAGCTGCTCGACATTGGTATCCTTGGTGGCGAAATTGGCCACCACCTCGCCGCGCCGCATGACCGACACCTGATCGGTGATCGCCATGATCTCGCGCAGCTTGTGGGTGATGAGGATGACGGTCTTGCCCTCGTCGCGCAGCGTCTTCAAAATGCGGAACAGGTGGTCGGCCTCGGCCGGTGTCAGCACGCCTGTGGGCTCATCGAGGATGAGAACCTCGGCACCCTTGTACAGCGCTTTCAGGATCTCCACGCGCTGCTGCAGGCCCACGGGCAGGTCGGCGATCAGCGCATCCGGGTCCACGTCCAATTCATATTCGTCGGAAAGGTGCTTGAGCGAGGCGCGTGCCTTGGCCAGCGCCGGCCCGATCAGCGCGCCGCCTTCGGCGCCGAGAATGACATTTTCCAGAACCGTGAACGGTTCCACCAGCATGAAGTGCTGGTGCACCATGCCGATGCCGTGGCTGATGGCGTCGGTCGAGGATTTGATCCTGACCGGCTGGCCCTTCACTTTGATCTCGCCCTTGTCGGCATGATAAAAGCCGAACAGGATCGACATCAGCGTGGATTTGCCCGCGCCATTCTCGCCGATGATGCCGTGGATCGAGCCCTGGGCGATCGTCAGGTTCACGTCAATGTTGGCATGCACCGCGCCAAAGCGCTTGTCGATGCCGATGAGTTCAATGGCAGGCGTGGTCATGCGGAGAACTTCTTCTCCTCCCCACCGGGGGAGGTGGCGCGCAGCGCCGGAGGGGTTGGTGGCAACACACTCAGGATTTGGTCCATCACGCCATCCATCTCGCGGTTGATCTGAAAATTCCAGAAACGCAGGATGGTGAAGCCATCGGACTTGAAAATCCGGTCGCGCCTTGCGTCTTTTTGTTCATGTGCCGGGTCACTGTGCTGCGATCCATCAACTTCGACAATGAGTCTGCAATTGAATTCTGCGAAGTCGAGAATGAATCCACGGGATGGCGCTTGCCGGCGGAAATGATAGCCCCGCGCGTTCAAATGCTTGAGCTGAACCCAAAGCTTGACCTCTTCACGGGTCATTTGCTTGCGCAGGTGGCGCGCTCGCGCTGTAAGGCTCAAAATCCCCGTCTCCCCTCCGTCGGCTTCGCCGACACCTCCCCCTCAGGGGAGGATGACGAAAGTCAATCTTGAGAGATCCCTCCCCTCTTGAGAGGGGAGGGAAAGGTCAGCGGATCACTCCACCGGGCACTTGTTGTCTTCCATGTAGTCATGGATCTTGGTCTTGCCGGCGATGATGTCGGCCTTGGCGGCTTCCACGGCCTTCTTCATGTCGTCGGTGACCAGCGACTTGTTGTTGTCGTCCATCGCATAGTCCACGCCGCCTTCTGCAAGGCCCAGCGCATGGATGCCCGGCTCGAACTTGTCGTTGCCGTTCTTCATGATGTTGTAGACGGCGACGTCAACATGCTTGACCATCGAGGTCAGCACCTTGCCGGGGTGGAGGTAGTTCTGGTTGGCGTCCACGCCGATCGACAGCTTGCCCGCGTCGGCAGCGGCCTGCAGCACGCCGATGCCGGTGGCGCCGGCGGCGGCGTAAACAACGTCAGCGCCCTTGGCGATCTGGCCCTTGGTGATTTCGCCACCCTTCACAGGGTCGTTCCAGGCAGCGCCGGTGTCACCCGTCATGTTCTGGAACACGGTGCCGTCCTTCTTGGTGGCCTTGACGCCCTGCACATAACCGCAGGCGAACTTGTGGATCAGCGGAATGTCCATGCCGCCCACGAAGCCGACCTTGCCGGTCTTGGAGGCAAGAGCCGCCAGCACGCCCACGAGGTAAGAGCCTTCATGTTCCTTGAATACGATCGACTCGGTGTTCTTCGGCTCCACCACCATGTCGATGATGGCGAACTTGAGGTCCGGATAATCCTTGGCCACCTTGGTCACGGCTTCAGCCTGGGCAAAGCCCGCGGCGATGATCGGTGAATAGCCCTTGTCGGCGAAGTTGCGGATGGCCTGTTCGCGCTGGGCTTCATTGGCGATTTCAAACTCGGCGTAGGACTTGCCGGTTTCCTTCTTGAACTTCTCGGCGCCGTTGAACATCGACTCGTTGAAGGATTTGTCGAACTTGCCGCCGATGTCGAACACGATGGCCGGGCCCATGTCCGCCGCGAGGGCCGAGGCGGCCATGGCAGTGGTGAGGGCAGCTGCTGCAAGCAGTGATTTGATCATGTTGGAATCTCCCTGAAAATTTGACCGGCTGATCAAGCCTTTGGGTAATCAACGCTAAATTGAGGCCCTTGGCAAGAACCCCGGCGCAAGGCCCCTTGATTTTTTTGATTGACTGCCCACCTTTTGGGCATGGAACAGAAACATAACATCACCGTCAGCCCCGAACAGCTCGCCGCCATTGGCGCGGGGCACTTGGCTTATGTGAAGCCGATCGGCGCGGAAGATGCGGCGCGCATGCTGGGCCAGCCCATTGAGGCCGGCCCCGAAGGCAAGCTCTTTGCCCTGTTCAACGCCAACGGCATGCCCATCTCCATCGCCCCCACCTTCGAAATGGCCGTGGGCAACGCCATGGAACACGAACTGGTGCCCGCGCGGGTGCATTGAGCTGAGGCGCACCCTTCGAGGCCCGCTTGCAGCGGGCACCTCAGGGTGAAGTATTGCTGAAGGTCAATCCGGGCCAGACCTCATACTGAGGCGCCTTGCGCAGCAAAGCCTCGAAGCATGGGCAACGGGTTATTGCCCCGCCAGCCCGCCCTGCAGCGCCGTCTCGATCAGCTTCACCGTGTTGCCGAGGCCGTAGAGGGCCACGAAGCTGCCGAAGCGCGGGCCTTTTTCCTCACCCAGCAGAATCTGATAGAGCATGTTGAACCAGCTCTGCGCCACACCGGTGGAGCCATCCTTCTGGGTGGTGGTGTAAGGCTCGCGGCGGCCAATCTCGTAGACCTTGGTCTGAATCTCTTCCGGTGTTGAACCTTCGGGCAGCGCAGCAAGCGCTGCCGCCAAATCCTTCAGTGCCGCGGCCTCGCCCGCATCGGCGGCGCGATACTTCTTCGCGGGCTTCACAAAGTCCTGATAGTAGCGGATCGCATAGCCAACGAGGCTGTCGAGCCGCGGGTCAGACTCTGGCGAAAGCTCGGGCTTGTAGCGCTTGATGAAGGCCCACATCACGGCCTTGTCTTCAGTGTTGGCCACGGTGGCCAGGTTCAATAGCAGCGTGAAGGAAAGGTTGGTGCCTTCGGGCTTGGGCGGGTTGCCGCCATGGATGTGCCACACCGGGTTCATCAGCTGGTCGGCGGGCTTTTCCGCCTGCTTCTGATAGGCATTCAGGAAGGCGTCATACTCATCCACCGCGCGGGGGATCACGTCGAAATACAGCCGCTTCGCCTCGCGCGGCTTGTTATACATGTAGAGCGCCAGCGAATTGGGGTCGGCATAGGTCAGCCATTCGTCGATGGTCAGGCCATTGCCCTTGGACTTGGAAATCTTCTGGCCCTTGTCGTCGAGGAACAGCTCATAGACATAGTGTTCGGGCGCAGGCACACCGAGGATTTCGCAAATCCGGTCATAGATCGGCGCGTTGGTCTGGTGGTCCTTGCCGAACATCTCAAAGTCGACATGCAGGGCAGCCCAGCGCATGCCGAAATCCGGCTTCCATTGCAGCTTGGTGCGCCCGCCGCGCACATCGAGGGTGACATCCGTGCCGTCTTCATCGGCGAAGGTGACGGTGCCGGCCTTGGCGTTCACATCCTTCATCGGCACATAGAGCACGCGGCCTGATGTGGGCGAGATGGGCAGCACAGGGGAGTAAGTGGCCTGGCGCTCTTCGCCCAGCGTGGGCAGCATCACGCCCATGATGGCGTCATACTTCTCCAGCACGCGGATGAGCATGTCGTCAAACTTGCCAGACTTGTAATAGTCGGTGGCGCTGGCAAACTCATATTCAAAGCCGAAGGTATCGAGGAAGCGCCGCAGCATCGCATTGTTGTGATGGCCGAAGCTTTCAAAATTGCCGCCAAACGGGTTGGGCACCACGGTGAGCGGCTTGTGCAAATGCGGTGCGAGGAAATTCTTGTCCGGCACATTGTCGGGGATCTTGCGCATGCCGTCCATGTCGTCCGAGAAGCACAACAGGCGCGTGGGCAGGTCGCTAATCAGCGAGAAGGCCTTGCGCACCATGGTGGTGCGCGCCACTTCGCCAAAGGTGCCGATATGCGGCAGGCCCGAGGGGCCATAGCCGGTTTCGAACAGCACTGATTTCTGCCCGGTCTTCTCCACGCGCTTCAGGATCTTGCGCGCTTCTTCAAAGGGCCAGGCCTTGCTGGCATAAGCGGCTTCGCGGAGGGCGGGGGAGGTGGTCATCTGGCATTCCTGAACAGTGAAAAAGCTGCGAAAACACAGCCGCGCCTCCTTTAGAGAGGTGTATTGATCTGGTCAACTTCACCTACTTATGATCTACCAATATGTCAGCCGCATTCGCAAGATGGCTTTGCAGAAGGATTTTCGACCAATGACGGAGCACACCTTATTCGCCTACGGACTCTCCCCTGTAGCAACTGTCCGTATCGTCAATCGAAAGTTTGAGATTGCAGTGTTCAAAGACGAAGTGCTTCAATTGGAGAAATGCATCTATGCATTCCTCGTTGGGGATGAAATCGTAAGGATTGGATCGAGCAAAGGAAAACTAGGGAAGCGCTTTAGGAGTTGGCAGCGGGACGTCACAAATGCATTGAATGGCAAGAAGTCATCCACATCCGATTCAGAAGCAAAGGAGTGGGAAAACATTCTGGACAAGGCCGGATTTGGTACCATCTACGCTAGACAAGGAACAATGGTCACCACAGCGGTAGGAAACTTTCCAGCGTACTTGGACGAAGAAAGCCTATTGATAGGCAAACATCTGCCCAGATTGAATCGCAGTAAACATCGCTAATTAGCAGTAGTTCTCACTCCAGATATTTCTTCAGCCATGCCACCGTGCGGCCCCATGCGAGATCGGCGGCGGACTTGTCATAGCGGGCGCTGTTGGTGTCATTGTTGAAGGCATGGTTCACGCCGTCATAGACGTGGATTTCATAAGTCTTGCCCGCCGCCTTCAGTGCCGCCTCGAAATCCTTGATGCCGGCATTCACCCGGTCATCCAGCCCGGCATAGTGGAGCAGCAGGGGCGCCTTGATCTTGGCCACATCGGCGGCTGGCGGCTGCAGGCCGTAATAGGCGACGCCGGCACTCAAGCCCGCATCGGCCACGGCCAGCGCATTGACAAAGCCGCCGCCCCAGCAGAAGCCCACCGCCCCCACCTTGCCATTGCCCTTGGCGGCCAGCGCGGCGCGCACCGCCAGGGATGTGGTGGTGATGTCTTCGGGCTTCAGCGTGCCGATCATGTCGCGCGCCTTGTCTTCATCGGCGGGCGTGCCGCCAAGGGCGCTCAGGTAATCCGTGCCGAAGGCCAGGAAGCCCTCCAGCGCCAGGCGGCGGGTGATGTCCCGGATATGCGGGTTGAGGCCACGGTTCTCATGGATCACCATGACAGCGCCCAGCTTGCCCGCCGCAGTCTTGGGCGAAGCCAGATAGCCCTTGATGCCGGGGGCAATTTCAACATCTGCCGCGGTCAGGCGCGGGTCATCCGCCGCCACCGTCTCAGCCTGGGCATAATTGTTTTCGAGAATCGCCAGCACGCCGGGCAGGGCGGCGGCACCCGCCATGGTCCTGAGGCGGTCGAGAAAATCACGCCGGCTCACGCCGCCATGGGTGTAGACATCAAACAGCTGAATGAATCTTTGTTCCATTTCCGCCTCCTTGCGCGGGACCAGTTCGCCCGCGCAATCTGGGGGACGAATTGCGGCAAGGCCGTGACATGAGCTGCGTTTCTCCGGCATGGCTGGGGCGCGGCTGCGGCTTTGGCACTGTTGTTTTCCATATGTTCTGGGTTACAACGGCGGCTTCATGAGTCTGACGGATTACCCCGCCCATTTGCCCGGCCCTGCCGTGCCCAGCCCCGCCGGCGCCGTGCTGGCGGGCGAGGCCTTGGGCGCGGCCTCGGCCCTGGCGCGGCTGGGGGCGGCCCCGCATCTGATCTGCCATTCCGCCTTCTTCATCGAGCGGCTGGCCCAACAGGCCGCCGCCCCGCGCTCTCTCACCCGCGCGGCGCGCGAGCAGAAGCACTTCGATGTGGCCGAGCTGTTCGCCTTCGTCTGCCCGGCAAGGCCCGCAACGCCAACGCCGCGCGGCCTTGCCCGTTCGCTGGCGCTGGCCGAGGCGGACAGCGAGGGCGAGACCCTGCGCGCCGTGGCTGAGGACCTGCTGCAGCGGCTGACCTCCAAGCACTATCCCTTCCTGCGCGAAGCGGCGGAAGCGGCGCATTTTCTCGCCCGCGCCAACTGGCCCTGGGCAAGGCCGGTGCTGGGCGCGCTGATGCAGGCCAACCCCAAGCTTGAGATGGCGCAATTTGCGACAGGCCTCAATGTCTGGGACAGGCTGGAAGAATGGGAGGATGAAGGCAGCCGCCCGCAAGGCACGCAGAACCCGGTTTCCGGCGACGAGGCCAAAACCTTCCTGGCCCGCATTCTCGGGCGTGGCGCGGAAGCGCGCGCCAGCCAGCAGGATTATGCCGCCACCGCCACGCAGGCCTTCGCGCCACGCGAAAGGAAGGAGATCAACAACATTCTCCTCGCCGAGGCAGGCACCGGCCTGGGCAAGACGCTGGGCTATCTCTCGCCGTCTTACCTCTGGGCGCGCAAGAACAACGCCCCGGTGTGGATATCAACCTATACCAAGAACCTGCAGCGCCAACTGGATCAGGAAACATCGCGCATCGTGCCCGACCCGGCCGAGCGCAAGAGCCAGATCGTGATCCGCAAGGGCCGCGAGAACTATGCCTGCCTGCTCAACATGCAGGAAGTCTTTGGGCGTCTCACGGCGGCCAATGCGCGCTCGGCTTTGCTGGCCACGCTGATTGCCCGCTGGGCGCGCTTTTCGCGCGATGGTGACATTGTCGGCGGCGATTTTCCCAACTGGCTGATGCCGCTGTTTTCCGAAACCAATCTTGACGGCGAGACCCGCAATCCAACGCCTGCCTCATTGGGCCTGACCGACAGGCGCGGCGAATGCATCTATGCCGCCTGCCCGCATTTCAAGCGCTGCTTCATTGAAAAGTCGGTGCGTGCCGGGCGCAAGGCCGATGTGGTGATCGCCAACCATGCGCTGGTGCTGCATCAGGCGGCGATTGACCATGCCATCGGCGTGGCCAAGACCGAGGAGGAGAGCGAAACACCCGGCGGCCTGCGCCGCATCGTGTTTGATGAAGGCCATCATTTGTTTGATGCCGCCGACAGCGCCTTCTCCGGCCATCTCACGGCATTGGAAGCTGCCGAGCTGCGCCGCTGGCTGCGCGGGCCGGAAGCCGAGCGCCGCCGTGGCCGTGGCCTTCAGGAGCGCATGGGCGACCTGCTGGCCGATGAGGAGAATGCCGAGAAGCTGGTGCAGCAGGTGCTGCGCGCCGCTGCCGCTTTGCCGGGGCCGGGCTGGACACGCCGCATCCAATCCGGCCATCCGGAAGGCTCGGCCGAGGAGTTTTTGACACTGGTGCGCCAGCAGGTTCTTGCCCGCTCCGAGGCCTCCAATTCCAATTCGCTGGAAACCGATTGCCTGCCGCTGGTCTCTGGCCTGCCAGCCGCCATCGACGATCTCGCCGATCATCTTGCAAGCCTGCAAAAGCCGATGAGTGCGCTGGCCAATCTGCTGCTCAAGAAGCTGGACGATGAAGCCTCGGAATTGCAGACCGCCGACCGTGGCCGCATTGAGGCCATTGCCCGTGGCCTGAAACGCCGCGGCGAATTGATGGTGGGCGGCTGGGTCTCCATGCTCAAGCAGCTGCAGGGGGAATTGAACCCGCTGTTCATTGACTGGTTCGCGGTGGAGCAGGTCTATGGCCGCGAGCATGATGTGGGCTTCCACTCGCATTGGATTGATCCTTCCGTGCCGCTGGCCAATGCTGTGCTGCGCCAGGCTGATGGCATCATCATCACCTCGGCCACGCTGAAAGACCGCCCGCCCGACATTCCCGATGATTGGAGCAATGCCGAGGCCCGCACTGGCGTGATCCATCTGCCTTATCCCGTGAAGCGCGTGTCCTATGACTCGCCCTTTGCCTATCCGGACATCGCCCGCGTCATCGTCGTCACTGATGTGAACAGGGAAGACATGGACCAGATCGCGGCGGCTTACCGCGAGCTGTTCCTGGCCAGCGGCGGCGGTGCGCTGGGCCTGTTCACCGCCATCGCCCGCCTGCGCGCCGTGCACAAGCGCCTTGCCCCCGGTCTGGCCAAGAAGGGCCTGGCCCTGTTTGCCCAGCATGTGGACCCGATGGACACGGGCACGCTGGTTGACATGTTCCGCGCTGAGCGTGATGCCTGCCTCTTGGGCACTGATGCCGTGCGCGATGGCGTGGATGTGCCGGGCGACTCATTGCGCCTCATCGTGATGGACCGCGTGCCCTGGGGCACGCCGACGATTTTGGAGCGCGCCCGCGCCGAAGCCTTTGGCGGCAATGCCTACAAGGACATGGTGGTGCGCCTGCGCCTGCGCCAGGCCTTTGGCCGCCTGATCAGGCAGGAGGGTGACCGCGGCGCATTTGTGATCCTCGATCCGCGCCTCGCCACAAGGTTCACCACCGCCTTCCCGCCCGGCATAAGGGTTGACCGGGTGGGCCTGGTGGAGGCAATTGATCTTGTGTCCCAACTCAAACCAGTGAGAATCGCCTGATGCCCCGCGTGAAGGTCTTGGCTTTGTGCGGCTCGCTGCGCGTGGGCTCTACCAATCTGGCGCTGTTGCAGGCGGCCAAAATCCTCGCGCCGCCGGACATGGAATTCTCAATCTGGAACCGCCAGGCCGGCCTGCCGCATTTCACGCCGGATCTTGAAGGCCTGCCGCCGCCGGAAGTCCAGAAGTTCCGCGATCATGTGGGCGTGGCCGATGGCCTGATCATCGCCTGCCCGGAATATGCCAGGGGCCTGCCCGGCGCCTTCAAGAATGCGCTGGATTGGCTGGTGGGCGGTGAAACCTTCATCAACAAGCCCTTTGCCCAATGGAATGCCTCGCCCCGCGCCGCCGAAGCCCAGAATTCCCTGCGCCTGGTTCTCGAAACCATGTCAGGGCGCTGTCTGGAAGAAGCTGCCCTTGCACTTCCGCTCATCAAGCAGGAGGTGACTGGCCGGGGCCTTGCCGCGCACCCGGAATGGGGGCCGCAGATCAGCTTGGCACTGGTGCGCCTTGGTGCCGCGCTGCGCGCCTAGGCGAAGGCCCGGGCCTGCACCGCAGGCAGCCGCCAGGCAAACAGCAGGCTGCGCGCCAGGAAGAAGAAGCACAGGCCCGCCCAAAGCCCATGATTGCCGAAGCCGCGCTCCAGCAGCATGGAAAGCGGCAGGTAGAGAGCCAGCGCCGCCATCATCATGTTGCGCATTTCCCGCGTGGCCAGCGCGCCCGTGAAGATGCCATCAAACAGGAAGCAGGCCGCGCCCAGAAGCGGCGTGAGTGCGGCCCAGCCGAGAAAATCCTGCGCCGCCGCCCGCACGCCCTCATCCACGCTCATCAGCGCAATCAGCTTGGGCCCAAAGCCATAAAAGGCCACCGCCGCCAGCCCGCCAAAGCCCAGCGCCCAGCCTGTGCCGAGCCGCAGGGCCCGGGCATAGCGCAGCTTGTCGCGCGCGCCGATGGATTGGCCCACCAGCGCCTCGGCCGCATAGGCAAAGCCGTCGATCAGATAGGCCGAAACATAAAACAGGTTCATGAGCACGGTGTTGGCGGCGATGATGGTGTCGCCCATGCGCGCCCCGCGCGAGGTATACCAGGCGAAGGCAAAGAGCAGGCACAGCGTGCGCACCATGATGTCGGCATTGGCGGCCAGCAGCGGCTTGAGTGCGGTGAAATTCAAAAGGCTCGAAAGTGACGGCCAGCCGCCGAGCCGGTTCACGCGCCGCGCCGCCAGCAGTAGGCCAAAGCCAAGGCCCGCATATTCCGCCACGGCCGCGGCAATGCCCACGCCGGCGATGCCTTTGTGGGCGCCCAGAACCAAGGCCGCGCTCACCGCCATGTTGGTGGCGTTGAGGAAGAACTGCACCAGAAAAGCCGGCACGCTGCGCCCTTGCCCGACAAACCAGCCCAGCAGCGCGAAATTGGCCAGCGCTGCGGGTGCTGCAAGGATGCGCCAGTTGAAATAGCTTTGCGCGGCGTCTTTCACGGCGTCAGACCCGCCGATCAGCCCGATGGCAAAAGGCCCGGTCACCGGCGCCAATATCAGCAGCGCAAGGCCAATGGCCAGCCCCAGCACCAGGCTTCGGCCCAGAACCAGTGTGACGCCTTGGCTGTCGCCGGCACCGGTGGCTTGCGCCGATAGCCCGCTGGTGGAAAGCCGCAGGAAGCCAAAGCCCCAGAACAGGAAGGCAAAAATCATGCCGCCCACCGAAACGCCGCCGATTAGCGCCGGGTTGGGCAATTGCCCGACCACAGCGGTGTTGACCACGCCGATCAACGGCTCGGTGACATTGGACAGCATGATCGGCACGGCGATTTTCAGCAGCGTGCCATGGGTGATCTCGGAAGGCATGGGCCCGAGTTGCGCAAGTTTTGCAAATTCGTCAAGTTATGCGCTGACATGAGCCGCCTGCCGCAGAAATTCACGGACTGGTTTGCCAGCAAGGGCTGGCAGGCGCGGCCGCATCAGCTGGAGATGCTGGAACTGGGGCTTGAGGGCGAAAGCGCCTTGCTCATTTCGCCCACCGGAGGCGGCAAGACGCTGGCTGGCTTCCTGCCCACGCTGGTGGATCTCGCCGGGCCGCACGAAACCCATGGCATCCATACACTCTATATCTCACCGCTGAAAGCCTTGGCGGTGGACATTGCCCGCAATCTTGAAGCGCCGGTGGACGAGATGGCCTTGCCCATCTCCATTGAGACGCGAACCGGCGACACCTCCCACGCCAAGCGCAAGCGCCAGCGCGAAAAGCCCCCGGACATCCTGATCACCACGCCCGAGCAGGTGACACTGCTGATCGCCGACCCGCATGCCGCGCATCTCTTGCGCAGCCTGAAATGCGTGATCATCGATGAGCTTCACTCCATCGTCGCGCAAAAGCGCGGCGTGCTCTTGTCCCTCGCCCTCGCGCGGCTCAGAACCCACGCACCCGCAGCACGTTTCACTGGCCTCTCGGCCACGGTGGCGGACCCCGACGCCCTGCGCGCCTGGCTCGCGAAAGTGGGCACACCACCCGTGCCGCTCGTGCTGGGCAAGGCAGGGGCGCCGCCCAGCATCAAGATCCTCGACTCGGTGGAGCGTGTGCCATGGAGCGGCCACTCCGCGCGCTATGCCATTCCGGAAGTGTATGAAGACATCAAGCGCGCGAATATGACGTTGCTCTTCGTCAACACACGCAGCCAAGCCGAATTGCTGTTCCAGGAATTGTGGAACGCTAATGAGGATCACCTGCCCATCGCACTTCACCATGGCTCGCTTGATGTGAACCAGCGCCGCAAGGTGGAGGCCGCCATGGCCGCGGGCACATTGAAAGCCGTGGTCTGCACCTCAACGCTGGATCTCGGCATCGATTGGGGCGATGTTGATCTCGTTGTGCATGTGGGCGCGCCCAAGGGCTCCTCGCGCCTCTTGCAACGCATCGGCCGTGCCAACCACAGGCTGGATGAATCCAGCAACGCGCTGCTCGTGCCCTCCAACCGCTTCGAGGTGCTGGAATGCACTGCCGCAAAACAGGCGGCGGCGGAAAATGCGCAGGACTCGGAATATCCCATGACACGCAAGCTTGATGTGCTGGCCCAGCATATCCTCGCCTGTGCCTGCGCCGGGCCATTCCTGGCGGATGGGCTTTTCGCCGAAGTGAAATCCGCCTTCACCTACCGCACGCTGAAGCGCGAACGCTTCGACCAGGCCTTGGACTATGTCGCCACCGGTGGTTACGCGCTGAAATCATACGAGCGCTACGCCAAGCTGAAGCAGGACGCGCAAGGCATGTGGCGCCTCGCCCACCCGCAGCTTGCCCTGCGCTACAAGATGAACATGGGCACCATCGTCGCCAATGAGATGATGAAGGTGCGGCTTGCTTCTATCCGGGTGAAGCTCGGCAAGCGCATGGTGATGGGCGGCCGGGTGATTGGCGAGTTGGAGGAATATTTCCTCTCGCAACTGGCCTATGGAGACACGTTCCTGTTCGGCGGCGAAGTTCTGCGCTTTGAAGGCATGGATGAGTTCGGCGCACTGGCCACCCGCGCGCCGGGGAAAGAGCCGCGCATTCCATCCTATGCCGGCGGCAAGTTCCCGCTCTCTACCTATCTGGCCGAGCGCGTGCGCGAGATCATTGCCAACAAGCAGCAATGGCAATTCCTGCCGCCGCAGGTGCGCGATTGGCTCTCCTTGCAAAGCTGGGCCTCGGTGCTGCCGCGCGCCGACCAGATGTTGGTGGAAACCTTCCCCCGCGCCGAGAAGCACTACATGGTGTGTTATCCGTTTGAGGGGCGCCTGGCGCAGCAAACGCTGGGCATGCTGCTGACAAGGCGCCTGGAACGCTGGGGCGCAAAGCCGCTGGGCTTTGTGGCCTCCGAATATGCCTTGGTGGTGTGGTGCGTGAGTGATCTCTCCGCCATGATCGCCACAGGCCGCATTTCACTGGCCAAGCTGTTTGATGAAGACATGTTGGGCGATGATCTCGAAGCCTGGCTGGCCGAAAGCAACATGATGAAATCCGCCTTCCGCAATTGCGCGATCATTGCCGGGCTGGTGGAGCGCAATTTTCCCGGCAAGGAGAAAACCGCACGGCAGGTGACGGTGAACACCGATCTCATTTTCGATGCCCTGCGTTCCCACCAGCCGGATCACATCCTGCTGCGCGCCGCCTGGGAGGATGCCGCCGATGGCTTGATCAGTGTTGAGCGCCTCGGCGCCATGCTGAAGCGCATCAAGGGCCATATCCTGCATCAGGCGCTGGACAGGGTTTCACCGCTGGCCGTGCCCGTGCTGCTTGAGATTGGCCGCGTCACTGTGCAAGGTGAGGCGGATGATTCCCTTCTCGCCGAAGCAGAGGCCGACCTTGAAAGAGAGGCCAGCCGCCTTGCCTAATTCAGCAGTGCCTGACCGCCACCGCATTGAACTGGCCGGGGTGGAACTGCGCCCCGACATGTCGGGTGCTTTGCATGTGCCGGAATTTGCCGCACTCATCATTTCCGATCTGCACTTGGAGCAGGGCACCTCGCTGGCCCGCCGCGGCATCCGCGTGCCGCCTTATGACACGGCCATCACCATCAGCCTTTTGGAATCGGTGGTGAAACGCTTCGCACCTCAGCGCTTGATTTTCCTGGGCGACAGCTTTCATGACGCCGAAGGCGAAACCCGCGTGGAAGAACCGCTGATGGCGCGGCTAAGTGCAATAGCAGAAGGCCATGAATGTTTCTGGATCTGCGGCAACCATGATCCCCTGCCGCCGCAGCTGCTGGCCGGCCATGCGGTGGAGCAGCTGCTGCTCGGCCCGCTCACCCTGCGGCATGAGCCGAAGCGCCTGCGTGCGGAGGAAGCGGAAATCTCCGGGCACCTGCACCCTGGCTGCGCCGTGGCCCAGCGGGGCCGGCGGGTTTCAGGCAAATGTTTCATCGCCGATGGCCGCCGCCTGATCATGCCGGCCTTTGGCGCTTATACTGGTGCCTTGTCCGTCTTTGCCGAGCCCTATCAGCGCCTGTTCGCCCGCGGCGAAACGCAGGCCTGGCTCATCGGCCAAAGCCGCATCTACAAATTCCCGCTGGACAGGCTCTGTTAGCCAACCTTTGATTGCATCGCGGCGATCAGGTCCGGGCTGATCTGACCATTCACCTTCAGGCCCTGCTTCATCTGGAACAGGCGGATCGCGTTGGCGGTGGCGGCATCAAGCGTGCCGTCCTTTTCGCCCACCCGGTAGCCCATCTTCTCAAGCAGGTTCTTGGCCTGGTCATTGATGTTGGTGGGAGTGGCCTGCGCGGCCTGGCCTGAGGGGTTCCACTGTGCGTCATTGGCGGCCACCGTGTTGGCGGCTTCCGGCGCCTTGTCCGGCACCCAGGCCTTGAGGCGCGCCTTGGCGGCTTCCACCGTGGCCGGGCTCAGGGTCTTGGCCATGGCTTCAACGCGGGCCTTGGCGTCGGCGTCGTCCTGCTGGGCGGCGGCCATGTACCAGAACAGCGCCTCGGTTTGATCCTGCTTGGTGCCAAGCCCGCGCTCGATGAGTACCGCAAGGTTGAACTGGCTGTCCTTCACACCATGGCCGGCGGCCAGCGAGAACCACTTGTAGGCCTTGGCATAGTCCGGTGCGCCTGCGTCATTGCCGGCGGCGATGACGGCGGCATTGTGCATGGCCTTCACATTGCCCAAGGCAGCGGCGCGCTCATACCAGGCCAGCGCGGCAGAAAGGTTCTTGTCCACGCCCTTGCCGCGCTCATACAGCGTGGCGAGGCGGTATTGCGCCGGGGCAAGGCCCGAGGCCGAGGCCTTGCCATACCAATAGGCGGCCTTGGCATAATCCACCTGGACGGTATCGCCATTGAGATAATGGCTGGCGATGATGAACTGGGCGGCGGCATCGCCTGTTTCAGCCGCATGGCGCAGCTTGGCGGGGCCGACGGCGGCTTCAAGCGCCACCGAGGCCGGTGTGGCCACCGGGGCGGGCACGGCGGCCGCCACGGGTGCGGCCTGCGCGGGCGAAACCGCGCCGGTGAGGATCGGGTCTGCCGGCATGGCGTCGCTGGCATCGCCCTGCTGGTTCGAGCTGGCCTTGTTCTGGCCTTCCGGCGCAACGATCGGCGCTGGTTCCGGTTGGCCGGGGGCGGCCGGCGTGGCGGAGGTTGCATCGGGCGCCACCGGGGCGGCCGCACCATCCTGCTGTTGCGTCACGGCGGGCGTGGGGGCCGGTGCGGCATGGCGCAGCTTGCCCAGCGTGTTGCTCACCGCAAAAGTGCCAACCACCAACAGCGCAAAGCCGAGGATCACCAGCCGGCGGCGGCTGCCTGCGGCATTGCCATTGGCGGGAGTGAGCAGGGTGGAGGGGTCTTTCAGTTTGGCCTTGGCCTCGGCCTTGCCGGAGGCGCCGGATTTCAGGAAGGGCAGGCTGAAGCCCTTGGCCTTCTTCTTTTCAGGCTTGGCTTTGCTGCCGGGTGAAATGCTGCCCAGGGCTGCGGCCTGGCCATGGCTGGCCTGATGCAGGCGGCGCGCGGCGGCCACAAGATCACCAATGCCGCCTTCCGGCGTGGGCGCGGTGCCGTCTTCGGCGGGGCCAGCGGCATCAAGGAACGGGTTGCCCGGCTGGGCCGGCTCTCCCGGCGCCTGCGCCACATCAGCGAAAATCGAATCCATGAAGTTGCGCGGCGGCGGCGGGGCAGCGGCGAAGGGTTCTGCGGCAACCGGCGTGGGGGCCGGCGCAAAGGGGTTGGGATGCGCATCAACAGGCGCGGCCACCGCTTCCGGCGCTGGCGGGCGCGCGCTGAAGACGGGCATGGCCGGCTCTTCCGCAGCCGGGGCAACAGCTTGCGCCAGCCGCTGGCCAATGGCCGCGGTTTCCAGCTCGGTCAGCTTGCCGACAATCTGTTCAAGTGTTTCATGAACCGCTTCAAGCGTTTCCTGATTGCGGGTATCGGCGTTCTGGGCCGCCTCACGCACCGCTTTAAGGCCGTCTTCCAAGGCAATGATTTCAGGCACATTGGCCAGCGACAAGGGCGCAGCCGCAGCGGCCTGCGGCTGGGCGGCAAGCTGTTCTGCCATGCGGGCGGCCGCGTCATGGGCCGCCTCATGCGCCGATTTGCGGTTCTGCTCCATGGTGTCATAGAGCTGGGTGATGGCCCGCTCGATGGTTTCGAGATGTGAAAGCTGGTGCTCGGTGCGGCTCAGGCGCTCATCCACCTCGCCCAGCTTCTGGGCCAGCTGGTCGGCGCTTGACGATGTCGGGCTGCTCAGCGTCTGGGTCAGCCGCTGGTCCAATTCAGCGAAGCGGCGCTCCAGCTCATTGACCTGCGGCAGGTCACGCGTGGCAGCTTCGGTGCGCTCCAGCTTGCTGGCAATGTCGAGAAGGCGGCGGTCAAGATCGGCCAGCGGGCGCGGGTCCTGGCCCTGGGCCACGCGTGCCGAAAGCTGCTCAACGGCAACCTTGAGGGCGCTGACATCCCGGTCTGAGGCGGCATGGCGCGAGGAATCGTCAATGCGCTCATTGAGCTGGTCGATCTGCTGGCGGAAGCGCTGCATCTCGGCCGGGCCCATGTGGTCGGCGGCGATGGATTGGCGCGCCTCGTTGAGAACGCTGGTGATGCGCTGCTCAATGGCGCGAAGTTCGCCCTGCGCGGCCTGAACGGCTTGCGTCTGGGCCTTGGCGGCCAGGGCTTCAGCCGTCTGGTGCACGGTGTCGATGCGCCCGGCCAGCTGGTCAAGCTCATGGCGCAGCTGGACGGCCATCAGGGCCTGTTGCTGCTGCGGCTGGTCCATGCGGCGGGCAAGGTCGGAAAGGCGGCTTTCCAATTGGCTGAAGGCCGGGGCCTGGCGCAACACCTGCTCGCTGCTGGAAGTGGCCACGCGGCTGGCCATGTCGCCCATGCGCTCCTGCAGCGCCTTCATGTTTTCACGGGTGCGCTTGTCGGAAACTTCGAGATGCTCGACAATGTTGCGCACGGCCTTTTCCAGCGCCTGATAGGAGGGCTGGTCTTCGGCCTTGGCGGCCGCGGCCGGCTGTTGCGCGGTTCTGATCTGGCGGCTGATGGTGGCCAGACGGTCATTGACCGCCGAGAAGGCCTCCACCGTCTGGCGCTCGTTGCTTTCAACCCGGCTCAAGACCTTGGCATAGGCCACCTGGTCTTCCACATTGTGCGGCGGGCGGTAGGCGCTTTCGCTTTCGCGGGCCGCCAGCTTGGAAAGCTGTTCGGCAATGTCCTCAAGCTTGGTGGCGGCGCGCTCAATGGGGTGGGTGGAAATCAGGTTCTTGCGGGGCGCGCGCGGTGGCGCGGCTTCCGCTTCGGCAATGGGTGCTGCCCCTTCGGCCTGTTCGTTGATGGCAGAGTTCAGCCACTCACCCAGCGTCATGCCTTGGCGGCGCGCCGCGGATTTGGCGATTTCCCTGAGCTCGGGCTCGACACCCTTCACGCTCCACGGAATTCCTGGCTTCATCGGTCAACTCTCCAACAGCGGCCATGGGCAAATCAGGCGCCCACGCCCCTCAAGCTGCCGAAAGTTAACTTTTTAGGTAAATATTGCGTTAAAGGACGCGCAATTCCGCCTGATTCTTTTCGATGAGAGTTCCGCCATGACGCCGATGGCCTTTGTGCATTCCCCGCTTGACCGCAAGGCCAACCACCGCTCTGACGCAGGCTGGCTGCAGCAGCGCCGCGCCGCCCGGAATGCCAAGTTTATTCAAGTGCATGGAGACGCGGTGCGCATGCAGGAAGGCAAGCTTGCCGTCGCCGCGCCAGCAAGTGCCGAAACCCCGCTGGTGTTCCTCGGCGAGGAGGCTGGCGGCACCCCATGGTTTGCCTTTGCCGGCAACAGCGAAGGCGAGATGCAGGCCCTGCGCCCGTTAATGGTTGGCGGTGCGCTTGCCCCTGCCGAGCTTTCCATTCTCGCCCAGGCGCGCAGCCTGGTGCATTGGCATGAGAAGCATGGCTTCTGCGCGGCCTGCGGGCAGAAGACGGAAATGTCCGACGGCGGATACCGCCGCCACTGTGCGGCCTGCGGCGCGGATCACTTTCCGCGCACCGACCCTGTGGTGATCATGGCGGTGCAGCATGGCGGCAACATCCTTCTGGGCCGCCAGAAGGCCTGGGCGCCAGGCATGTATTCTGCCATCGCCGGCTTCATGGAGCCGGGTGAAACCATCGAGCAGGCCGTGGCCCGCGAAGTGCTGGAGGAAACCGGCGTGGTGACAGGTGCGGTGCGCTATGTGGCCAGCCAGCCCTGGCCCTTCCCCTCCAGCCTGATGATCGGCTGCATTGCCGAAGCCGTGGCCAGCCAGATCACCCTGGATGAAAAAGAACTGGAAAATGCCCGCTGGTTCTCGCGCGCCGATGTGCGCCTGATGCTGGATCACAAGCACCCTGAGGGCATCCACGCCTCGCATCCCTGGGCCATCGCCCACACGGTGATTTCTGCTGCGCTGCAATAATTATTTTAGCTGCCAAATTAAATCTTGCCAAGCCTGCCGCAGGGGCTTTAGTCTCAGCCAAAACAGGGTGAGGCCGCCATGTATCTCGGATTGGATTTCGGCACGTCTTCGGTGAAGGGCGTGATCATTGACGACAAGCAAAAACTCATCGCCACTGCCTCAAGCCCGCTGAAGATTTCAAGGCCGCATCCAGGCTGGAGCGAGCAGAACCCCGAGGATTGGTGGAAGGCTGCCAATTTGGTTGTGAAAGCCCTGCGCAAGCAGAAGCCCAAGGCCGTGGCCGCCGTCAAGGGCATCGGCATGTCGGGCCAGCAGCATGGCGCAACGCTGCTCGACAAGAACGGCAAGGTGTTGCGCCCCTGCATCCTGTGGAATGACGCGCGCAGCTTTGAGGAGTGCAACGACATCCTGCGCGATGGCCCCCACGCCAAATCCATCACCGGCAACACCCCGCTGGCGGGCTTCACTGCGCCCAAGCTGCTCTGGGTGCGAAAGCATGAGCCGAAGATTTTCGAGCAGGTGGCCAAGGTGCTGCTGCCGAAGGATTACATCCGCTTCCGCATGACGGGCACCTATGGCTCCGACATGAGCGACAGCGCCGGCACCTATTGGCTGGACGTTGCAAAACGTGATTGGTCAGACGAGATGCTCAAGGCCACCCACATGCGCCGCGGCCAGATGCCGGAACTCTTCGAAGGCACTGACGCCACCGGCCGCATCACCGATAAGCTGGCCAAAGCTTGGGGCATGCCTCTGAAGCCAGTCGTCGCCGGCGGTGGTGGCGACAATGCCTCCGCCGCAGTCGGCATCGGTGCCGTGAATGATGGCGATGCCATTCTCTCGCTGGGCACGTCGGGCGTGATGTTTGTTTCCAACGCCAAATTCAGCCCCAACACCGAGCGCAACATTCACGCTTTCTGCCATGCCGTGCCGGGAACCTGGCACCAGATGGGCGTGATGCTCTCGGCAACGGATTCACTGGAATGGCTGGTGAAACTGCTGGGGACGCCCGCGCCCAAGCTCACCGCCGCCTTGGGCAAGAAGCTTAACGGCCCTTCGCCTGTTCTGCTGCTGCCCTATTTCTCGGGCGAGCGCACGCCGGTGGGTGATGCGCAAATCCGCGCCGCTTTCCTGGGCCTCAGCCATGGCACAGATGCCAACGCGCTCACCCATGCCGCACTTGATGGCGTGGCCTTCGCCTTCCGCGATTCACTGGAGGCGCTGCGCAAGGGTGGCGCCAGCGTGAAGCGCCTCACCGCCGTGGGCGGCGGCACCAAGTCTGAAATCTGGCTCAAGATCATCGCCACTGTGCTGGGCATTCCCATTGACTTGCCCGCCGCCGGCGAAGTGGGTGGCGCCTTTGGCGGCGCCCGCATGGGCCTGATGGCAGCCACGGGCCGATCGTTCAAAGAGGTTTGCACCAAGCCCAAGATCGCCCGCACCGTGCAGCCGGAAAAATCGGCCGCCGCCGCCTATGACGCGGCCTATGCCCGCTATGTGAAAATCTATCCCGCAATCAAGGACATCAAGTGATGAATTTCTATTCGCTCAAGGACACGGTGAAATATGAGGGCCCGGATTCCAAGAATCCGCTGGCCTTCAAGTGGTACAACCCCTCACAAAAGGTGCTGGGCAAGGCGATGCGCGATCACTTCCGCTTCGCCGTTTGCTACTGGCACACGCTGTGCTGGCCGGGCGGCGATCCCTTCGGCGGCGAAACGCTGAACCGCGAATGGCACCACATGGCCGACCCGATGAAGGCCGCCGAGGTGAAGGCCGAATTGATGATGGAGACGCTGCGCCTCCTCGATATTGATTTCTTCACCTTCCATGATCTCGACATCGCGCCCGAAGGCAACAACCTGCAGGAGTTCAACGCCAATGTCGGCCGCGTTGCCGACCAGCTGGACAAGCTGATGGCCCGCCACAACAAGAAGCTGCTGTGGGGCACGGCCAACATGTTCTCGAACCGCCGCTTCATGGCGGGCGCGGCAACCAACCCGGACCCCGATGTGTTCGCCTATTGCGCAGCCCAGGTGAAGCACGCGCTCGACATCACGCACCAGCTGAAAGGCGAGAACTATGTGATGTGGGGCGGCCGCGAAGGTTATGAAACGCTGATCAACACCAGGATCGGCCAGGAGCTGCACCAGGCGGGCCGCTTCCTTTCGCTGGTGGTGGATTACAAGCACAAGATCGGCTTCAAGGGCCCCATCCTGATCGAGCCCAAGCCGAAGGAGCCATCAACGCATCAGTATGATTATGACGTGGCCACCATCTGGTCGATGATCAAGACTTACGGCCTCGAGAAGGACGTGAAGATGAACATCGAACAGAACCACGCCATTCTCGCCGGCCACACTTTCGAACATGAAATCGCGCTGGCCTCATCGCTGGGCATCTTCGGCTCGCTGGATTTGAACCGGGGCGGCTATCAGGTGGGCTGGGATACAGACCAGTTCGCCATGAATGTGCCGGAACTCACCTTGATGATGCTGGAAGTGATCCGCGCCGGCGGCTTCACCACCGGCGGCATGAACTTCGACGCCAAGATCCGCCGCCAGTCGATTGACCCTGATGACATCCTCTATGCGCATGTCGCCTCGATGGATGCTTGCGCCCGCGGCCTGATCAACGCCGCCAAGATCATCGAGGACGGCCGCCTCGATGCCGAAATCGCCAAGCGCTATGCCGGCTGGGACAAGCCCGAGAACAAGGCCATGCTGGAGAAGGGCGCATCGCTGGAAGCCATCGCCGCCCGCGTCCATGCGAACAAGATCGAGCCGCAACCCAAGAGCGGAAGGCAGGAATATCTGGAAGGATTGTTGAACAACGTTTGAGCCAACGGCCCCTCACCCGCTGCGCTGGCGCGCGCGTCCCTCTCCCCTGAAGGGGAGAGGGGCAGATCAGCCACTTCACTCTTCTCCCCTTCAGGGGAGAAGGTGCCCGAAGGGCGGATGAGGGGGCGAGAGCTCAGGATAATTCGAAATAGGGAGAAACAAAAAATGCCCACCACCATCAAAGGCCCCGCCATCTTCCTCGCGCAATTTGCGGGTGACAAGGCACCGTTCAATTCGCTCGACGCCATTTGCAAATGGGCGGCATCCCTTGGCTACAAGGGTGTGCAAATCCCCACCTGGGATGCACGCTTCATCGACTTGAAGAAGGCGGCGGAATCCAAAACCTATGCCGATGAGCTGAAGGGCACCGCCGCCCAGCACGGCATCACCATCACCGAGCTTTCCACACATCTTCAGGGCCATCTTGTGGCGGTGAACCCCGCCTATGATGAAGTGCTCGATGCCTTCGCGCCGAAGGAAGTGCACGGCAAGCCCAAGGCCAGACAGGAATGGGCCGTGCAGCAGGTGAAGTGGGGCGCTGCCGCATCGAAGAACCTGGGTCTCACCAGCCATGTGTCTTTCACTGGCGCTCTCGTGTGGCCCTATCTCTATCCCTTCCCGCCGCGGGCACCTGGCATCATCGAGGAAGGCTTCACCGAACTCGCGCGCCGCTGGACGCCGCTGCTCAACGCCTTTGACGAGGCAGGCTGCGATGTGGGCTTTGAAATTCATCCTGGCGAAGACGTGATGGATGGCACCAGCTTCGAGATGTTCCTCGACAAGCTGAAGGGCCACAAGCGCTGCCAGATCAACTATGATCCGTCACACTTCGTGCTGCAGCAGCTTGACTATCTTGACTTCATCGACATCTATCACGAGCGCATCTGCGCCTTCCATGTGAAGGATGCGGAGTTCAACCCCACCGGCCGCCAGGGCGTCTATTCCGGCTTCCAGAACTGGACACAGCGCGCAGGGAGATTCCGCTCGCTGGGCGATGGCCAGGTGGATTTCGGCGCCATCTTCTCGAAGCTGTCGCAATACAACTATGACTCATGGGCCGTGCTGGAATGGGAATGCTGCCTGAAGTCATCCGATCAGGGTGCGGCCGAAGGCGCTCCCTTCATCCAGAGCCACATCATCCAGACCACTGCCAAGGCCTTTGACGATTTCGCCGCCGGTGAAGGCGTCAACAAGGACCAGATCAAGCGGCTGCTGGGGCTGTAAGGCCAAAGCCCCTCACCCTGGCGCTGCCGCGCCTGCCCCTCTCCCCGCAAGCGGGGCGAGGGGTGAAATCGCACCTCCTCCCCTCTCCCCTTTAGGGGAGAGGGAAGCTCGCTGCAGGCGAGCCGGGCGAGGGGCCGTGCCTTGAAATCTGCGCTTTCATTCCCCATTTAACTGGGCGACCGGAGGGCAGCATCATGATCTTCATTCTCAATCTCTTGTGGTTCATTCTCGGCGGCTTCATCGCCGGGCTGGCCTGGATTTTGGCGGGCGTCATCATGGCCGTCACCATCATCGGCCTGCCTTGGGCGCGCTCCTGCTTCATGATCGCGCGCTACACCTTCTGGCCGTTTGGCTATGACATCGTCTCGCGTGACCAGTATTACGGCGAGGCCGATATCGGCACAGGCGCCTTGGGCACCATCGGCAATGTGATCTGGTTCGTCTTCGCCGGCTGGTGGCTGGCGCTGATGCACATCTCGGCGGCCATCGGCCTTGCCTGCTCGATCATCGGCATCCCCTTTGCCTGGGCCCATGTGAAGCTGGCCATCGCCTCGCTCTTCCCCGTGGGCAAGACGGTGGTGGCGGTGGATGAGCTGCGCCTGATGCCGCGCCGCCTCAGCCAAGCGAAGCAGGGCTGAAGCGGTAGGGCGTCGAACAGAATTCACACACCACTTCGATCGCGCCGTCCTTCACCATGTCGGCGCGGTCTTCCGGCGGGAAGTTGCGCAGCATCGCCTCGACAGCGCCGCGCGAGCAGGTGCAATGCCGAGAAACGGCAATCTCGGGATAAACCGTCACGCCGTCTTCGTGATAGAGCCGGTACAGCAAGTCAGATGAGGTGAGCGAAGGGTCAAGCAGCTCATGATCCTCCACCGTGTCGAGCAGCAGCCGCGCCTTCACCCAGTTGTCATCCTCTTCAACCTGTGGGGCATGGCCTTCCGGCGCGTCGCCGGATTGTTCGGGGATCGGCGAGGAGCCGCCCTCGCTCGGCAAGTGCTGAACGAGGATGGCGCCTGCGCGCCAATGGGCGGTCTTGTCGCCGCGCGTCATCATCGGCCCCGCCGCCACTTTCAGCCGCGTGGGGATCTGTTCGGATTGCAGGAAATAGGTGTGGGCGGCGTCGGCCAACGTGTTGTCGCCCAGCGGCACAATGCCCTGGTAGCGCTCCATGTCTGGCCCTTGGTCCACCGTCATGGCGAGATAGCCTTCGCCAAGCAGGTCTTTCTGCGTCGGGTTGGCAAGGGCTTCAACGCGTGCCCGGTCAAACTTCGCCATGCCGCGCACCTGGCCCGGCGCCACATAGTCGGCCACGATCATCGAGACGGGGCCATCCGTCTTGGTTTGCACGATGAACTTGCCATTGAATTTGAGCGCCGTGCCCAGCATGGCCGTCATCGCCACGGCCTCGGCCACCAGCGCTGAAACTACATCCGGATAATCATGGCGCGAAACGATGTCATCAATCACCGCACCCAGCCGCACGAGACGGCCACGAACGCCCAGGGGCTTGATGGCAAAGGGAATGACATGATCGGTGGTGGGCATGGCTTAAATCTCTTCTCCTGCCCCTGCTTTGGTGGAGGGCAGCGTGGGGGTGGCGCAAAGCATGTCATGTAGGCAATTCATGCGCCGAAACAACCCCTCATCCGGCCTTCGGCCACCTTCTCCCCTGCCGGGAGAAGGGCGAAGGAGTGCGGCATTCGCCCCTCGCCCCGCTTGCGGGGAGAGGGACAGGCGCGCCAGCGCCAGGGTGAGGGGCCGCTGCGCTACTTCGCAAAACAACTCAGCAAAATTGCCTTCTGCGCATGCACGCGGTTCTCGGCCTCGTCGAACACCACCGAATGCGGCCCGTCAAAGACGCTGTCGGTCACCTCTTCATTGCGGTGCGCGGGCAGGCAATGCATGAACAGCGCATCCTTGGCGGCCTTGGCCATCAAGGCGTCATTCACCTGATAGGGCGAGAGCAGGGCATGGCGCCGCGCCTTCTCCTCATCCGGGTCATGCATCGAAAGCCAGGCATCTGTGATCACGCAATCAGCGCCGGCCACGGCCTCTTGCGGCGAAGCCATCACCTGCACATCGGCCTTCTGCGCCTTGGCCCAGGCGAGGAATTCCGGCTTCGGCGGCAATTCGGCCGGGCAGCCGATCTTCAGCGAGCCGCCCATCACGCCAATCGCTTCAATCCATGACGCGCAGACATTGTTGCCATCGCCCACCCAGGCCACGCGCAGCTTGGAAAGCTCGCCCTTCTTTTCTTCCAGCGTCTGCACATCCGCCATCACCTGGCAGGGGTGCGTGAGGTTGGTGAGCCCATTGACCACCGGAATGCTGGCTGCCGAGGCAAATTCCAGGATCGTGTCATGGGACTTGGCGCGGATCATCACGCCGTCCACATAGCGCGAGACGACGCGCGCCGTGTCGGCAATGGTCTCGCCCCGGCCCAGCTGCATCTCGGCGCCGGAGATCGAGAACACTTCGCCGCCCAGCTGGCGGATGCCCATTTCAAAGGAAAAGCGCGTGCGCGTGGAAGGCCGTTCAAACACCAGGGCAATGGCCTTGCCCTTCAGCGGCTGGTCCTTGTCCGGCTCGCCTTTGGAAAGCGTGGCCCGCGCGGCCTTGCGCCTTGCGGCCTCAGCCAGAATGGCCCGCAATTGGGCTTTGGAAAAATCCTTGAGATCGAGAAAATGCGGCATGATGGGTTCTTGTGTTGAAGGGAAAGGATGGCAGTGAATGCTTATCGTTTCCTTCCTCGGTCCCTCATCTCGGCGATGCCAGGCGCTGCATCAGCCATCTTTCTTCTCCAGCGCCAGGCAGGCCGCTTCCAGCTTCTTCAGTGCTTCGGCAATATCGGCATCATTGACGATGAGCGGCGGCAGCAGGCGCACCACATTGTCGCCAGCACCAATCACCAGCATGTGCTGGCCAAGCGCTGCCTTCACGAAATCCGTGTTCAGCACCTTGGTCTTGATGCCCATCATGAGGCCCTGGCCGCGGATGTCTTCAATCACCGTCGGGTGCAGGTCCTTCAGCCGGGCCAGGCCCTGCTTGAGATTCAGCGCCTGCTTCTGCACATTCTCAAGAAAGCCATCGGCCAGCACCACATCGAGCACCGCATTGCCCACCGCGGTGGCCAGCGGGTTGCCGCCGAAGGTCGAGCCATGGGTGCCCGCCACCATGCCGTTGGCGGCCTTTTCGGTGGCCAGCACGGCGCCGAGTGGAAAGCCGCCGCCAATGCCCTTGGCAATGGCCATGATGTCAGGCGCAACGCCTGTCCATTCATGGGCGAACAGCTTGCCCGTGCGGCCCACGCCGCATTGGATTTCATCGAAAATCAGCAACAGGCCATGCTCGTCCGCCAGCTTGCGCAGGTAGCGCAGCTCTTCCGGCGGAACCGAGCGCAAGCCGCCTTCGCCCTGCACAGGCTCGATCATCAGCGCTGCGGTCTGCGGGCCAATGGCGGCCTCAAGGGCCTTGCGGTCGCCAAACGGCACCTGGTCGAAGCCCGGCGCCTTGGGGCCGAAGCCATCGAGATATTTCTGCTGCCCGCCCGCCGCCAGCGTGCCCAGCGTGCGGCCATGGAAGGCGCCTTCAAAGGTGATGATGTGGAATTTTTCCGGCTGTCCCAGCGCGGCAAAATGCTTGCGCGCCATCTTGATGGCGAGCTCATTGGCTTCCGCACCCGAATTGCAGAAGAACACCGTCTCGGCAAAGGTCTTCTCGATCAGCCGCCTGGCCAGCTTCTCCTGGCCCGGCATCTGGTAGAGGTTGGAGGTGTGCCAGATCTTGTTCGCCTGCTCGGTCAGCGCCGCAATCAAATGCGGATGCGCGTGGCCGCAGGAATTCACCGCCACACCAGCGCCAAAATCAAGGTATTCAGTGCCATCCTCGGTATAGGCGCGCGCACCCTGGCCGCGCACAAAGGCCACAGGGGCGCGGGCATAGGTCGGCAGCACAGGACTGATCATGGCGTTGCTCCAAAAACCAAAAGCGCCGGTTGAGGGGCCAGCGCATTCAAGGCCTGCATTTAGTCAAGCCTCCATGCGGGGTCAATGGCAGCTTATGAACAGGTGAGTCAAAATAGCGCATGGAAGCGGGAGTCATTCGGCGCTTAAGTCTTTGTTAACCATGGGCATGGGGCGAAAGCTGGGGAAAACGGGGTGCTTTGAGCCTGATTTTCTTGTTTCGCTTACACAGCCCATAGTAGGAAAAAGTCACAGGGCCTACGAGATGTAGGCGCCATTTTCAGTGAAGCGTTGAGTTTGGGCGCGGGCGTGAGGCCATTCCCGCGAAGCAAGAAGGATTCTGACATGACCGATGTTGCGGCAGCACCCGAAAAAGCCATGTGGACCGATGAGCGTGTGGGCACCTTGAAGCAGCTCTGGGCCGAAGGCCTGAGCGCCAGCCAGATTGCCGCGCGTTTGGGAATGGGTGTCACCCGCAATGCCGTCATCGGCAAGGTGCACCGCTTGAACCTCTCTGGCCGCGCCACCCAGCCGCGCAACACCGCACCACGCACCCAGCGCAAGACGCGCGAGCCTTCCATTCCTGGCCGTTCGCCTTCCATGCCCACGGCTGGCGCAACCGCCCTCAAGCCCTTCGCCCAATCCGCCCCGCGGCCCATGCCGCTGCCGGAGCCCAAGCCCCTGCGCCTGGTGGACAACGCCAAGGACGGCCGCATCACCATTCTGCATTTGAGCGACAAGACCTGCAAATGGCCGATCGGCGATCCGACGCATGAGGATTTCTGCTTCTGCGGCCATGGCCCCCGTGAAGGCTCGCCCTATTGCGAATATCACGCCAGGATCGCCTACCAGCCGCCACAGGCCAGGATGAGAAGGTCGGCTTAATCGTTTTATCCTCCGCCATTGCAGGGGAGGGGTGAGTTCTCACATCACCTTCACCACCGTTCCGATCTTCACGAACTGGTAAAGCTCCTCGACATCGGCGTTCAGCATGCGGATGCAGCCGGAGGATTCCGAATGGCCGATCGACTTTGGCTCATTGGTGCCGTGGATGCGGTATTCCGTGGCGCCAAGATACATGGCGCGGGCACCCAGCGGGTTCTTCGGGCCACCGGCCATGAATTCCGGCAATTCCGGGCGGCGCGCCTGCATGGCCACCGGCGGGCGCCAATCCGGCCATTCCACCTTGTTTGAAACCTTGTTGGTGCCACTCCATTCAAAGCCTGGGCGGGCGGTGGCCACGCGGTACATGGCGGCGCGGTCCATGCCCAGGATGAAGTAGAGCTTGTTTTCACGGGTATCGACAATGATGGAGCCGGGCTTCAGGTCCGAGGCATAGGCCACGATCTTGGCGCGCTTGAAACCGGGCAGCGAAGGGTCCTGCGAGATGTCCACCTGTGCGGTGGGCGGGGCCGAGGCGGGAACGATCACCACGCCGGCAAAGGGTTGGGCCGGCTGGGCCTGGGCGGCGCTGGCAAGGCCCATGGCCAAAGTTGCGGCGGCGGCAATTTTAAAGATCGTGTTCATCTGGGTCGCTCCCTCGAAAAGCATGTGATGATGCCCTTTTAGGGAAGCCCCTCTGAACTGCGCCTGAGGGCGGCATTTATCTGCCGTTCAGGAAACCGGCGATTAGGAAAGCCCGCCGAATTGCTTGACCAGCGCCACCATGGCGGGATTGTCCGCAAGCCCCGCCGCCACGCCGCGCCTGTCGGCCTCGGGGCGGTTCTGGCTCACCTTCCATTTGCCCTCAAGGCCTTCAAGGGCAATCTCCAGCCCCACAATGCCCTTGAGCTGGCTGGCGATGAAATCCTCCGGCGCATCATCAACAGCCCAAGGCGCAGCGCGGCCTGCCTCATGCGTGTCCGTCAGCGCGCCAACTTGCGCGCGAAGCCAGCCTGCATCTTCATGCACCCGCGCCACGCCTTTGGCCTGCACCATCACATAGTTCCAGGTGGGCACCACCTTGCCGGTTTCGCGCTTGGTTTCATAATGCGAGGGGCTGACATAGGTCATCGGCCCCTGGAACACGCACAGCACGCGCTGTCCATCCAGCCCCTTCCACTGGGCGTTCGCCCGCGCCAGATGCGCCTTGAGAATGCCAAGCGATGCGGCGGAAGCATTAACGAGGAAGGGAAGTCCATTGGCTTCTGGCCCATCCGCGCCCACGGAAACGAGCAGGCCAAAGGGATGCGCCCTGATCAGCGCATGCAAAACCTCCAGGCGTTCTTCCCTGAAAAGCGGGGGCTGATACATGGCTATTGCAGAAGCCTCGGAATCTCTTCGTTGAACTCCCTGACGAAGACGCGCTTCTTGCCCTCGAAGGCCTCGATCTTGCCCCACACGATCCAATGCGTCTTGGTGCAGGTGAGGCGGCCATAGGTCTCGGTGCGCGCTTCCCAGCGCCCGCGCTTGCGGGCTTCGGTCCAATGCGTTTCCATCTTCGCTGAAGTGGGATCATCCGGCAGGATCGAATAGGTCTCGCGCTCCACCGCCCAGATGGTGAGGTTGAGCGGCTTGATCACCTGCGTGCCAAAATCATCGACGATTTCCAGCCGGGTCTCGCCTGTCTTGGGGTCCACGGTCACATCGCGCCTGTTGGAGGAAGGCTTAACATGCTTGAGGTCAACCGGCTTGGCGGCCTCCGGCTCGGCAAACATCACCGTCTTTTCATAGGTGGGCTTCTTGCGCACCGGCAGGTGCAGCTCGGAAACACCGGCATAGACCGTCAGCTTCACATTCTCCGGTGCCGGCCACATCATCGGGAAATAGGAGGTGGAGATGGCAACGCGCAGCTTGTGCCCTGCCGGCAGCTTGTAGGCGATGTCATCAAGCTTGATGCGCATGCGGTAGCGCTTGCCCGGCTCCAGCGGCATGGGCGAGCCGCGTGACACGCGCTGCGTGAGGTTTTGCAGGTGATAGGTGACGCGGCTCACCTCGCCGCCAGGCCACACATCATTGAGGCGCACGCACACATGCGCCACCGGCTTGTCGGCGCTGAACTCAAGCTCAATGGCGGGCTGGCCCACAATGTCGATGTCTTCGGCCGTGGCCGGGCTTTCGAAGGTGATGGACTGGCTGTCGTCCTTGGCCTGGTCGCCCGGAAATTCCGGGCCCAGCCAGATGATGCAATATTCGCCGCCGTCAAAGCCTGTGGTCTGCTTCGAGGTGATCTCCAGCGCCCGCTCCGCGGCCTTCTCGCCGGCGATGCCCTTGCTGGTGAGGAACCACTTCTTGGTTTCGATGTTGCCGAGGCCCCAATAATCCTGGGCCACCCAGCGGCCTTCGATCTTGCCGGGGAATGTGCCGGGCCGCCATGGGTCCATCACATAGACGCGGTAATCCGGCTCCAGCGTCACCTTGGTGTCGATGTCCTTCAAATAGAAATCCCACCAGCGCAGCATCTCCTGCAGGAAGCCGATCTGCGGATGCGGCACGGCGAAATGCGGATATTTGTGCGCCCATGGCCCGATGATCGCCTTTCTCGGGCAGCGCAGGCCCTTCATCAGCCGCGGCACGGCGTTGGAATAGGCATCGTTCCAGCCGCCCACCACCAGCGTGGCGGCGGTGATGGCGCCGAAATTCTCGCACACTGAACCATGCTTCCAGTAGTCATCCCGGTGCGGGTGCTGCAGCCAGGGAATGATGAGGAAGGGTTCGTTCTTCAGCCGCTCCATCCACATCTTCTTCCAGCGGGGGCCAACAATCTCCGGGTCTGGCGGGCGTGAGGAATAGGCCAGCATGGTGGCGGCCCAGCCCATGTTTTCATTTAGCAGCGTGCCGCCCTTGTAGTGGATGTCATCCTCATAGCGGTCATCCGTCGAGCAGATGGTGACGATGGCTTTCAGCGCCGGCGGCTGCCGCTCCGCCACCTGCAGGGCGTTGAAGCCGCCCCAGGATATGCCGAACATGCCCACCTTGCCGGTGCACCAGTCTTGCTTGGCCAGCCAGGCGATCACTTCCAGCGCGTCATCCTGCTCCTGCCTGGCGTATTCATCGAACATCAGGCCTTCGCTGTCGCCATTGCCGCGCATGTCCACGCGCACGCAGGCATAGCCATGGCCGGCGAGATAGGGGTGGGTGAGGGCATCGCGCACATGCGTGCCATCGGTCTTGCGGTAGGGGAGATATTCAAGCAGCGCCGGAACCGGGTTCTTCGCGGCATCGGTGGGAATGAACATCCGCGCCGCCAGCTTGGTGCCGTCAGCAAGCGGAATCCAGAAGTTCTTCACTTCCTTGGTTTTGCGGGGAAACTTGGAAACGGTTTTGGGTGCCATGCGCGGGTTCCGGCCAAAGGTAAGACTTGGCCGAAGGGATATCGCGCCAATCCGGCTGGCACTATGCCGCAAAACCCTTGATCGCCGCAACGATGGACTGGAAACTCTCCGCAGCTGGCTTGCTCATGCGCCGCGCCCGCAGGAAGGCATGCACCAATTGCGGTTCCTCGCGCAGCTCTGCGGCAACGCCCGCCGCTCGCAGCCGGACGGCAAATTCCACCGCGTCGTCATGCAGCGGGTCATGCGCGCAGGCCACCAAGAAGGCCGGTGGCAGGCCCGCATAGTTTGTTTCGCGCAAGGGCGCGGCCAGCTTGTTGTCCTGCGCGCCATAGACATCGTGATAGTAATGCACATCCTTTGTCGAAAGCCCCGGCGCAAGGGCCTGGGTGATGTAGCTGCCCTTGCTCATGTCCCCGCCCAGGCCTGGGTAAATCAGAACCTGGCCCTTGAGCCATTTTACGCCCCTGTCCCGCGCGTGAATGGCCACGGCGGCGGAGAGATTGCCCCCCGCGCTGTCGCCCGTGATGATTGTGGGCCGCACCGCCTCAAATACCGCCCAGCAATCTTCAAAGGCGGCAGGGAAGGGATGTTCCGGGGCAAGGCGGTATTGCACCGCCGTCACTTCCACTTGCGCCTGCGCGGCAAGATCAGCGCAGATCGAGTCATGGCTGTCGAGCCCGCCCACCACAAAGCCGCCGCCATGGAGATACAATAGCCGGGCTTTCGATTCTGGCGGCGTATAGCGGCGGCAGGCCACGGCGCCCACGCTGAAGTCTTCAACCTTTACGTTGGCCGGCCGGGTGCCTGCGAAATGCGCGCAGTATTTGTCATAGAAGGCCCGCTGCTCCGCCATGGTGAAATCCACGGCGTTTTCAGGGTAAAGCTTCTCGCCTTCTTCCAGAAAGGCAATGATGCCGGGGTCAGTGAGCTGGGGGTATTTCGTCACTTCTCCCTCCCCCCTGTGGGAAGAGCCAGGGTGGCGGTGGCTCCGTATCTGCAATTTGGCATCTTGGTCATTGGAAACACCGAGCACCCACCTTTGATCCCTCCCCACAAGGGGGAGGGAGATTAAACCGTCACCAGCGCCGCATTGCGCAGGGCCTTGATGTTGGCGGCATGGTCGCCCTTGAAGATGGCGCTGCCCGCCACCAGCACATTGGCCCCCGCCCGCACCACGGCGCCCGCATTCTCCGTGGTGATGCCGCCATCCACTTCAATGTCGATGGGCCGCCCCGCAGCGAGAGCCTTGGCCTGGGCGATCTTGGGCAGCATGGAGGCAATGAAGCTTTGACCGCCAAAGCCGGGGTTCACTGTCATCACGAGAATGAGGTCCAGCCTGTCGATCACATGCTCAATGGCGGAAATCGGCGTTGCGGGGCAAAGCGCCACGCCTGCCTTCTTGCCCAAACCCTTGATCGCCTGCAGCGAACGGTCAAGATGCGGGCCGGCCTCGGCATGCACGGTGATGAGATCGGCGCCTGCTGCCGCAAATTGCCCAAGATAGGGATCGGCGGGCGCGATCATCAGATGCGTGTCGAACATGGCCTTGGTCAGCGGGCGGATCGACTGCATGATCGGCGCGCCATAGGAAATGTTGGGCACGAAATGCCCGTCCATCACATCAATATGCACCCAATCGGCCCCGCCCT
>JAGWTZ010000041.1 GCA_028868695.1 Alphaproteobacteria bacterium | reverse complement strand
CTTCCGGGCCGGGCGAAACTTCCCGGTCCAGGTGCGGGGCAAAAGGCGTTTGCGCCACGATGGCGCGGGCGATTTTCAGGCCTTCACGCAAGGCATCGAAGGTGCTTTGGCCACGGAAGAAATTATAGATGATGGAAGGCTTGTCCGCGGCGCTGCCAGGTTTGAGCTTCAGCGCCCCAACGGAGCCGGGGCGCAATTGGCAGATATGCATGAGGAAGCCGTGGCCCGTGAAACCCCTGGCGTTCTGGGTGTTGGCGACACCGGAACAGAAGAAGAGCTGAATGTCGGGCCGGGCGCCGCCGGTTGTGTCCACAAAGGCGCCGCCTTCCGCTGTGGTGGAGGCGAAAAGGCCGCGCTTGCGCACAAACCAATCGGCAACATGCAGGATGTTGCGCGGCAGGCTTTTCCAGCTGATGCCATAGGGCGCAGTGGATTTGGCCTTGTATTCAATTGTGATATCGAGATGGTCCTGCAGGTTTTCGCCCACACCGGGCAAATGATGGACAGGAAAGACGCCAGCCTTGCGCAAGTCACGTTCATTGCCAATGCCTGATAGCATCAACAGATGCGGCGAGACCAACGAGCCTGCTGACAATATCACTTCGCGGGCGCGGAATTGTCCGGTGCCACATTCCACACCAGTGCAGCGCTTGCCTTCCATGATCAGTCGGGTTGCGCGGCGATTGGGGATCACACTCAATTTGGGGCGGTTGCGGATGGGTGCCAGATAAGCACCTTCGGCCGTAACCCGCTGGCCATTGCGCTGGTTGAACATGTAGAGGCCCGCACCAGCCTGGGACTCTCCGTTGAAATCGGCCGTCAGTTTCAGGCCTGCCAGCTTGGCGGCAGCGAGAAAGACATGAGCCATCAGCGTGAGGCTGCGCAGCGGAGCAACATTGAGCGGGCCCTCTGTGCCGTGGAAAACAGGGTCGGCCCTTTGAAGTTCAAGCGGCAATTGGCGGGCAGAGGCTGGGTCGGCAAGCAGCTCCAGCCGCTCCAGTTTTTTGAAATAGGGCAGGCAGTCCTCATAGCTCCATCCCGTGGCGCCACTGGCGGACCATGCATCGTAATCCTCGCGCTGGCCGCGGATGAAAATCTGGCCGTTGACATTGGTGGAACCGCCAGTGCCCTGGCCACGCGGAAGTGCGATGCGGCGGCCTTGCAGCCCGGGTTCCGGCTCGGTTTCAAACCAATCCATGAATCTTGGCCCGCCGAGGAAGGCCAGGGCCGGGGCCATGAATGTGACCATGGCAAGGGGAATGCGCACAATGGCGCGGCGATGGTTGTGGTCTGGCCCCGCCTCCAGCAGGGCGACACGGAGATTTGGGTTCTCGCTCAGCCGGTTGGCCAGCACACAGCCCGCCGGGCCGGCTCCAACAATGAGGAAATCATAAGGTTCCATGGCCGGAGCCTAACACAGGATTCAGCAGGGGGGGGATGGTGGGCGATACTGGACTCGAACCAGTGACCCCTGCGATGTGAACACAGTGCTCTACCAACTGAGCTAATCGCCCTTTTTGTCTGCGCCGGATTGGGCGCGGAACGGGAGTCAGGCGCGGCTATAGGCTGTGCGCCTGCATTCGTCAATATCGGGAATCCGGTGCCCCGGCAAAAACATCCACCGGGCTAGAACCTGCAAATTCCGCCTCTCCCAAAAGGCAGCGGGCGGCGGCGCGCTGGCTGGCCTCAATGGTGGAATAGGCATTGACATAAGTGGGCACGCGCGGCGCCTCCCGCAAGTAATAGGGGTGGCCGAACGAGACCATCAGGCAAGGCAGATCATGCCAATAGCGCGCCATGCCCGTATCCAGCCCCTGCTGTTCGGCCAGCCAATCCACATGGATGTGCGACAGGCCGAGCGAGGATTCGACGGCAAAGACATAGAGCAGCAGATCGGCGTTCTCACGGGTGGGCGGGGCCTTGGGGTCATAGGGCCGCAGATCGAAGCCGCGGGACTTCAACTCACTGGTGAAGGCCGACATTTCCCTGCGGGGGCTGCCGGGGAACATGCCGGGTGCTCCGCGCCCCACCAGCACGATGCGGCGATGCTTCTCCAGCGACAGGGGCAGGGTGCGTTTCAGATCCTTCACCTTGGTGATGGATTTCACCGCCGCCTCATCGGCCAGCGCCAGGTGGGCCTTGGATTTGATGATGGCGCGGGCCTGTTCTAGCGGGGCAATGCGCTCATCAATGGTCTTGCGGTGCAGGCCAAGTGCTGCCTTTAGCGCCAGGATGCGGGTGACAGCCTCTTCCAGGCGCTGTTCGCTCAGGCGCTTTTCGCGCAAACCGCGGAGCATGAATTGATAGTCCTGCTCCGGGTTTGGCGAGAACAGGAACACATCGCAGCCGTTCTCGATCACTTCCGGGGTGGAGATTTCACGGGCCGCGAAGGAGGTGAGGCCAGCCATGGGTGTGGCGTCCGAGACGATCAGGCCATTGAAGCCCAGCTCGCCCCGCAGCAAGCTCTGGTTCAAATGCCTGTTGACGGAGGCGGGGCGGAAACGCTGCAGCCCCTCGGGCACGCGCTTTTTCCTCATGTAGGCTGGCAGGGCAATGTGGGCCGACATGATGGTGAGAACGCCCTGGCGGATTAGTCCACGGTAAAGCGCGCCGAAGGTTTCTTCCCACTTCGCCATGGAAAGGGGATTGACGGTGGTGACGAGATGCTGGTCCCTCGCATCGAAGCCTTCGCCGGGCCAGTGCTTGGCTGTGGCGGCGATGCCATGGGCTTGCAGCACCTCGACATGCGCCTTGGCCTGGGCGGCGATGCGCTTCTGGTTCGAGCCGTATGAGCGCGTGCCCACGATGGCGCTTTCGCTGGCGGCGTTGATATCCACCACCGGCGTGAACGACCAGTTGAAACCGAGGGCGCGGGCTTCCTCGCAAACGGCGGCCAGCACCTTGCGGGACAGGGCGGGATCATTGGCCGCCGCGAGGCCGAGCTGATTGGGGAATTGCAGCATGGCGGGCGAGCCATGGCCGCCACCTTCGATATCTCCCGTGATAAAGGGGGGCACCTCGGCCATTTCCATGAACTGGCGGGTGGCGCGCCAGGCGGGTTGCAGCTCCGGGCCCATGAAGCGGTGCAGGCCGCCGGGCTTCATATGGCCCAGCTTGGCGATGGCGGCGGGATCATCACCAATCGAGAGGTGCACGAAAAGCTGGCGCAGCTTGTCTTCGGTGGAAAGACTGTTCAGGGTTTTTTCCACCCAGGCAATATCGTCTGCGGAGAGATTGAAGGGCGCCTTGCGCAAGGATTTGATCAGCGGCATGGCCGGACGCTAGCAGCCATTGCACTGCCGCGCCAATGACTTTAAGGACGGGCCATGAATTCCAACGACCTTTCGGCGCGTGTCACCATCAATCTTTCCGCCCTCAAGGCCAACTGGCTGGCGCTCAAGGCGCGGGCCGGCGGCGCGGAAGTTGGTGCGGCCATCAAGGCCGATGCCTATGGCTTGGGGCTTGCGGCTTGCGCCAAGGCGCTGTGGGTTGCGGGCTGCCGATCTTACTTTGTGGCGCGGCCGCGCGAGGGCGCCGAGTTGCGGGCGGTTCTGCCGGATGCCACCATTTATGTGCTGGATGGTCTCTATGACGGCGCGGCTGGATATTATTTGCAGCACCGGCTGGTTCCCTCACTGATTTCGCTGCCAGAAGCGCAAGCCTGGGCGCGTGAAGGGCAGGGTGCGCCATGTGCCCTGCATGTGGACAGCGGCATCAACCGCGTCAGCATGCGCATGGCGGAACTGGAGCAGGTGGTTGCCGCGAAGCTGTCGCTCAACGTGATACTGCTGATGAGCCACCTCGCTTCTTCGGAAGAGCCGCAGAACCCGTTCAACGCCCTGCAACGGCAGCGCTTTGCCAAGGCGCAAGCGCTGCTGCCGGGCGTGCGGGCCAGCCTTGCCAATTCTTCGGGGCATTATCTTACCTCGGATTTCTTCTGCGATCTGACACGGCCCGGCATTGCCCTTTATGGCGGCAACCCGACACCGGGCCAGCCCAACCCCATGCAGGCCGTTGCCACCGCGGAAGCGCGCGTGCTGCAGGTGCGCGACGTGCCGAAAGGCGAAGTGGTGGGCTATAACACCACCTGGACGGCGGCGCGGGACAGCCGCGTGGCGCTGGTTGGCGCAGGCTACCGCGATGGCATTCCGCGCCGGATGAGTTCCGGCCTCAGCCCCGGTGGCGCGCATGTCTTTGTGGGCGGGCAGCGCTGCCCAATTGTTGGACGCGTGTCGATGGACATGACGGCCGTGGACGTGACGGACGCCAAGGTTCAGCGCGGCGATTGGGCCGAATTCTTCGGGACGCACATTCCGTTGGACGAGGCGGCAGCCTCGGCGGGCACGATTTCGTGGGAGCTTCTCACCCATCTGGGCAGCCGCTATGCTCGCCACTACATTGAGTGAGAATCGCAATTGAATTTCCTGGCCTTCATCGGAAGACTGGTTCTTGATCTCTGCGCCGAGATCGGGCGCGTGGCGCTGTTTGCGCGCGACGCGCTGCTGACCGGGCTTTCGCCGCGCTTCTATTGGGGACAGATTGGCGCGCAGCTGTTCCGCGTGGGTTACACCTCGCTTCCGGTTGTGGCGATGACGGCCTTCTTCACGGGAGGCGCGCTGGCCCTGCAGATTTACACAGGCTCTTCGCCCACCACGGCGGGCACGCTGGTGCCTTCGATCGTGGCCATAGGCATCACGCGCGAGCTTGGGCCCGTTCTCGCCGGCCTGATGGTTTCCGGCCGGGTTGGCGCTTCCATCGCCGCCGAGCTTGGCACCATGAAGGTGACGGAGCAGACCGACGCGCTGGTGACGCTTTCCACCAACCCGCTCAAATATCTGGTGGGGCCGCGCATTGTTGCGGCGGTGATCTCGCTGCCGCTGCTGGTGGCGATTGGTGACACCATCGGCATCATGGGCGGCTATGTGGTGGGCACCAAAACGCTGGGCTTCAACGGATTTGCCTATCTCAAGACCACGGCGGACGAACTGCATGTGGATGACGTGCGCTCCGGCCTGATCAAGGCGGCGGTATTCGGTTTCATCATTGCGCTGATGGGCTGTTATCACGGCTTCAATTCCAAGGGCGGCGCGCAAGGCGTTGGCCGGGCGACGACCAATGCCGTGGTGTCTTCCGCCATCCTGATCCTGGCGGCCAATTTCGTTCTCACCTCCGTGCTGTTCGGGAAGAACTGATGGCTGAGCCCTTCATCAAGCTTGAGAATGTGCGCAAGGCCTTCGGGCCGAAGCATGTGCTGAACGGGCTTTCGCTCTCGGTGGAAAAGGGCCGTTCGCTGGTGGTGATCGGCGGCTCCGGCACGGGCAAGAGCGTGATGCTGAAATGCATCCTCGGCATCCTGCAGCCAGAAGCCGGCACAATCGAGGTGGCCGGGCAAAATGCCTTGGGCCTGAAAGGCGAGGCGCGGGACCAGTATCTGCGGCGCTTCGGCATGCTGTTCCAGGGTGCTGCGCTGTTTGATTCGCTCTCGGTGTGGGAGAACGTGGCGTTTGGCCTGATCCAGGGCCGCGGCATGGCGCGGGCCAAGGCACGCGAGATCGCCATGGAGAAGCTTGGCCTGGTTGGCCTTTCGGCGGATGTGGGCAAGCTGATGCCGGCCGAGCTTTCGGGCGGCATGCAGAAGCGCGTGGGCCTGGCGCGGGCGATTGCGGCGGACCCGGAAATCATTTTCTTCGATGAGCCGACCACCGGTCTCGACCCGATCATGGCTGATGTGATCAACAACCTGATCGTGGACTGCGTGCAGCGGCTGGGCGCCACCACCATCTCCATCACCCATGACATGGCGAGCGCGCGCAAGATCGCCGATGACATCGCCATGATCTACAAGGGCGAGATCATCTGGCAGGGCCCGGCCAAGATGGTGGACCGCTCGGGCAGCCCCTATGTGGACCAGTTCATCTATGGCCGCGCCGAGGGGCCGATCAAGATGGATGTGCTGAAGGCCTGATCAGCCGGGGCGCAGTTTGCCTCACGGTGCCTTGGGCGGCGTCACCGTGAAAGCCGCGATGGATTTGAAAGTTGTGTGATCTTCCGATTCCACCGTTCCATCCTTGCGCTTGATGGCGCCGTCGATGGCGATCAGAATGTGGGTTTGCGCGTCGGCCCTTGCCACGATTTCCTGGAACTGCTTGCCGTTGTCGGCTTTCCACGTGAGATGCAACTCGCTGCCTTCGGTCTTGCAGGCGGTGGCTGGATCGCGCGGCAGGCCATATTGGCTGGCTGAATCCAAATAGGCCTGGCCGCTGAAACTCCGTGGTGGGTCTTGGCTGCCATCCCTGCTCTTGACGATCGACCAGGCAGCTTGGCCGGAAACGAGGACGGTTATGGTCCTCCCAACCTGTGGAGACTCCGCTGTTTCCTGAAGTTGGTCTGGCGGTGCGAAATCATCCACGGTTTTGGTCTGGACAACGCCGCCCTCGGAATAGCTGTGTTCGCTGCGTATGGGGCCGGCTGCGTGCATGGCGTCCAGGACGGCTGCCACATCACTTTTGCAATCGGCAAGGGCGGGGTTTGGCGGCAGGGCAAAGGCAAGCAAAAGCAGTAAAGAACCGGTCTTCATCATCAACCTTTCGAACAGCGCCCCCGCTCGAACGGCACGAAACTGCCATGAGCGGCAGCGTTTGTAAACCGGCCAGGAAGCCGCCGCGCGCCGCCCCCTTGGGTCAGGCGCTACGCTTTCCGAACCCCATGCGGCCCATGATGGTTTTGTCTCCCGTCACTTTTTCGCGAATGGCGGCGGCGATGTGGGCGATGATGAGCAGGGACAGCAGCAGCGTCATCCAGACATGGATGACGCGCGTGGTCATTTGCGGAAAATCGGCGGGCAGGGTGTTGCCCGGCGTTTCATAGAGATGGGCGATCTGATAGCCCGTGAGCCAGCCCGCCACGGCGGTGATGAAGATCACCACATAGAGCGCCCAATGCATGGGCGTGCGCAAGGTGCCCAAGCCTTGCTGCTGGTGCGCGGTGGGGGCGGGATGTGCGGTGACGAGGCGCACAATGAGGCGGATCACCATCAGCACAATCACTGCCGTGCCCACGCCCATGTGGCCCGCAAGCGGACTGAGCTTGCCGGGATCGGAATTCGGGATGTTGCGGATGACGAAGAAGCCAAAGCCCAGGTTGCCGAAGATCATCAAGGCGATCAGCCAATGCAGGGCAGCGAGGACAGGGTGATAGCGGGTGACGGACATGACTGCTCCTCAAGGTTGCTGGGGCCAAGTTAGCGTGAAATGGAATTTGGGCAAGGCTGTGCCTTTGTCCGCCGCGCGGCGGGCGCGGCGGAAAAGGGGGGAGGCGAGGGCCATCACGTCATGCGCGTGGCCCGGCTGAAAAATGAAGATGGAGGGGAATGCCCGCCACCGGCTTCAAGCCCGCATATGCTATTGGATGGTTGGTTATTGGCCTTGTGGCCTGAAACCAGTGGAAGTGGCGCAGCGGTTTGAGATCCGGGTCTGATATTGGGTAGCCATTGAAGGCGCTCAAGTCTTAGTGCTTGAGGTCCAGGCCCGGAGCCCCCGGAAGCCACGGGGCGCGTGATTTCCCCGCGCCTGCAGGCGCTGCTGTCTGACCCATAATGCCGGAACGCTGTCGACATCGTCCCCTCCTTTGGGTGAGATGGAGACTAAATAGATATAATAGGAATGTTTTGTCAAGGGGGATGCTGCCGCCGAATCACTTTTCTTTTTTGGGCGCGGGCCTGGCCATGTGGCCGGCTTGGCCTGGGCACTGCCAGTTTGTTCCCCGCGCCAAACCCGGCTAAACCCCTGGCATGCGCTTTCCGCCCTCATTCCTTGATGACATCCGCAACCGGGTGACGGTTTCTTCCGTCATCGGGCGCAAGGTGGCGTGGGACCGGCGCAAGACCAATGCCGCCAAGGGGGACTATTGGGCGTGCTGCCCGTTCCATGGCGAGAAGTCGCCCTCGTTCCATGCCGATGACCGGCAGGGGCGCTATTACTGTTTCGGCTGCAAGGCCAGCGGCGACATCTTCACCTATCTGGTGGAAAAGGAGGGCGTGCCGTTTCCCGAGGCTGTGGCGCAGCTGGCGCAGGAGGCAGGCCTGCCGCTGCCGCAGGTTTCAGAAGCTGATGTGCAGCGTGAGAAACAGCGCACAAGCCTTTATGAAATAATGGATATTTCGGCCAAGTTCTTCCAGGGCGAATTGCAGGCCGCGCGCGGCGCCAAGGCGCGGGGCTATCTTTCGGACCGCGGGCTTTCCGGGGCTGTTCAGACGCAATTCTCGCTGGGTTATGCGCCGGACGACCGCTCGGCGCTGCGCAGCCATCTGGCCGACAAGGGGGTGACCGTCGAGCAGATGGCCGAGGCCGGGCTGGTGATTGCCGGGCCTGATGTTCCCGTGGCCTATGACCGCTTCCGCGACCGGGTGATGTTCCCGATCCGCGATGGGCGCGGGCGGGTGATTGCCTTTGGCGGCCGGGCGCTGCGCGCCGATGTGCCGGCCAAATATCTGAACTCTCCCGAAACGCCGCTGTTCCACAAGGGGGACGTTCTCTACAACTTCGACAAGGCGCGCGGCCTTGCCCATGACAAGGGCGAAATCATTGCCGTGGAAGGCTATGTTGACGTGATCGCCATGACGCGGGCGGGGCTTGGCCATGCCGTGGCACCGCTGGGAACAGCACTGACCGAGCACCAATTGGCCCTGCTGTGGAAAACCGTGCCGGAGCCAACCCTGTGCTTTGACGGCGACAGCGCCGGGCTGAAGGCGGCCTATAGGGCGCTGGATTTGAGCCTGCCGCTGCTGAAGGCCGGGCATTCGCTGAAATTTGCCTTCCTGCCCGGAGGCCAGGACCCGGACGACCTTTTGAAGGCCGAAGGGCCGGAGGCGGTGCGTGCCGTGGTGGCGGCGGCGGAGCCTTTGGTGCAGGTGCTGTGGCGCCGGGCGCTGGATGAGAATGACCGTGCGACGCCGGAGCGGAAGGCGCTGTTTGAACGCGATTTGAAAAGCCTTATCAATACGATAGGCGATGAATCTGTCAAAAAACATTATCTTGCGGATGTGCAGGGGCGGCTGAATGAGCTGTTTGGCCGGGCGGCCCCGGCGCGGCGGGCGGGCGGCTTTGTGGCAAGGCCGCCGCGGCTGAAGCCGGGGCAGAAGGCCTGGGAGGCGCAGCTTCCGGTTTCAGCGGGCCTGCGCAACCTGGCGGCAGCACCCGCCGCAACCACGGCGGCGGAGCGGCGGGCAGGGATGATCACGCTCGCCCTGGTGAACCACCCGGAGCTTTTGCACGCGTTTTGGGCCGAATTTTCGGGAGCGGAATTGATTCTGCCGGAGCTTGACTCCGTCCGTACACTGATTCTAGAAGTGGGTTCGTCTGAGGAAAGCCTTGAAACGGCGGCCCTCAGGAACCATCTCTTGAGCAGGGGTTTCGGCCAGGTATTGGCCCGCCTCGAGCGCCAAGCGAAGAATTTGAATGAGTGGCACTTAAGTCCCGCGGCAGCCGCAGATGATGCCCGGACAGGCCTCCGCCAGATGCTCGCTTTGCACCACAAAGCCATTACGCTTGATCGTGAGTTGAAGGCGGCGGAAGCCGCTTTTGCGAACGACATGACAGAGGAGAACCAACGCGCCGTTCTGGCGCTGCGCGACCAGGTGATGTCGCTCGATGGGCGCGAGGCCGTGATTGAAGGCTTCGGTGCCGCTTCCGGGCGCAAGACCAATGAGGTGACTTGACACACCTTCACCATGGTTAAGCGGCAGTTAAGGGGCGGGTGCCTAGGTTGTCCACCGAATCAGTTTCAGGGGCGCTTTTCCCGCCCCAAGCAGAGGAATACACATGGCCCGTCCGCCAGCAAAGCCCGCCGCAACGCCGAAGCCCGCGCGTGACCTTGCCCCGCCGCCGGAAGACACCGAGCCGCCGGAACAGCCGGGCGGCGATGCCGCCGAAGCCGGCGATGGCCCGATCATTGACCTCAATGACGCCGCCGTCAAACGCCTGATCAAGGCCGCCAAGGCGCGCGGCTATGTCACGCTCGATGAACTCAACGCCGTTCTGCCCTCCGAGGAAGTGACCTCGGACCAGATCGAGGACGTTTACGCGATGTTCTCGGAAATGGGCATCACCGTTGTCGAGAGCGAGGAAGAGACCGAAAGCGTTCTGGCCAAGGTGGAAGAGGGCGAGACCTCGACCTCCACCGAGATCATGAAGGTGGAGGCGCCGAAGACGCCGGCCGACCGCACCGATGACCCGGTGCGCATGTATCTGCGCGAGATGGGTGCCGTTGAGCTGCTTTCGCGCGAGGGCGAAATCGCCATCGCCAAGCGCATCGAGGCGGGCCGCGAAGCGATGATCTCCGGCCTGTGCGAAAGCCCGCTGACCTTCCAGGCCATCATCATCTGGCGCGATGAATTGAACGAAGGCAAGATTCTGCTGCGTGACATCATCGACCTTGAGGCCACCTATGCCGGCCCGGACGCCAAGCAGAACCAATCCGTCGCCACGCCGGCACCTTATGTTCCGCCCAAGGAAGAAGTGCGCAAGCAGGCCGAGGCCAAGCGCGCCGAAGCCGCCGCCAAGGCGGAGAAGCGGCCGCAGCCATCGCGCCGCTCCGGTGATGACGACGATTATTCCGACGTGCTGAGCCCGGAGGATTTCGACAAGCCCAATGTGGAAGAGGAAGATGACGACGAGGGCGACGACCTCGGCGTTTCGCTCTCGGCGATGGAAATGGAACTCAAGCCCAAGGTGCTTGAGGTGTTCGACGAGATTGCCCGGCTGTACAAGTCGCTGCGCAAGCTGCAGGACCAGGAAGTGACGGAAGGCGAGGGCCTTTCGCCTTCGCAGGAGCGCCGCTACCGCAAGCTGCGCGAAGACATCATCTCCAATGTGAAATCGCTCTCGCTCAACAACGCCCGCATCGAGGCGCTGGTGGAGCAGCTTTACGACATCGCCAAGCGCCTCAATGTTCTTGAAGGCCGCCTGATGCGCATGGCCGAAACCTACAAGATTCCGCGCGATGAGTTCCTCAAGGAATATCACGGCAATGAGCTGGACATGGAATGGCTGAAGCGGGTTGGCCGCCTCACCAAGCATGGCTGGAAGAAGTGGGTGAATGACGAGAAGGATTCCATCAAGGTCATCCGCGATGAAATCTTCGAGCTGGCTTCGGCCACGGGCCTGCAGATCCTCGAATACCGCAAGATTGTCGGCATGGTGCAGAAGGGCGAGCGCGAGGCGCGCATCGCCAAGAAGGAAATGGTGGAGGCCAACTTGCGCCTCGTCATCTCCATCGCCAAGAAATACACCAACCGCGGCCTGCAGTTCCTTGACCTCATTCAGGAAGGCAACATCGGCCTGATGAAGGCGGTGGACAAGTTTGAATACCGCCGCGGCTACAAGTTCTCGACCTATGCCACCTGGTGGATCCGCCAGGCCATCACCCGCTCGATCGCCGACCAGGCGCGCACCATCCGCATTCCCGTGCACATGATTGAAACGATCAACAAGATCGTGCGCACCTCGCGCCAGATGATGCATGAAATCGGCCGCGAGCCGACGCCGGAGGAACTGGCCGAAAAGCTCTCCATGCCACTTGAGAAAGTGCGCAAGGTGATGAAGATCGCCAAGGAGCCTGTCTCCCTCGAAACGCCGGTGGGCGACGAGGAGGATTCACACCTCGGCGATTTCATCGAAGACAAGAATGCCGTGCTGCCCATCGACAGCGCCATCCAGCAGAACCTGCGCGAGACGACGACGCGGGTTCTGGCCTCGCTCACGCCACGCGAAGAGCGCGTGCTGCGCATGCGCTTCGGCATCGGCATGAACACCGACCACACGCTGGAAGAAGTGGGCCAGCAGTTCTCGGTGACGCGCGAACGCATCCGCCAGATCGAGGCGAAGGCGCTGCGGAAGCTGAAGCACCCGAGCCGGAGCAGGAAGCTGCGGAGTTTCCTCGACAACTAGACTTATCAAACCCACGAAGAGGGGCATGGCACTTTGTGTCATGCCCTTTTGCATTTGGACAACGAAACTGCATCCGGCACCAGGTGGTAATGTAGGTGATGAGGCAGGGATGAGCGCTTTGCCGCATGGCTTTTATATGCGGATATCCTAATATGAGGCATGAGCGATTTTCTTGATTGGGTGGACCGGCTGCCTTGGGTGCTGGCCATTCTGGCCTGCCTGACCTTGGGCCTGGCGCCGTTTGTGCCGGAGCCGCATCTTGTTGAAAAGCTGCGCATGCTGGCGCAGGGCAGCCTGCGGCGGCCGCTCGACATTTTTGATTTGCTGCTGCATGCCGCGCCCTTTCTGGTGCTGCTGGCCAAGATTGCCCTGACGTTGCGGCCAGCGCCGTAAGGCGCTTGAGGGCGGCGGCGCAACTGGTAGAGTTGCGGGCATGACCGCACCAGACCTTGCCGCGCCATTGGCGGCGCGATTTCCCCAGCTTGCCTTGCGCGCCGGCGCCAGTGTCACCGGGGCCGACCCCGGCTTTCATGCCGACAACTTGCGTGGCGGGGTGATGGCGCTGCCATCCTCGGTGGATGAGCTTTCAGCGCTGATGGCGTTTTGCAATGCGCAAGGCATCTGCGTTGTGCCGCAAGGCGGGCGCACCGGGCTGGCGGGAGGTGCTGTTTCCGCGCCGGGCGCGCTTATCATCTCCACGCAGAAGATGAACCGCATTGTTTCGCTTGATGCCGTGGCGCGGCTGGCGGTGGTGGAGGCGGGGGTGACGCTGGGCGCGTTGCAGGCTGCGGCGGGGAGCCACGGGCTTTCGCCCGGCATTGACCTTGGCGCGCGCGACACGGCGACGATTGGCGGCATGATCTCCACCAATGCGGGCGGCATCGAGGCGTTTCGCCATGGCGTGATGCGGGCACGGGTTTCAGGCCTTGAGGCGGTGCTGGCTGATGGCACGGTGATGAGCGACATGGCCCAGGTTTCCAAATGCAATGAAGGGCTGGATGTGAAGCAGCTTTTCATGGGCGCGGAAGGCACGCTGGGCATCGTGACGCGCGCGGTGATCCGCCTTGTGCCGAGCCCGCGGGCCAAGGCGACAGCACTGGTTGCGGCGGCGGACACGGCGCACGCGCTGGCGGCGTTTCATGCGCTGAATGGCACCGGCCAGCTGCTGGCCTTTGAACTGATGAACCCGCGCTATTTCAAGCTGGCGGCAGAGGCGGCCAAGGAGGGAGCGCTGCTTCCGCTGGCTGGGGCCGGCTTTGTGTTTGTGGTGGAGATGCAGGGCGCGGATGAGGCGCAGGCGTTGAGCGCGCTGGAGGAGGGGCTTGGTTCACTGCTTGAAAGCGGGCAGGTGGCCGATGCGGTGATTGCCAAATCCTCTGCCGAGGCGCGGCGTTTCTGGATCCTGCGGGAGGACAGCTGGGTTGTGGACCGCGCCTTCCCGCATTGCCTGTGGTTTGATGTGACAGTGCCGCTCTCACAGCTTGATCCTTACTTGCGCAAGCTGGATGATGGCATGGCCGCGGTGAAGCCCGATTGCGCGGCCTTCGTGATCGGGCATCTGGGGGATGGCAACTTGCACATCACGGTTGCGGGCCATGAGGATCTGAGTGCGGCGAAGGCGCAGGTGGAGGGGCTGGTTTATGAGGGGCTCAAGGCGATGGGCGGCTCTTTCTCGGCTGAGCATGGCATCGGCCTTGAAAAGCGCGCGGCGCTGCTGAAATATGGCGGTGCTGGCAAGCGTGCGGCCATGCAGGCTGTGAAGCAAGCGCTTGATTCCCAAGGGATTATGAACCCTGGCAAGGTTCTGTAAGGGCAGGGCTTGTAAATGTAACTTTATTTGTTATATTTAAACCCAGAAGAGGAATTCATCATGACCAAGATGCCCACCTATTTCATCTCGCACGGCGGCGGCCCCTGGCCGTGGCTGCCGGACATGCGCAAGATGCTGGCCACGCTGGAAGTTTCGCTGGCCAACATGGACAAGGAAATCGGCGTGAAGCCGAAGGCCGTTCTCATGGTTTCGGGCCATTGGGAAGAGAATGACTTTGCGGTGATGTCTTCGCCCGCGCCCGGCATGGTCTATGACTATGGTGGCTTTCCGGCCTTCACCTATTCCATCAAATATGCCGCGCCCGGCGCGCCCGCCGTGGCCAAGCGTGTGGAGGAATTGCTGAAGGGCGCTGGCTTGCCCACGCATATGGATGCGGCGCGTGGCTTCGACCATGGCGTGTTTGCACCGATGCAGGTGATGTATCCCGATGCGGACGTGCCGACGCTGCAGGTGGCGATCAACCACAATTATGATCCGGCCGCGCATTTCGCGCTGGGCCGCGCGCTTGCGCCGCTGCGTGATGAAGGCGTGCTGATCGTCGGCTCTGGCCTTTCCTACCATAACTTGCGCCTGTTCGGGCCCGCCGGCCGCGAGCCTTCGGCGCAGTTTGACGCCTGGCTGGACAAGGCCGTGAATGCCGACCCGAAAACCCGTGTTCAGGAATTGCTGAAGTGGGAGCAGGCGCCGGCGGCGCGCATCTGCCATCCGCGTGAAGACCATCTTGTGCCGCTGTTTGCGGCGGTGGGTGCGGCTGAAAATGAAAAGGCCACGCGCGTCTATCACGACACCAACGTGTTTGGCGGCGTGACGGCCTCGAGCTATCGCTTCGGCTGATTGATTTCCCAAACGATTTGGTGAAGGGGCCGGACCTTGTGTCCGGTCCTTTTTTTCATGCCGTGAGGGGCAGCCAGCCCGAGAGCCAGGCGAATTCCACGAGGTTCAATGCGAGGTGGGCGGAGAACGGCGCAAGCAAATTGCCGCGCCACAGGCGCAGGGCCATGAAGGCGCCACCGGCCACCGCACCCGTCAGCACCATGTACCAAAAACCTCCCGCCCAATGCAGCGCGCCAAAGGCGATGCAGCTCACCAGTGCTGCGCCGCCGGTGGCCCAGCGATGGCAGAGCCTTTCAAACAGAATGCCGCGATAGAGTGACTCCTCCACCCACGGGGCCAGCAGCACATTGGCAACAAAGAAAATCACGGCTGCGCCGCCGAGGGCATCGGTTGTGCTGCCTGGGGGAACATAATCACCCCAATTGGCCTGCAGCCAAACATGGACCTTGTGGAACAGCAAGATATAGGCCGCTGCCAGGGCCAGCCCCGCTGCAGCGCCGATGGCTGCATCATGGGCCAGAGAAGTTGAGACCCCGGTGTGCCATTGCGGCTTCAGGCGCGACAGCCAAATCGCAAGAGTTGCCAACACCGCGAGGAGCACGTGGGGCGCATAGCCGGGGGCCAATTGGGCAACCGCTTCGGGCGTGTGGCCTGTTGCCAAGAGCCCAAGGATGGCCAACAGAATGTAAACGAGAAACAAGGCTGGCCCGGCCAGCGCCAGTAGCAAGGTTTTTGCCAAGATGGGCCCCTCCACCAGGTTGCTTGGGTAAGCGTCAGGCCGCCGCTTGCTGCATGTCCCTCATGGCATCAGCAAGTGCGGCGAAGCACCGGGCGTCGAAGGCGGCGCCCACATCCTTTTGCATGAGGGCCAGCGCCTCGCCCACGGCCATGGCCTTGCGATAGGGCCTGTCGGCGGTGAGGGCATCGAAAACATCAGCCACGGTGCAGATGCGTGTATCGAGATTGATTTCGCTTCCCTTCAGGCCGCGGGGATAGCCCTTGCCATCCAGCCTTTCATGATGCCCCTCGGCCACCGGCACCAGATTGGCCAGGGCCGGAATGCCGCGCAGGATTTCTGCTGAGAGGGTGGGATGGCTCTTGATGGTGGCGAACTCCGCCTCGGTGAGTTTGGCCGGCTTGTCGAGAATGCCGTTGCTGATGCCAAGCTTGCCGATGTCATGCAGCAAGGCGGCGCGGGTGAGCTGGCGGCGCTGCGCGGCGGGCAGGCCCAGGCGTTCGGCAATCATGTCGGCATAAAGCGCCACGCGGGTCGAGTGGCCGGCGGTAAAGGGGCTTTTGCTGTCCACCACCATGGCGAAGCCCTTGGCGACACGGTCAAGGTAATCCTCATCCGCCAGGCGGATATGTTCTTCAGGCTCCAGCGCCATGATGCGCGAGGCGAGATCGGGGGCCGCGAGCGGCTCCCAGAATTCATCGAACTCCACCAGATTGATGAAGACCTGCACAAGGTCTGCGTCGAACCAGGTTCCGGCGCGGGCCTCGATTTCGCGGGTGGCGGCCTCACGGCCACCCGCCATGTAAAAGACATCAGCCACTTGCGCCATGAGGGCGATCTGCGAGGCCACGGGGATTTCGCGGCGCAGGCGGCCTTCGGGTTTGCCGGAGCCATCCCAATGCTCATCAAGGTTCTGGACGGCACCGGCCACGGCTTCGCTGAAGCCCATCTGGCGGGCAATGTCGGCGCCGCGGTGGCAGCGGGCCTCGATCAGCTCGCGTGAAATCTGGCCGCCGTTGCGCATGATGTTGATGATGGCACGGAAGCGTTCGGCCATGCCGCTCTCCAGCCCGGTGTGGGTGAGCACAAAGCGCAAGGCTTGCGAGAGCGAGCCGTCGATCAGCTTGAAATCGGCCTTGAACTTGCGGTCATCGGCCAGATAGAGCTGGCAGATGCGGGCGGCGTTGGAAGAGCAGCCGAGATCCTTCAGCAGCAATGCATAGTAGAGATCGGCCAGTTCCTCGCGCGGCATGTTGATGCCCTGGCCCAGTTTCATGCCCATCCAGCAGACGCGGTGGCAATGGCCGCGCGGCTGGCCTTCGGTGATGTCCAAAGCGTGGCTGAGCGCGCCGATCAATTCTGCGCTGCGGATTTTCATGCGGGCCTTCCTGTTGGCAGATGGAGGAGGCTTAAGCCCTCCGGCTTGCGATTGGGTTAAAGGGCAGGCGGAGAGGGGCGCCCGGTGAATTCACCTGTCGCGCCTGCGCAAATATTGACCCAAATTGAGGTTGCCCCCGGCGCCGAACCTTGCAAGATGGGCGCATGGGACAGGCGACTTACATCATCGGCATCGACACGGGCGGCACCTATACGGACGCCGTGGTGATCGACGCGCAAAAGCATGTTTTGCTGGCTTCAGCCAAGGCGATCACCACGAAGGGCGACCTTGCCGTGGGGGTGATTGAGGCCATGGGGCTGGCCATGGCCAAGCTTGAGGGATTTGACGCAAGCGCCGTTTCGATGGTTTCGGTTTCAACCACGCTGGCCACCAATGCGGTGGTTGAAGGCCATGGCGGGGCGGTGGGCCTCATTCTGGCGGGCTTTGATGAGGCGATGCTGAAGCGCAGCGGGCTGCAGGCCGCCTTCCCGCAGATGCCGGTTTTGCGGATTGCCGGCGGGCATGACCATACCGGCGCTGAAGTTGCAAAGCTTGACATGGCGGCAGTGAAAGCCTGGGCGGCGGCGCAGGGAGACACGGTTTCGGCCTATGCCGTGGCGGCCGGTTTTGCGGTGCGCAACCCGGCGCATGAACTGGCGCTGGCCGAGCTGATCACCGCCGAAACCGGCAAGCCCGTGACCATGTCACACAGCCTGGCCAGCGCGCTGGATGCGCCGCGCCGGGCGCAGACGGCGGTTCTCAACGCGCGGCTCATCTCACGCATTACCGAACTGGCGGCAGCGGTGCGCCGCGCCATGGCCGAGCACAAGATGGCTTGCCCGCTGATGCTGGTGAAGGGCGATGGCAGCCTGGCCAGCGCCGATGCGGTTTCGGCGCGGCCGATCGAGACGGTGCTTTCCGGCCCTGCGGCCAGCCTGATCGGCGCGCAATGGCTTTCCGGGCTGGAAAGCTTTGTGATGTCGGACATGGGCGGCACGACGACGGATGTTGGCCTGCTGATCGACGGGCAGCCGCAAGTGGCCGAGCAGGGCGCGGAAGTGGGCGGCTGGCGCACCATGGTGAAAGCCATTGACGTCAAGACCATTGGGCTTGGCGGCGACAGCGAAGTGAAACTGGGCGCGGGCGGCGTTTTGCAACTTGGCCCCGAACGGGCTGTGCCGGTTTCGCTGCTGTGCGCCAGGCGGCCGGAAACGTTGGCGCTCTTGGAGGCCGACCTGGCCGAGAGCACGGGCGGCTCGATGCTGGGGAAATTCCTCGTGCTGCCGTTTGGGGCGGTGAAGGCCGGGCAGGGGCTGAATGAGCGCGAGGCCGACATTCTGGCCCAGGTTTCGCAAAGCCCGGTTCCGCTGCGGCGGCTGGCCACGGGAACGGCGGCGACGCGGGCCATTGCCGCGCTGCGCAAGCGGGGCCTTGTGCAATTTTGCAGCTTCACGCCCTCTGATGCCGCGCATGTGCTGGGCCTGCAGGACAATTGGTCCCGCGCTGCGGCGGAATTGGCGGCGCGTCTGCTGGTGCGTTTTCGCGACATGAAGGCGGCCGATGAGGCGGTGTTGCAGGGCTTTTGCCGGGGTGTGTGGGATGCCGCGGTGGCGGCTTCGGCGCGGGTGGTATTGCAGCAGGCCTTTGGCAAGCCGGTTTCGGGCGAGTTGGTGGATGCCGTTTGCGCCGGGCAAAAGCGCTTGGGCGGGGTTGCCATCACACTTTCCCCCGCCATGCCCATCGTGGCGGTGGGCGGGCCGGTGCGGATCTATTATCCCGAGGTGGGGCAGCGGCTTTCCTGCGAAGTGGTGTTTGCGCCCAATTGCGAAGTGGCCAATGCCATTGGCGCGGCCGCGGGCCTTGTGGCCTGCCGGGCCGTGGCGCAGGTGGAGGGCGACGGCAGCGGCTTGTTCCGGGTGACGGGGCAAGGGCCGGTTCGCACTTTCACCTCGGGCGCGCAGGCGCTGGCCGAGGCGCAAAGGCTGGCCGAGGCTGCGGCCATGGCCCAGGCGCTGCAACAGGGGGGAGAGCGGCCACGCGTCAAAACCCACATTGAAAAGCACCTGCTGCCCGAGGCGCGCGATGATGAAGGATTGATCACCGCGCTGGTGACGGCCGAGGCGCGCGGGCTGCCGCACGTGGCCTGAGGCCGCGTTAGGAAAGCATTTACCGTTAACGCAACCTTGCTCGCCCCTTGAGCGAGTGACGTGCATTTGAACCTCGCCGGCAAGGAGCCGTTAACCGCAACACGCCTAATGATAGGTTACGTGACGCGAGGGTGATGGACCATGACGACTGCCGGTTTGAAGGGCTGGGAAACGCAAACGCAGCAGAAGCCTGCCTGGCGGGTGGAGCGCGCGCCCGCGGCGGCGGCCACGATGCCCTTCTTCCCCGACCAGAATGGCGGGGTTTACGAAAAGCTCCTGAACAACCTTCCGGTGATGCTGCACACCATGGACGGCTCAGGCCGGATGATTTCGGCCAATGCGGCCTGGTGCGCGGCGCTGGGCTATTCCGCCAATGACATTGTGGGCCGGGCGTTCAGCGAATTCCTGCCGATGGAATCGCGCAGCAAGCTGGTGACCGAGATTTATCCGAAGTTCCTGACCACCAGCAGCTATCGCAATGGTGAATTGCTCATCCACCGCAAGGATGGCTCGCTGGCCACCATTCTGCTTTCCATGACCGCTTACCGCGGCGACAAGGGGCGGCTGGAACGCTCGGTCTGCACGCTGGAAGACATCACCGAGCGCAAGGTGGCGGAGATCGCCACGGCGCGGGTGGACACACGTTTCCGCAGCGCCTTCGTGGCGGCGGCCCAAGGCATTGCCGTGGTTTCGCCCACGGGGCACATTGAAGTGGCCAACACCTCGCTGGCCACGCTGTTGCAGCGCGACGACCTTGAGAGCCGGCATGTTTCCTTCGAGGAGCTGATCCACAAGGATGACCGCCCGGCCTTCCTGAACAGCATGCGCGAACTTCTGACCGGCAAGCTCAGCGTCATGCAGCAGGAGCTGCGGCTGGTGACGGGGCAGGGCAAGACCATTCACGGCGCGGTATCGATCGCGCTGGTGAAGAATGACCTTGGCGAGACCGAGCAGCTCATCGTGCAGATTTCCGACGTGTCGCAGCGGCGCGAGGTGAATGAGCGCCTGCAGAAGGCGCAGAAGATGGAAGCGATTGGCCAGCTGACTGGCGGGCTGGCGCATGATTTCAACAACCTGCTCACCGTGATCATCGGCAACCTGCAATTGCTTGATGGCAAGTTCCCGGCGGAGGACAAATCCACCCGCCGCCTCTCTGAAGCGGTGGATGCGGCGCGCAAGGGCTCTGAACTGACGCGGCAGCTTCTGGCCATCGCCCGCAAGCAGGAGCTTGAGCCGCGCGATGTTGAAGTGAACACGCTGGTGAAGGCCATGGAGCCGCTTCTGTCGCGCAGCATTGGCGAGAACATCAACCTCAAGGTTGAGACCATGCCGGGCACGCCGCATGTGATGATCGACCCATCGCAGCTTGAATCGGCCATTCTCAACCTGGCCATCAATGCGCGCGACGCCATGGACAATGGCGGCATGGTGACCATTGAAACCCAGCCGGCCTATCTCGACCAGTTCTATGCCGAGAAGCACCCGGAAGTGGTGCCGGGCCACTATGTGATGGTAGCGGTGACCGACACCGGCCACGGCATGACGCCAGAGCTGATTGAAAAAGTGTTCCAGCCCTTCTTCACCACCAAGGCGCCGGGCAAGGGCTCCGGCCTTGGGCTTTCGATGGTTTACGGCTTCATCAAGCAATCGGGCGGGCACATCAGCGTTTATTCCGAAGTGGGGCATGGCACCTCCTTCAAGATGTATCTGCCACGCAAGCTGGCGCATGGCGAGGCGGTGAATGCCGTGGCCAATGCGGTGACGGCAATTGCCGCCAAGGAAGCGGCCCATGCCGCCCCGGCGCCGATGCCGATTGCTGCCGCGCCAGCAGCGGATGTGCCGGTGCAGCCGGTGGCCAGCCGCAAGGCGAAGATCCTCGTTGTTGAGGACCAGGAGGCCGTGCGCGCCGTGGCCTGCGGCTTTCTGGAAGACTTTGGCTATGACGTGATCGAGGCGGGTGACGGCTTCCAGGCGCTGGCCGTTCTGCAGGAAGTGGAGGACATTGACCTGATGTTCTCGGACGTGGTGATGCCGGGCGGCATGAATGGCTTTGACCTGGCGCAGGCCGCCCAGAGCCTCAAGCCGGAGCTGAAGATCGTGCACACCTCGGGCTATCCCAAGGGCGCCATGGTTCACCAGGATGAGCCGCGCTTCAAGGAAGGCTTCATCATCATGAAGCCCTATCGCCGCGACGACCTGCAGAAGATCATCAAGGACGCGCTGGACAAGCAGTAACTTGCGGGGCGTTGCTGGCTGCGACATAAGGCAGGGATGCCCATCCACGCCGCCTTTGATGTTGCTGCCTCGCTCTCGTCACTGACGCTCAGCTACATCTGCTACCGCTGGCGGCTAGCCGATGCGGCGGCGCGCATTGACAGGGCAGGGCCCGTCTATGCCCTCGCGCTCATCCTTGGTGCGGTGATCGGCGGCTATGGGCTTGGCACGGCAAACCTTTACCTTGGCGGACTTCATCAGGTGGCGCGCAGCATTGTTGGCGCGCTGGCGGGGGCGATTGCGGCAATCGAACTGTTCAAATGGGCGCGCGGCATTTCCGGCTCCACCGGGCTGATCTTTGTTCCGGCCTTCGCCGCCACTGTTGCCGTGGGCCGCTGGGGGTGTTTCTTCTCCGGCCTGGCCGATGAAACCTATGGCACGCCCAGCACGCTGCCCTGGGCAGTTGACCTGGGTGACGGCGTGCTGCGCCACCCGGTGCAGCTTTATGAAAGTTTCAGCATGATGGCGTTTCTCGCTTATGCCCTTGTGATGCTGGCGCGGCGGGACGGCTGGTTCATGCGCAACGGTTTTTATGCGCTGGTGCTGTTCTACGCGGCGCAAAGGTTTTGCTGGGAATTCCTGAAGCCTTATGCCGCCGTGGCCGGGCCGTTCAACCTGTTCCACCTTGTTTGCGCGGCGCTGATCGCCTACGCTTTGCTGATGATGGGGAGGGGCCATGAACGCGCCAGTGCGTAAGATTTCGCCTTACATCTTCCATGGGCAGACCACATCGCTTTGCTCGCAATGTTTTGCGCTGGTGCCCGCCAAGATCATATTCGATGATGGCTGTGTCTATTACCTGAAGCGCTGCAAGACGCATGGCGTGGAAAAGGCGCTGGTTTCAACCGACATTGCCTATTTCAAGCTGGCGCAGGACTACATCAAGCCGGGCGACAGGCCGCATGTGTTCCAGACGCGCACCGAGGAAGGCTGCCCCTATGATTGCGGGCTGTGCCCGGACCATGAGCAGCATTCCTGCTTTGGGCTGATCGACGTGAATGAGGCCTGCAACCTGACCTGCCCGGTTTGCTTTGCAGACTCCTCCACCGCCAAGACCCATCACCGGCCGCTGGCCGAAATCGAGCGGATGATGGACGCGCTGTGCGCCTCGGAAGGAGAGGCCGACCTGTTGCAGATTTCCGGCGGGGAGCCCACCATTCATCCGCAGATCATCGAGATCATTGCGGCGGCCAAGCGGCGGCCCATCCGCCACATCATGCTGAACACCAATGGCATCCGCATTGCGCAGGATGAGGCATTCGTTGAACAGTTGGCGGCATTCAAGCCGGGCATCGAGGTTTACCTGCAGTTCGACTCGCTGCGGCCTTCGGTGCTCAAGGACCTGCGCGGGGCGGACCTGACGCGCATCCGCCGCGAGGCGCTTGAGGCGCTGGAGCGGCACAACATCTCCACAACGCTGGTTGTTGTGGTGAAGCGCGGGCAGAATGAGGATGAGCTTGGCGACATCATCCGCCATGCGCTGCAATGGCGCTGCGTGCGCGGCATCACCTTCCAGCCGGTGCAAGACGCGGGGCGCAATGAAGGGTTCAATGCGGCAACCGACCGCTTCGTGCTTTCCGACATCCGCAAGGCGATCATTGCGGCAGGCACGGCCTTCACGGCGGGCGACATCATTCCGCTGCCCTGCAATCCGGAATCCATCGCCATCGGCTATGCGCTGCGCAATGGCGAGCGCATCGCGCCAATCACTTCCTATTTCCCCAGGGAGATGCTGGTGGAGGCGCTGCCCAATGCCATCACCTTTGAAAAATACCCGGACCTGCACAAGCAGATCATGAATTTCTTTTCGCTGAGCACGGTGGAGTGCAACAACCCCGAAAGGCTGGATGCGCTGTTGTGCTGCCTGCCGCAGGTGCCTGTGCCGGAGGGGATGGGTTATGAAAACATCTTCCGCATCGCCATCGTTGAATTTCTCGACGCGCATAATTTCTGCATCAGCCGGGTGAAGCGCTCTTGCGTGCATTTCGTAACGCCGGCGGGGCAGATCATTCCGTTCGACACCTACAATCTGTTCTATCGTGACGCGGCGGCGCGCAAGCGGCTGGCGCTTTCAAAGCAGGGGCATGTGGCATGAAGGTTTTGCTCACGGTTTTCTCGGTTTTGTCGATTGTGTTCGTGGGTGGCTGCGGCCTCATTCTCGGCGGCCTGGGCGTGGGGGCCGGGGGGCTTTTGGTCTTGGTCGCCGCGCTCAACGTGTTGCTGCTGATGGCGATTTGGGGGCCATATCCCGGCATGTTGCCGCTGGTCTATGTGTTTGGCGCGGCCGACTTGTGCGGCGCGGTGGCCACGCTGGTGTTTGCCGGGCAGGACATGGCGGGCTATTCCATATTTCCCGCGGCGATCCTGGCCCTGAAGGGTGTGCTATCCATCCTGGTTGCCAATGAAATGCGCAAGAAGGTTTGATGTTGCTCACTGAATTGTTCTCAATCAGCGGTTTGTTCACCGTTCTGATCCTCACCGCGCTGGAAGTGGTGATGGGGTTTGACAACCTTCTCTATATTTCCATCGACGCGCGCCGCGCCGCGCCGGAGCGCCAAGCCTTTGTGCGCCGGGCGGGAACGGTGATCTCGCTGGCGATGAGCGTGCTGCTGCTGTTCGTGCTGCTGGAAGTGATCAGCGCGCTGGAACATCCGCTGATCACGATTGATTTCGTCTGGCTGCACAGCGCCATCAGCGGGCATGCGCTGATCGTTCTGTTCGGCGGGTGGATGCTGATCCGCACCGCCATCCGCGAAATCCATCACATGCTTTCGGTGCGTGACCTTGAGCACGAAGGCGCAGCGCGGCCGGGGCAGGCGCCGGTTTCATCACTGCTCACCTCAATTGCGCTGATGTGCGTGGTGTTTTCATTCGACACGGTGGTGGCGGCCATTGCCTTCACCAGCAACATGCTGATCATGCTGGTGGCGGTGGTGCTGGCCGGGGTGATTTCCATCCTGGCAGCGGACAGGGTGGCGGCCTTCCTGCAGAAGAACCGGCTTTATGAGGTGCTGGGGCTTTTCGTGCTGCTGCTGGTTGGCGTGATGCTGGTGGCCGAGGGCGGGCACATCGCGGCTGTCACCATCTTTGGCTATGTGGTGCACCCGATCGAGAAATCCACCTTCTATTTCGTCCTCGCCTCACTGGTGGTGGTGGACGTGCTGCAGGGCAAGTTCCAGAGGAAACTGGACATCGAAAACGGCAAATCCGGCTGAGATTGCCCTTTTGAATTTGGCCAGCTAGAAGGCGCGCAAAGCATCATTCATTTGCAGGAATCCGTTTATGGCGCGCCAGTTCATCTATCACATGCAGGGCCTTTCCAAGTCCTATGCCGGGGGCAAGAAGGTGCTCGACAATGTGCACCTGTCTTTCTACCCGGATGCCAAGATCGGCGTGCTCGGCCCCAACGGCTCGGGCAAATCCACGCTGCTCAAGATCATGGCGGGGCGCGACAAGGAATGGAATGGCGAGGCCTGGCTGGCGGAGGGCGCCACCTGCGGCTATCTCGAGCAGGAGCCGCAACTTGACCCTTCCAAGACCGTGTTTGAAAACGTGATGGAAGGCGTGGCCAAGAAGAAGGCCATTCTCGACGAATACAACGCCCTGATGGCCGACTATAACGACGAGAACGCCGAAAAGGCGGCGGCGCTGCAAGACAAGATCGACGCCGAGAACCTGTGGGACCTCGACAGCCAGGTCGAAGTGGCCATGGATGCGCTGCGCTGTCCGCCGGGCGAGGCTTCGGTGGAAAATCTCTCGGGCGGTGAAAGGCGCCGCGTGGCGCTGACGCGCCTGCTGCTTTCAAAGCCGGACTTGTTGCTGCTTGACGAACCGACCAACCACTTGGACGCCGAAAGCGTCAACTGGCTGGAGCATCATTTGCGCGATTACCCGGGCGCCATCCTGATCGTCACCCATGACCGTTACTTCCTTGATAATGTGACCGGGTGGATACTGGAGCTCGACCGCGGCCGCGGCATTCCCTACGAAGGCAACTACACCGCCTATCTCAAGGCCAAGGCCAAGCGCTTTGCCCAGGAGCAGCGCGAGGACGCGGCCCGCCAGAAAGTGCTGGCGCGCGAAAGCGAGTGGATGGGCCAATCACCCCAGGCCCGCCAGGCCAAGAGCAAGGCGCGTATCAAGGCCTATGACGAATTGGTCAAGGCCAATGAAGCGCGCGTGAAGAGCCACGAAGCGCAGATCATCATTCCGCCGGGCGAGCGCCTTGGCGACACGGTGATCGAAGTTGAAGGCCTTTCGAAGGCCTATGGCGACAGGCTGCTGATTGACGACTTGTCTTTCAAGCTGCCGCCGGGCGGCATTGTGGGCATCATCGGGCCGAACGGTGCGGGCAAATCCACGCTGTTCCGCATGATCACGGGGCAGGAAACGCCGGATGCGGGCACCATCAAGATCGGGCCAACCGTGCATCTGGGCTATGTTGACCAGAGCCGCGACGCGCTGGACGCCAAGAAAACCGTTTGGCAGGAAATTTCCGGCGGCAGCGAGGTGATCTATCTGGGCAAGCGCGAGATCAATTCGCGCGCCTATACTGGCGCTTTCAACTTCAAGGGTGGCGACCAGCAGCAGCCCGTGGGCACGCTTTCGGGCGGCCAGCGCAACCGCGTGCATCTTGCCAAGATGCTGAAGAGCGGGGCCAATGTGCTACTGCTCGACGAGCCGACCAATGATCTCGACACCGAAACGCTGGCTGCGCTGGAAGAGGCGCTGGAGGATTTCGCCGGCTGTGCCGTGATCATCAGCCATGACCGCATGTTCCTTGACCGGCTGGCCACGCATATCCTGGCCTTTGAAGGCGACAGCCATGTGGAATGGTTTGAAGGCAACTTCCAGGACTATGAGGAAGACAAGAAGCGCCGCCTGGGCGAAGACTCGGTGATGCCCAAGCGCATCAAATACAAGAAGTTCGCGCGCTAGGGCCTGAGCAGGGGGAAGGCGGCAAAGGCCGCTTGCCCGGCGAGGCCCAGAAGCACGGGTGCCGTTTGATAAAGGGCGATGTGCTGCTTCAGGCTCAGGCCGCCGAGCAGCACTGAAAGCGTTGCCTCTGCCGCCAGCAGCAGGGCGAGGGCAAGCAGGCCGGTGGCCAGCCGCACGGCAGGTTGGGCGGGCAGGGCGAAGCGCCTTAACGTGAAGCCGCAGGCCGCCCATGAGGCTGCCAGCATGAAGGGCAGTTCCAGCAGCGTGGCCGCAAGCGGGCCCATGTAGGGCGCCACCCAGAGCGTGCGCAGCGTGCCCAGAACAAAGCCTGCCGCAAAGACAATCGCGAAATAGCAAATGGCCGAAGCAATGATGCGCATGGCGAGAGCCTAGTTGCCATGCCCGGCGGAGGCAACTGGCGCGGCACTGGTTGCGCAGCGTCTTGCGAGCGGCTGCAAAAGCCGGCTTTCACTTTCGCGGCGGGACGGCTAAATTGCCGCCATGCAAATCACCCGCCGCAGCCTGCTTGCCTCCGCCCTTGCCGCCCCGCTGGCCACGCCTGCCCAAGCCAAATTGGTTCCGGGCGAGCCGTTCCCCGTTGCTGATGACGATGACCAGAAGGTGGAATACCGCTATCGCCGCCAGGTGGTGGATGCCCCCATGTCCGCACCGATGGGCACCATTGTGGTGAACACCTCGCGCAACTGGCTGTATATCATCGGCCAGGCCAACAAGGCCATCCGCTTCGGCATTGGCACCGGAAAGTATGGCGACTGGAAAGGCGAGACCGTGGTGGGCCGGCTGGAGAAATGGCCAGTGTGGACGCCGACGCAGGACCACCTGAAGCGCCGGCCGGACCTGATCAAATACATCCAGGGCATGCCGGGCGGGCCGCTCAACCCGATGGGGGCGCGGGCGATCTATCTCTATGCCAACAACGCCGACACCAGCTACCGCATCCATGGCACGGATGTGCCGGAGCATATCGGCACGCGCTCCACCGCCGGCTGTTTTGCGATGTTCAATGCCGATGTCATCTGGCTTTATGACCGCGTGAAGCTGGGCACGCGCGTGGTGGTGGCTTAGGCCTGCGCGATGCCTGCCTGGTCTCCCGCCCAATATCTCAAGTTTGCCGGTGAACGGACGCGGGCGGCGCGCGATCTTCTGGCGCAGGTTCCGCCCAGTGAAGCGCGGCTGGTCTATGACCTCGGCTGCGGGCCCGGCAATTCAACGGAACTGCTGGTGGCGGCCTATCCCGCCGCGCGGGTGGTGGGCGTGGACAATTCGCCCGACATGCTGGCCAAGGCGCGGGCCGCGCTGCCGGGTGTTGAATTCATTGAGGCCGACCTTGCCGCATGGCAGGCACCGCCCGAAGCGGATGTGCTGTTCTCCAACGCCACCTATCAATGGGTGCCTGATCACTTGGCGGCCCTGCGGCGCCTGCTGGCGGGCATGATGCCGGGTGCGGCGCTGGCCGTTCAAATGCCGGACAACCGGCGCGAGCCTTCGCATGTGGCGATGGAGCGAGCGGCAGCAAATACTCCGTATGCTGACAAATTGCGCGGTGTGGCGCGAGGCGACATGCCAAGCCCGGCGGAATATTACGCGGCGCTGAAACCACTCTGCACGAAGTTCGATGTTTGGCACACGGTGTACAACCACCCGATGGACGGCGCGGCGGGCATTGTGGAGTGGGTGAAGGGCACAGGGCTGCGGCCGTTCCTCGAAGCGCTGGCGCCGGATGAGCGCGGCGACTATCTGGCGCGCTATGAGGCGCTGCTTGCCACGGCTTACCCCACGCAAGCCGACGGAAAGGCGCTGCTGCGCTTCCCGCGGATTTTCATGGTGGCGGTGAAGTAGCGCTCTATTCCGCCGCCTCGGCGGGCTTGATGTCTTCGGGGATGAGGAAGCCGCCGGACTGGCGGGCCCAGAGGGCGGCGTAGATGCCGTTCTTCTTGCGCAGCAGTTCGGCATGGGTGCCTTCTTCCACGATGCGGCCCTTGTCCATCACCACTAGGCGATCCATCGCCGCAATGGTGGAAAGGCGGTGCGCCACGGCGATAACGGTTTTGCCTTCCATCAGCTCTTTCAGGTTTTCCTGGATGGCGGCTTCCACCTCGCTGTCCAGCGCGGAAGTGGCTTCATCAAGAATGAGGATGGGCGCGTTTTTCAGCAGCACGCGGGCGATGGCCACGCGCTGGCGCTGGCCGCCCGAAAGCTTGACGCCGCGCTCACCAACATGCGCCTCCATGCCGCTGCGGCCGTTGGGATCGCGCAAGGTTGCGATGAACTCCAGCGCATGGGCCTGGGCGGCGGCGGCCTCGATTTCGGCCTCGCTGGCATCGGGGCGGCTGTAGCGGATATTGTCGCGCACCGAACGGTGCAGAAGCGATGTATCCTGTGTCACCACGCCGATGGCGGCGCGCAGGCTTTCCTGCGTCACGGCCGCGATATTCTGGCCATCGATGAGAATTTCCCCGCCGCTCAAATCGCTGAAGCGCAAGAGCAGGCTGGTCAGCGTGGTCTTGCCGGCGCCGGAACGGCCGACGAGGCCCACCTTTTCGCCGGGGCGGATGTTGAGCGACAGGCCAGCCACCACCTCGCGGCCATTCTCCACTGGCTTGCCATAGTTGAAGTGGATGGCGTTGTAGCGGATCTCGCCCTTCGTCACCTGGAGCGGCGGCGCGCCTGGCTTGTCCACCACCGTGTGGGGGCGGGCGATCACGTCCACGCCGTCCTTTACCACGCCGAAATCCTCGAACAGGCCGGCCACTTCCCACAGCATCCAATGGGCCATGCCGAGCATGCGGTAAACCAGGCCCACCGAGAAGGCGATGGCGCCCACGGTGATGGCCTGTTTGGACCAGAGCCAGACGGCGATGGCGGCTGTTGCCGTGAGAACGCCGCCGTTCAA
>JAGWTZ010000040.1 GCA_028868695.1 Alphaproteobacteria bacterium | reverse complement strand
GCGATGGGGCGCATCCGCTCCGTGCTGCATTCCAACAGCGGGGCTTGAGGCAGATGGCGAATGTTGTCGTCACCGTGGCCGACCGGCCCTACACCATGCAATGCCCGGACGGCGAGGAAGAGCATCTGCGCGAGCTTGCCGCCCTGCTCGACACCGAGGTGAACCGCATCAAGCAGAGCGTGGGCTCGATCGGCGACATCCGCCTTCTGGTGATGAGCGGGCTGATGGTGGCTGACCGGCTGAGCGAGGCGATCCAGAAAATCGAGGCGCTGGAAGACCAGGTGCAGGGCTTGCGCGAGGGCCGCAACCTGGCGCAGACACAGTTGAAGACTCTGGAAACCAACCTCACCACGCATCTTGACCGCGCCGCACAAAGGCTGGAAGCGCTGGCCAAGACGATGCAAGACTGAACAGCACATCGCTGCTTCTTGGACATTCACTCCTTGATCACGGTTGCGTGTTTCACGCCGATGTGAGTGGCGGCGCAGCAGGCTTTGGTGTGAGGCTCGCGCCATGGCCAATGTGCTTGGCCCAACCGCATCAGAGGAACGCTCCATGAAGAACACACTGAAGATTTTCGCCACGGTGATGACCCTGGCCGTGGCCGGCGCCGCCAGCACCGCGCCTTCGCAGGCCGCCATGATGATGATGAAGCATCACCCGCATCACATGATGATGCACAAGAAGTGCAAGATGATGAAGCACGGCAAGTGCATGGACCACATGATGATGCACCACATGATGCATCACAAGATGATGAAGAAATACTAGCCCCCTGCCCCGCGGAGGCTGCCGCCCAGCCTTCACGCCGGCCAAGCCCGCAAGCCGTCTCTTGCGGGCTTTTTTGCGCGCGGGCGGCGGCTCACCAAGTGTTGAATGGCTGGTGATGGCGCGGGCGGGCGAGAAGCGGGCCTCGCGCATTTCCGCGCGCAACATTGGGGACCACAGATGATCCAGGTTACAAAATCCGGCGCCGCCCTGGCCGCCACCGCCTTCACCCTTGCAATTGCCAGCACCAGCATGGCGCCCGCCGCCAGCGCCGCAATGATGGCCAAGAGCGTGAAGTGCTTCGGCGTCAATTCCTGCAAGGGCCACGGCTCATGCCAGGGCAAGGGCCACAGCTGCAAGGGCATGAATGCCTGCAAGGGCCAGGGCTGGGTTTCCACCACTAAGGAAGACTGCTTGGCCAAGCATGGCAAAGTGATCAAGTAGGCTCGCCAGATTCGGCAAAAGGAAAAGGCCCGCGGCTAGCGGGCCTTTTTCTTGGGAGGAGAAGTGGCGAGCCACCATGGCCGTGGGAACGAACGATCCCTGGTCCCTACTCGCGTAGGTGGGCGCCGTTTGTCCCAGACCACGGCCCGAGACAGGGACAGCTCCCGATGAAATCGTTTATAGGCCCTGGGATTTTAAGTGTTCCTGCACGGGCCGGGCAGCATCGCCACGGCAATATATAGGTGGTAGAGCGGGGGCCTGCAAGTTCAGGGATTCAGCATGCACAGCCATATTGCCCTCATCACCTATCTGGTGCGCGATTATGATGAGGCCATTGGCTGGTTCCGCGCCGCGCTGGGCTTCCGGCTGTTTGAAGACATCAACATGGGCGCGGGCAAGCGCTGGGTTGTGATGGGGCCGGACACGCCAACAGGCGCGCGCTTCCTCTTGGCGCAACCGGCAACGCCTGAGCAGGCGGCCTTCACCGGCAAAGCGGCAGGTGGCCGCGTGGCCTTTTTCCTGCACACGGATGACTTTGCAAAAAGCCAAGCCACCATGCTTGCGGCAGGGGTGCGCTTTCTCGAGGCCCCGCGCCATGAAACATATGGAACGGTTGCCGTGTTTGAGGATCTCCACGGCAACCGCTGGGACCTTTTGGAACCGAAGCCTAGGGCTTAGGCGGCGTGGGCCAGATCTTTTTCGATCTTGCTGATTTCATCCTTCACGCGCAGTTTTCTGCGCTTGATTTCCGCCACTTGACTGTCCGTCGTGGCCGGATGGGCCATAGCTTCCGCCAGCTCTTGTTCCAAAGCGCGGTGCTTTACGATCAGCTCGTGAAGGTGGGTTTTCAGGCTCATTCCAATCTCCCTCTAAGGTCATTGAAAATCAGCGGCACAGGCAAATTGCCTTAACGAAATGATGACACAGAAATAGCCTCTTGTCGAATGAAACACGGCGGCCTAGGGAAGGATTTCAGACGATCCGCGGGCCAGGGGTTAACGAAGTGCAAATGGACACGCTGCAGGAAGTTCAGTTGCGCGCCAAGCTGCAGAATCTCTATCAGCAGCACCGCGATCTCGACGCCGCCATCGAGGCCTTTGAAAAAACCGGGAAGGCCGATCCGCTGCAACTCAAGCGCTTGAAAAAAATGAAGCTTGGCCTCAAAGACCAGATCGCACAGATCGAAAACCTGTTGATCCCCGACATTATCGCGTGAGAAAGACAATCGCTTGAAACCAGAAGTCGCCATCATCATGGGCAGCCAATCGGATTGGGCCACGATGAAACACGCCGCCGACACGCTGGAGGCGCTGGGCGTGGCTTTCGAAAGCAAGATCGTTTCGGCCCACCGCACGCCGGAGCGGATGTTTGAATTCGCCAAGGGCGCTAAAGCCGCTGGCTTCAAGGTGATCATCGCAGGCGCGGGCGGCGCGGCGCATCTGCCGGGCATGGTGGCCTCGCTCACGCTGCTGCCGGTGTTTGGCGTGCCGGTGGAATCAAAGGCGCTTTCGGGGCAAGACTCACTGCTTTCCATCGTGCAGATGCCAGGTGGCATTCCGGTGGGCACGCTGGCCATCGGCAAGGCGGGGGCGATCAATGCGGCCTTGCTGGCGGCGCGGGTTCTGGCGCTGCAGGACGATACATTGGCCAAGCGCGTTGCAGCCTGGGCCGAAAAGCAAACCGCTTCTGTGGCTGCGGCCCCCAGGGATGAGGCCTGATGCAGGCGCTTCCCCCCGGTTCCACCATTGGCATTTTGGGCGGCGGGCAACTGGCGCGCATGCTGGCGCTGGCGGCGGCACGGCTGGGGCTGAACAGCCACATCTTCGCGCCGGAACAGGACAGCCCTGCCTTTCAGGTGGCGGCGGCGCGCACCGTTGCCAATTACCGCGACGAGACGGCGCTGGCAGCCTTTGCCGCGCAGGTTCAGGCCGTGACCTATGAGTTCGAGAATGTGCCAGTGGAAGCAGTGCAGTTTCTGGAGCGGCTGGTGCCGGTGCGCCCCGGCTCCAAGGCGCTGGGCGTTGCGCAGGACAGGCTGAAGGAAAAATCTCTGGCGTGCGAGCTGGGCGCGATGACAGCCGAGTTCCGCGCCGTGAACAGCCTGGGCGAGTTGCAGAATGCGGTTTCCGAGATTGGCCTGCCCGCCGTACTGAAAACCACGCGCATGGGATATGACGGCAAGGGCCAGGCCAAGATCATGGCCGCCGATGAAGTTGACGGCGCCTGGGCGGCGATGAAGAATCAGGCCTCGATTCTCGAAAGCTTTGTGAATTTTGAGCGCGAAATCTCGGTGATCTGCGCGCGCGGGGTGGATGGGCATTTTGCCGCCTATGAACCCACCGAGAACGTGCACCGCAACCACATCCTCCACACTTCCACCGTTCCGGCGCGCATTGAGCCCGAAATTGCCATTGAGGCCGTCTATGTGGCGCAGCGCATGGCTGAGGCGCTGGATTATGTGGGTGTGATGGGCGTTGAGTTCTTTGTGGGCGCCGACGTGCTTTATGTGAATGAGATTGCCCCGCGGGTGCACAACTCCGGGCATTGGACCATGGATGCCTGCCTGATCAGCCAGTTTGAGCAGCACATGCGCGCCGTGGCGGGCTGGCCGCTGGGCTCCACGGCGCGGCATTCCGACGTGGTGATGACCAACCTTCTGGGCGATGAGGCGGCCAACTGGCAGGTTCTGGCCGCACAGCCGGATGTGGGCCTGCATCTTTACGGCAAGGCCGAGGCCCGGCCGGGGCGCAAGATGGGGCATTTCAACAAGCTGAGGCCGCGCAAAGGGTAAAGAATCCACCTTGCCCGTTGGCCCATCCTGTGTTAGGACGCGCCCACTTTGGGGCCGGAAGACGGCCCTTTTACCCTTTTAACCGATCAAAAATCGAGGTTCGCTTGCAAGTTATCGTTCGTGACAACAATGTCGATCAGGCCCTGAAAGTTCTCAAGAAGAAGATGCAGCGCGAAGGCATCTTCCGTGAAATGAAGCTCCGTGGCGCTTTTGAAAAGCCCTCGGAGAAGAAGGCCCGCGAACAGGCCGAAGCCGTGCGCCGCGCGCGCAAGCTGGCCCGCAAGAAGCTGCAGCGCGAAGGCCTGCTGCCGCCGCCGAAGAAGATTGAAAAGCCGAAGCGTTTCGGCGCCCCCGCCGGCGGCATGTAAGCCAGCCTGCAAGGTCCGAGAGTTTCAAAACCGCTGGAGCAATCCGGCGGTTTTTTGTTGCCCGTGTGGAGGTGGGCCGCAGGTGGCCGGGGTCAATGAACCTTCAGCGCCGTGAGCAGTGCATCATCAATGCCGCCACTCATGTCGAGGCCGTTGTCCATCTGGTATTTGAGAATCGCGGCGCGGGTTTCGCCGTTCACCTGGCCATCCAGCGTGTTGATCTCATAACCAAGGCCGGCCAGCGCCACCTGCACCTTCTTGATGCGGGTGGTTTGCACGGCAGCCTGTGCCGGTGCTGGAGCAGGTGCGGCGGAATCGGCGGGCGATTTCAGCGCGACGCTTGAGCCTTCAGCCGGCTCCGTGCTGCCGGTGAACTGGGCGGCCGCCTGCACCTTGCGGGTGAACCTGATGTGGTTGATCAGATCCTGGCTGGCCTCTCCGGTTACCGGCAGGCCGTTGATCTGCTGATATTGGGCGATGGCCTGCCTGGTGCGCTGGCCATTGACGCCATCCACCAGGCCCTTGAAAAGGCCGACCGCCAGAAGCTCGCGCTGGGTGTCTTCAATCAGCGGATCATATTTCAGGGTTACGGTGGTGGCCGCGCCATCCTGCGGGGCGGTGACATCCATGTGGGTGGCGCCGGCGGGCTGGCCCTGGGCCAGATGCAAATGGCCGGGCTGGTGGAACACCGCATTGAAGATGATCATGCTGCCCAGAATGCCGGACGAAACCGCCAGCAGCAGCGAGAGCGGCTTCATCTTCCACTCTTCTTCCTCAATGATATCCCGGACGCGCGCCACACCAAACCTCTCTGTTAACCCAATCTGCCCCTGCAAAGTTAACAGCAGGCTAACCACTTCCCTCAAGTTTTAAGCAAATTTGACGCGAATTGGCGGAATGTGTTTCACGGCACTGAAAGATGAAGCTGCTAGAAACGGGCTGCTGGAAAACAAAAACAACGGAACTGGCAAAAGAAGATGGGACTGTTCAGGAAAGCAATCGTTTTGGGTGGCATTCTCTATGCCCTGCCCTCGCCGCCGCCCGAAGCGCTGGTGGCGGGCGGCCAGCCCAGCCTGCAGTCCTCAACCTTTGCCACCATCACCGCCGCCGCCGACACGGTTGCCGATTTCAAGGGCTTCTGCGAACGCCGCCCGCAGGCCTGCATCACCGGGCAATATCTGGCCTATACGCTTGAGGCCAAAGCGAAATATTCCGCGCGCATCATCTATGAATGGGCCAACCCCAATTCCGGCGACGGCAAGCTGACGGCCAGCGCCACCCCGGCGCCCGCCCCTGCAACGGCCAAGTCCAGCCTGCAACCCGCCAATTTGCGCCTCGCCACGCTGACTGAGGCCGCCGCCAAGCCGCCCAGCAAGATTGAAGACCTGCTGCGCGGCACTTCAAACTGATCCTTCAATAAGGTTTGTGTTCACCAGCGCGCGTGATATGCCGCCGCCATGGCCCAACGCCTGGACGAACTCATTTCCGATTTTGAGCTGATTGACGAGTGGGAAGACCGCTACCGCCATGTGATCGAGCTTGGGCGCGCGCTGCCGCATATGGATGAGGCGCTGAAAACCGCCGCCACCAAGGTTTCCGGCTGCGCCAGCCAGGTGTGGATCCATTCCACCGTGACGCCCGGCCCCAAGGGAAAGACGCTGGCGCTGGTGGGCGACAGTGACGCGCTGATCGTCAAAGGCCTCATCGCCGTGGTGTTCATGATGTTCGAGGGCCTGGGCCTGGCCGAGATCGCCAGCTATGACGCCGAGGCGCAATTCGCAAGGCTGGGATTGCGCGAGCACCTCACGCCGCAACGCTCCAACGGCGTTGCCTCCATGATCAAGCGCATCAAGGCCGACGCGGCGGCGGCGCAGGCGGGCTAAGCTTCAGCTTTGGGCTGGCGGAATGCGCGGGCGGTAATCATCCATGGCCCAATGGGCGATCACCTCGCGGCTTCGCGGCTTGTGCGGGGTGATGAGGCCATAGTGGCGGGCCAGGCGCGTAAGGCCCAAGGCAAGGATGGCCTTGCCGCTGCGCACCGGCAAGGCCAGCGCGGCTTCGGCCGCCTCAAAGCCCGCGGCGAGGCAGCAAACCTGATAGAGCATGCCGGACAGTTCCGGGCCTACCGCCGCAAAGGCGGCCTGCACACGGCGGCGCGCCTCCAGCGTGCCATGGGTGAGATTTTCAATAGCGTTGTCGCTCATGTGCCAGTGGCGGCCGCCGGAGCCCGCTGATGGCGCATAGGCGCTGACCACGCGGCCAGAGAGGTGGGCACGCTCATAGTCGGCACGCAGCCTTTCCCCGGCAGCGAACTGGCGGGCATCAATATAGGCATGGCCCTTGGCATCCTTGCGCTGGAACAGGCGCAGAAGCGGGCTTTCGGAAACGGCATGAAATTCCTCTTGCATCATATTTTCCCTTTCTAGGAAAATATATCTCATTGCGCATAGGAAATTTCAATAGGAATTTTTGCTAGCTTCAGCCTTAAGGAAAACTCAGGCGCTTTGGGCCTGGGTGCCGTAATGCTCGGCGGCGGGCACGAAGAAATCATGGCCGAGGATCATGTCGGCCTTGTCGCCGCCGCGGCTCAAGGGCAGGCGCAGCCAATATTGCACCATGTGTTCCTTCTGCACGCGCGGGCCCTTCAGCACGCCCTGGGTGGGCTCACCACGCTCCACCGTGCGGCGGTAGGCGGCCAGCCAGTATTCACGTTTGTCGCCCCATTCCAGCGCCTCAATGGCCTGGCCGGTGATTTCACGCTCATGAATCTCGCGAAGCCTTGTGCCGGCAAGGCGGATGGTGCTGCGCGGCAGATCTTCCGCCACGTCCACCAGCGTGATACCTGGCAGGAGGCGGCCCATCTTGGCCGGGCTGATATCCTGCCGGCCCGGCATGGCGCGGCCTGCACAGCACGTCAGCCAATAATCAAACAGCTGCCGGTGTTCAGCCACGACAAGCTGTGCGCGAAACGCGCTCCATTCTGTTCTTTTAGACATCGCCGCCCCAAACCCGAATCGCCCCTGCAACCCGCAAGACCTTTTATGAATCTGCGATTCATGATCCGCAAGAGTCCGCGGCGCGAATTTAGAAATTATTTACCAATGCTCAGTTGGCGGGCGCGTAAGGGCCGCTGCGCGTGGTGGCCCAATTCCAATAGGTGAGCAGGATGCGCGCCTTGTTGAAGGACAACTGGTCAAACACCGACTGCACTTCATCAAGGCTGCGGCGCGGATCAATCAGCGGCGTGTCACCCTTGGCCATATCCGGCAAGGCCTGTTCAAGCGCGCTGCGCGGCACACCCACCACCTTGAGCAGGGCCATCAGCGGCTCGCCCTGATTGTCACCAAGGATGCGCTCCACCGTCGACTGGTTGACCTTGGCGGCGGCGGCCAGCGTGCGGATGCCTTCATCACGCAGCGGGCCCATCACTTGCTCGATGGCGGCGCCCACGCCTTCAAGATCAAGGGCCGGAGCTTCATCGGCAGTTTCCACCGCTTCCGAACCCATGGTGATCTTCAAGATCTTGGTGAGGTTTTCCGAATCCGTCAGGAAGCGGCTGAGCAGATAACGGCGCAACTGGGCGGGCGCGGCCCAGAACAGCTCAAAGGCGAAATGCACCGGCAGGTCGGCGCGCGTGCACATGGGCGCGAGGAGATCGGGGTTGGCCTCGGCCTTGGCGGCGAGGGTGGCAAAGCCATCATGCGAAATCTCGGCGCCCTGGTTGCGCACAAGCGTGAGCAGAACCGGAACGTCGCCATGTTCGGCCAAGGCTTCGGTGATCGGCCGGCTGATCTTGCGGCGGCGGGCGATCAGGCGGCACTTGGCTTCATCCGCCGTCTGGATGATGGCGAAGAGGTCTTCGTCGGAAATATGGGCGCAATCTTCCAGCAGCGGGCCGGCGATGGCGATGTCACGCTCGGCGATCAGCCGCGAAATCAAGAAGGGCGGCGGCGCATCCATGATCGACAGGCGGGTGGCCAGCATGGCACGCATGCGGGCGGGAAGCTGCGGCAGCATGCGCAGCAATGTGTCGGCGGCAAGCGCGCGTTCCTGCGGCTGGCCGCTGCCGGCGGCCATCATGTCCAGGAGCGAGCGGGCCAGTTCGGCTTTCTCGGTTTCCTGTTCCGGCGTGAGCTTTGCGGCTGGCGCGGCGCGTGGAACCACGCGGTCATCCGGCACTTCGGCGAAGACATCGGGCTGCGGTTTGCGGCGCAAGTGGGCCTGGCGTGGCTTGGCAGGTTCGGCCGCTGGCTCGCTTGCGGCATGCAGCGGCGGCGGGGCAACGGTGGCTGGCGCCGGGGTGGGCTCTTTCACTGCCGGAGGCGGCGGAATTTCGGGCAGCACTTCCACTGCCGGCGCTTCAACCTCGGCGGCGGCTTCAACTTCCGCCACAGGCAGTTCTTCAACCGGGGCTGAAGGCTCTTCAGGCTCCGCTGCAGGCACGGCGGGCGCGAGGACAGGCTCGGCCGCCAATTCAACCACCGGCGGCGCAAGGGCCGAAGCATCAAGGGCCGGAAGCTCCGGCACAAAGACTTCCGGTGCGGGCTCCGGCGCGGCTGAAGCCTCAGCCAAGGCGGCAGGCGCTGGCGCAACTTCGGGCGGCGGGGCTGCCAAGGGTGCTGCCTGCGGCGCAAGCTGCAAATCGGGAATCACGGGGGCGGCCACGGGCTTCTTGAGAAGGGCCGTGAGCCTGCGGAAAGAATCCGCATTCACGCCGCGCGGCGGCGCAGCGGCTGGCGCATCATGACCCAGGGGGCTGCCGGTTTGGCCGGCGCCTATCGAGAATTGTCCACCCATTGCCGCCACAAAAGCCCGCCAGCGCTTCAAATATGATTAACCGCATTCCATTGGTTGCAATTTTACGGACAATGGTTGCGGCTATGGTAAACGGCAGGTAAATTCCGGCGCAAAGAGAGTGTGTGTGATGCCCAAGATCAGCAAGAGTGACGCCGAGTGGCAGGCGCAGTTGAGCCCGGAGAGTTATGCGGTGGCGCGCAAGCATGGCACGGAGCGCGCCTTCACCAGCCCGCTGAATGATGAAAAGCGCAAGGGCATGTTCACATGCATCTGCTGCGGCAAGCCGGTGTTTGCGTCAGCCACCAAGTTTGACTCCGGCACCGGCTGGCCCAGCTTTTATGCGCCGGCCGACGAGAAAGCCGTGGCGACCTCAACCGACCGCAAATTCTTCATGACGCGCACCGAAGTGCATTGCGCCGATTGCGAGGCGCATCTGGGCCATGTGTTCCCGGACGGGCCGCAGCCCACGGGCCTGCGCTATTGCATCAATGGCGTGGCGCTGGATTTCAAACCGGAATGAAAAAACCTGCTAAGAATGCCGCCGCCCCGGTGGCCAAGCGCCTGCCCGTGGTGGAAACCTGGCATGGCTTCAAGAAGCATGATGACTACAAGTGGCTGAAGGCCGCCAACTGGCAAGAGGTAATGCACAAGCCCGCCGCGCTGCCGAAGGACATCCGCGCCCATCTTGAAGCGGAGAACCGCTATTTCGACAGCCAGATGGCCGGCACCAAGGGCTTGCAGAAAACGCTGTTTGCCGAACTCAAAGGCCGCATCAAGGCCGATGACAGCTCTGTGCCAGCACCACAAGGGCCTTATGACTATTATTCAACCTACCGGAAGGGCAGCCAATATGCGCTGCACTGGCGCAAGGCGCGTGACGGCAAGGCCAAGGCGCAGCTGCTGTTTGACGGCAACGCGCTGGCCAAAGGCCATGACTATTTCGACATCGGCGACATTGGCCTTTCGCCGGACCAGAAACTGGCGGCGTGGTCCTTCGACAACAATGGCTCTGAATTCTACGAGATCAAAGTGCGCGACCTCGCCACGGGCAAGGACAAGCGCGAGCGGCTCAAGAACACAGCGGGAGACGCGGTGTGGGCCGCCGATGGCAAGAGCTTTTTCTACACGCTGCAGGACGCCAACCACCGGCCGCTGAAAACCTACCGCCACATGCTGGGCACCAAGCAGTCGGATGACGTTCTCGTTTACAACGAGAAGGACACCGGCCTGTTCACCGACGTTGACCAGACGGCTTCCGAGAAATTCATCAAGATCGAAATCCATGACCATGACACCTCGGAAGTGTGGCTGATCCCCGCAGACAAGCCCAAGGCCAAGCCGAAGCTTGTTGTCTCGCGCAAGGAGAATATCGAATATGCGCTGGAGCATTGGGGTAACAAATTCCTGATCAAGACCAACGCGCATGGCGCGGAGGATTACAAGATCGTCGAGGCGCCGCTGGATGCACCGGAGATCGGCAACTGGAAAGACCTGATCCCCCACCGGCCGGGCATCTTCATTGTGGGTTTTGGGGTGTTCAAGGATTTCATGGTGCGGCTGGAGCGCGAGAACGCCCTGCCGCGGCTGGTGATCCGCGACATGCACAGCGGCGAAGAACACGCCATTGCCTTCGACGAAGAGGCTTATTCGCTCGGCTTTGGCGAAATGCGCGAGTTCTACACCGAGACCCTGCGCTTCACCTATTCCTCGCCAACCACGCCGGCCCAGGTGTTCGACTACAACATGCGCACACGCGAGCGGGTGTTGCGCAAGACGCAGGAAATTCCCTCCGGGCACAACCCAGCGGATTACAAGGCGCGGCGCGTGATGGCCCCGGCCCATGACGGCGAGATGATCCCCGTCACCCTGCTCTATCACAAGGACACGAAGCTCGACGGCACCGCGCCCCTTTGGCTCTATGGCTATGGCTCCTACGGGCTTTCGATGCCGGCCAATTTCAATTCCAACATCCTGTCGCTGGTGAACCGCGGCTTTGTCTATGCCACGGCGCATATCCGGGGCGGGCAGGAGAAGGGGCGGCGCTGGTACAAGCAAGGCAAGCTGGAGCACAAGACCAACACCTTCAAGGATTTCATTTCCGCGGCGCGGCACCTGATCTCGCATAAATTCACCTCTGCCGGGCAAATCGTGGCGCAGGGCGGCAGTGCGGGCGGCATGCTGATGGGTGCCGTGGCCAACATGGCGCCGGAGCTGTTTGCGGCCATTGTCGCGGAAGTGCCTTTTGTTGACGTGCTCACCACCATGCTGGATGACACGCTGCCCCTCACCCCGCCAGAATGGCCGGAATGGGGCAACCCGATTGTGAGCAAGGAGGCTTACCAAACGATCGCCGCTTATTCGCCCTATGACAATGTGGCAGCCAAGGCCTACCCTGCGATCCTTGCCGTGGGCGGTCTCACCGACCCGCGTGTGACCTATTGGGAGCCGGCCAAATGGGTGGCGCGGTTGCGCGCTGTCAAGACTGATTCCAACCTGCTGATGCTCAAGACCATCATGACAGCCGGGCATGGCGGCGCATCAGGGCGCTTTGAGCGGTTGAAGGAAGTGGCCGAGGTTTATGCCTTTGGCCTGAAGATCACGGGGAAAGCCGATGTTGATTGAAGCCTCCAAGGCCTGCCTGCTGATTGTGGACATGCAGGAAAAGCTGCTGCCGGTGATCGATGAGGCCGAACGCGTGGCCGACAATTGCGTTTTGCTGCTGCAGGCGGCCGAAAAGCTGGACCTGCCGATCATCGTCTCAGAGCAATATCCCAAGGGGCTGGGACCGACGATCCAGGAGCTTGAACACCGCAGCGCAATGATTTTCGACAAGCTTTCCTTCTCGGTCTGGCGCAATGAAGAGCTGAAAAGCCATTTCACCAAGATGGAGGAAAGCGGCTTCAAGCATGTGATCATCTGCGGGGTTGAGGCGCATGTGTGCGTGCTGCAATCGGCGCTGGACCTTGCGAAGGCGGGGTTTGAGGTTTTCGTTGTGGCGGACGCGGTTTCCTCCAGGGCCCCCGAATCCGTTGATCTGGCCCTAGCGCGCATGCGGGCGCAAGGTGTTCACGTGATCAATGTGGAAATGGCGGTGTTCGAGCTGGCCGGAAAGGCCGGCACGCCGGAATTCAAGGCGCTATCGGCGCTGATCAAGTGAACAGGTGACAGAATGGCGAAAATGGCAGAGTTCAACTGGGAAGACCCGCTGGGCCTTGACGGACAGCTGACGGAAGAGGAGCGGATGATCCGCGACTCGGCCCGGGCCTTCGCGCAGGACAAGCTGCAGCCGCGCGTCAAGATGGCCTTCCGCGAGGAACGCTTTGACCGGGAGATCATGACCGAGCTGGGCGAGATGGGATTCCTTGGCATGATGACGGCGGAGAAATATGGCGGCGCGGGCCTTGGCTATACCGCTTACGGCCTGGTGGCGCGCGAGGTTGAGCGGGTGGACTCCGGCTACCGCTCCGCGATGAGCGTGCAGAATTCGCTGGTCATGCACCCGATCGAGGAATGGGGCAGCGAAGAGCAGAAGGCGAAATATCTTCCCAAGCTGGCCACTGCCGAACTGATCGGCTGCTTTGGCCTCACCGAGCCTGATGCTGGTTCTGACCCCGGCGGCATGAAGACGCGCGCCAAGAAGGTGCCGGGCGGTTATGTGCTGAACGGCGCCAAGATGTGGATCACCAATTCGCCAATCGCCGACATTGCCATTGTCTGGGCGAAGGACGATGCGGGCGACATCCGCGGCTTTGTGGTGGAGCGCGGGGCCAAGGGTTTCTCCACGCCGGAAATCAAGGGCAAGGTTTCGTTGCGCGCCTCGATCACCGGCGAGATCGTTCTCGACAATGTGGAAGTGAAGGATGACGCGCTGCTGCCCAAGGCAAAGGGGCTTTCGGGGCCGTTCTCCTGCCTCAACAAGGCGCGCTTCGGCATTGCCTGGGGCGTGATGGGGGCGGCGGAAGATTGCTGGCACCGAGCGCGCCAGTATACGCTGGACCGCAAGATGTTCGGCAAGCCGCTGGCCGCCAACCAGCTCATCCAAATGAAGCTGGCGCAAATGCAGACAGAGATCGCCCTGGGCCTGCAAGGCTGCCTGGCGCTGGGCCGCGGGCTGGAGGCGGGAACGCTTTCACCCATCTCGATTTCGCTGATGAAGCGCAACAACTGCCTGAAGTCCCTCGATGTGGCGCGGGCGGCGCGTGACATGCATGGCGGCAATGGCATCTCGGATGAGTATCACGTGATCCGCCACATGGTGAACCTTGAAACCGTGAACACCTATGAAGGCACCGCTGACGTGCATGCGCTGATCCTTGGCCGGGCGCAAACCGGCCTGCAGGCGTTCATGTAAGCTTGGAATTGCAAGGGGGCGATCATGGACACCAATAATTGGCGCGATGAACGCAACGGGGCGTTTCTGCTGCGGGTGATCGCGGCGGTGGAGCCGGACATGGCCAAGGCCAAGCTGTTCGCCAATCTTGCCAGCGAGAGCGAGGCCCAGGCCAGGCTGATGGTGAAGGGCACTGAGCCCACCTTCACGCCCTCGATGCGGGCCCGGATTGTGGCCAGCCTTACCCGCACCTTTGGCATCAATGCCATGAAGCCGGCATTGGCCGCCATGAAGGTGCGCGGGCTTTCGGTTTACAATGGCCCGGTGGTGAGTGCGGCCCACCCCGTGCCGCGCGAACCGGGCAAGCTTGAATCGCATCACCGCAGCGCCGGCGGCGGCAGCCTGCGCGCTGCCGTGTTTGGCGTGAATGACGGGCTGGTGTCCAACACCTGCCTGATCCTCGGCGTGGCCGGCGCGGCGGAGAATTCCGGCCTCATTCTCACGTCCGGCTTTGCCGGGCTGCTGGCCGGGGCCTTTGCGATGGCGGCGGGCGAATTCATTTCCGTGCGCTCGCAGCGCGAAATGTTCGAACACCAGATTTCCCTTGAGCGGGCCGAAATTGAAAGCCACCCCGAGGCCGAAGCCGAAGAACTGGCGCTGATCTATGCGGCGCGGGGCGTGCCCCTTGAGGATGCGCGCAAGATCACCAAGGCGCTGGTCAAAAACAAGGAAGAAGCGCTGAACACGCTGGCGCGCGAAGAGCTGGGGTTGAACCCGGAAGACCTGGGTTCACCGCTGGGTGCTGCGTTCTGGTCTTTTGTTTCCTTCGCCTTTGGGGCCATGCTGCCGCTGGCGCCCTTCATCCTGCATCTTGCCAATGCGCTCTATGTGGCCGTGGGCATTGCCGCCGTGGCGCTGTTTGCGATTGGCGCAGCGCTCAGCTTGTTTTCCGGCCGCAACGCCCTTGTGGGTGGCTTGCGCATGGTGGGCATTGGCGCCATCGCCGCGGCGGCCACCTATTCGATCGGCAAGCTGTTCGGCGTGGGCGTGGCCTAGCGCTGCTGGCACTGGGCGCAGCCTCGCATTCCTGATAGCCTGACCCGCAATCAACCGGCGAGGAACATCATGAAGGCTTTGTCTGTGCTCTTGGCCATGACGATGGCCACGCCTGCCCTGGCGGCGGAAAAGCTGCTGCCGTTCAACGATGCCAACACCTATTTCCCGGCCGCCAAGGACAAGCAGGTGGACTTGGTGTTTTCCGACGCGCTGAAAGCCAAATATGGGCTTGCCGTGGATTATCCCGGCATGGTGGTGGCTGAACTCAAACCTGATGCGGTTTGCTTTGCGCCATCGGAACAGGGGCCAGAATTGAAAGACGGCAAGCTGAAGCCGCTGCTCAACAAGACCCATGAGGAATGGTGCGCGCCGCGCAGCGAGGTTTCCGCCAAATATGACCCGCAGGAGATTGCGGGGGCGGCACCGCAGCCATTTTTCCTGACCGATGCCAAGCACTGCAAATCTGTTTGGGTGAAGGGTGAAGGCATTGGCGTGTGGTGGGAAGATTGCACCTATGACGCGCCGCCCGCGCCGCTGCAATATGACGCCAAGCTTTCAGGTTTCGTGCTGCGGCCACCGGGCGAGAGCGAAAACACCTTGGTGCTGCAATTCCGCAAGAAGGCGGAGGAGCCGCCAGATGCAATCCTGCCGGAGCTGAAGGCGCGCGGCCTCATTCCCAATGATGATGAATGCAAGTTCGCGGCTTCAAAAGAGGCGGCAGCACCGCATTTCAAGATCTATGACATCATGCCTCTGGGCAAGCGGCTTGCCGAATACAAGAAGCAGCAGAAGACCGGCGACATTCCCGATGAGCCTTGCGGCAGCGTGGGCCTGGCCACGGACTATGTTGGCTATTGGCTGATTGATGACCGGCACCCGGACCGCGTTGTGCATGTGGACCTGGGGCAGGACACATCGGCGCTGGACCCGTTTTCAATCTCGTTCTTCTAGAGCAGCTGGCGCAACGGGTTGGCCGGGTCCATCAGCAGCTTGATGGCCATGATCACGCAGACCGTGACCAGCAGGGGGCGGATGATTTTCGCGCCATTGCGGATTGCCGTGTGGGCGCCCACTTGTGCGCCAATCACCTGGCCTGCGCCCATGACGAGGCCAGTGAGCCACACGATGTGGCCGCCGAGCGCGAACATCAACAGGGCCGCGATGTTCGAGGTGAAATTGAACAGCTTGGTGCGGCCAGTGGCTTCCACCACGCCAAGGCCAAAGAGCGTGACCAGAGCCAGCATGAAGAAGGAGCCGGTTCCAGGGCCGAAGATGCCATCATAAAAGCCAATCAGCGGGCCGAAGCCAAAGGTGAAAACACCGGCCGGCAGGCGCGGATGCGAGGCGGCATCGCTCAGCTTGGGCGAAAGCGCGAAATAGAGCGCGATCAAAATGAGCAGCGGCGGCAACAGGGTGGTGAGCAGATGCTTGGGCGCATAGGCCACTGCGGCGACGCCCAGCGCCGCGCCAACAAAGGTGGTGGCAACTGTCACCACATGCGCCTTGGGGTGCAGCGCGCCCTTTTTCCAGAAGGTGTGGGTGGCCGAGGCTGTGCCGAAGGTTCCTTGCAGCTTGTTGGTGGCCAGGGCGGCCACGGGGTCCAGCCCTGCAATCAGCAGCGATGGCAGGCACAAGAGGCCGCCACCGCCGGCGATCGAATCGACAAATCCGGCAACCAGCGCCACGCCAAACAGGGCGGAAAGGGTGAAGAGATCCATCATTGGTTTTCCAGGCCCGCCAGCATCATCTGCAGCATTTGCTCCTCAAGGTTATGGCCGGGCATTTCCGGGGGCACGCGGCCCGAGAGCTTCAGGGTGGATAGTCCGTGCACGGAGGACCACACATGCAGCGCAGCACCCTGCGCCCGGGCGCTGCCGACGATGGCCGTGACGGCTTCGAGCAATTGTGACCACGCGGCATAGGAGGCGGTGATGAGATTTGGTGTCATCACCATCGGCTCCCGCTGGCCAAACATCAGCTGATAGGCGGCGGCGTTGCTTTCGGCAAAGCGCAGATAGGCGCGGCCCATGGCCAAAAGGCGTGATTGCGGCGATTGGTCCGGCGCGGCATCGGCGGCGGCGGCAAGGGCTCCTGCAAAGCGGGTGTAGCCCCGCGCCGCCACTTCACCCAGCAGGTGGCCGAGGCTCGGAAAATGATGCTTGGGCGCGGCATGGGAAACGCCGGCACGGCGGGCAATCTCACGCAGGCTCACCTGCTCCACCGGCATTTCGCCCAATGCCTGCTCACCCGCCGCGAGCAATTGTTCGCGCAGGTGGCCATGGTGGTAGGGCTTTGGAGACTCCGATTCCGTCACGGTTTGGGTTTAGGCCTCGCATTAAATCTTGACAATGTAAAAATATATCTTGACAGCGGAAAGCATTCCCTGCTCTTATGTTGACATTGTCAAAATGGAGGCTTCATGAGTCCGGAAACATTCTTCAGCCTGGCCAGCGCCTTTGCTGCCCTTGGCTGGCTGGTGCTGGCTGCTGGGGCGATTGCCAAGCGGGACTTCCTGTACGGAACGCTGGCGGGCCGGGTGTGGCCTTATGGGCTGGCGGCTGCCTATGGCCTGCTCATCCTGTTTTTCTGGGGCCGGGCGCAAGGCGGCTTTGACAGCCTGGCGCATGTGCAGCAGCTGTTCTCCTCGCCATGGCTCTTGATGGCGGGCTGGGTGCATTATCTGGCCTTTGACCTGTTCGTGGGCGCTTGGATCACCGGGCAAGTGATCGCGCGCGGGTTGCCGCGGCTGGCGCTGGTGGCGCTCTTGCCGCTCACCTTCCTGTTCGGGCCCATCGGATTGTTGGGCTATTTCTTCACGCAACTGGCCTTTGAGCGCCGCGAGGTGATGGCATGAGCACGCTTCCTTCCTCCAGTTTGGCGCCGCTGCCCGTTGTGCGGCTGGCTTCTGACATTCAATCCGGCAGCGCGGTGTTGTGGCGTTCCCTCCTGGCGATGCTGCTGGGCCTGATCATTTGCGGCGCGCTGATGCTGGTTGATGCGCGGCAGTTCAACGGCGTTGACGTGTGGGACAAGCCCGCCAAGTTCTTCCTTGCGCTGATTGTGCAGATGGCCACGGTGAGCTGGGCGCTGGCACAGCTGCCGCCGGGCGAACGCGCCACACCCGGCATCAGCCGCGCGGTGTGGGCCATGACGGCAGCGGCCTGGGCGGAACTGCTTTACATCTGCTTCCGCGCCGCGCGGGCCGAAGCCTCGCACTTCAACGCCAGCAGCATATTCGCGCAAGCCGCCTATGGCATCATGGGCCTTGGCGCAGTGACGCTGACGCTCTCGGCGCTGTTCATCGGCATTCGCCTTTGGCAACGGCGCGGGCGGGGCCTGATGACCGAGGCCGCAGGCGTGGGGCTGATCATTGGCATGGTTCTTGGCACCCTTGCCGGCGCCTATGTGAGCGCCCAGACCAGCCATTGGGTTGGTGGCGAAATGAGCGATGCGCATGGCCTTGGCTTCTTTTCTTGGAGCGGCACGGGCGGCGATTTGCGCGTGGCGCATTTCATTGGACTGCATGCGGCACAGGCCGTGCCCTTTGCGGCGCTGAGCGGTTCACGCCCGGTTGTCTATCTGGTGGCGCTGGCCTGCATTGCGCTCACCGCTTTCACCTTTGCCGAAGCGGTGATGGGCATTCCCCTGTTCAGGATCTAGGCCATGTATCACGCCATCGTGCGCCGGAAGATCACTGCGCTATTTGAGGCAATCAACCGGGGCAACGCAGAGCCAGTGATCAAGGGCTTTGCGCCGGTGTTTGAGCATGTGTTCATCGGCGACCATGCCTTGGGCGGCACGCGGCGCACGGTGGATGCGACACGTGCCTGGTATCAGCGTCTGTTCCGCCTGCTGCAGGGCCTTCACTTCACGCTGGAGCGGATTGACATCCAAGGCCCGCCCTGGGCCACGTTGGCCACCGTGGAATGGCGCGAGGAAAATTCCGGCACCGATGGTGTGAGAACCAGCGCGCGCGGCGTTCATGTTGCCCACATCACATGGGGGAAGATGACACGGCTGGTGATCGTGCCGGACACTGTGAAACTTCAGGCCACGCTGGCGCGCATTCACGCCAAATGCGTTGAAGAAGCGATGGCAGCGCCGATTGTTTCCTGAGGCGTGCGGAATTTGTGTTAGCCTGCCGCGATGCAAAGCAGGCCCAACAGCCACCATTGGCCACCTTATCTCTATGCCCTCACCATGGCGGCGGCGCTGGGCTTGACTTGGGGCTGGCCGCTCGCCTTCTGGGCCTTGCCGCTGCAGCGCTGGCTTGGCGCGCTGCTGTTTGCAGGCGGCATCGTGATGGGACTGGCGGCCATTGGTCTGTTCCGCAAGATGGGCACCACGGTTGACCCCACGGGGCGGGCCAGCGCGCTGGCCGACAGGGGCATTTACCGCTTCACGCGGAACCCGATGTATCTGGGTGCCACGCTGGCCTATCTCGGGCTTGGCCTGTGGTTCGGCAATGGCTGGCTTTTGCTGCTGACGCCCATCATGGCGCTTGGCCTTCATCACCTTGCCATCTTGCGCGAGGAAGCTTGGCTTTCCGCCCGCTTTGGGCCGGCCTATGTTGCATATTGTGCAAGGGTGAGGCGCTGGATTTAGCTGCGCCTGAGCCTTGCAGCGGCCGCCGAACCTGACTAAATAACTCGGACATTCAAAAAAGGAGAACTCCCATGGCCCTCGAACTGCCTGCCCTGCCTTACGCCTATGACGCGCTTGGCCCCTATATGTCCAAGGAAACGCTGGAGTTCCACCACGACAAGCACCACATGGCCTATGTGACCAATGGCAACAACCTGCTGAAGGATTCGCCGCTGGCCGCCGCCTCGATCGAAGACATCTGCAAGGTGGCCTATGCCGACAAGGCGCAAGGGCTGATCAACAATGTGGGCCAGCATTACAACCACATCCACTTCTGGCACTGGATGAAGCCCAATGGCGGCGGCAAGAAGATTCCCGCCGCGCTGCAGAAGGCAATCGACGCCGATCTTGGCGGCTATGACAAGATGCGGGCTGATTTCGTTCAGGCCGGTCTCACGCAGTTCGGCTCCGGCTGGTGCTGGATCACCAAGAAGGATGGTAAGCTGGCCATCGCCAAGACACCGAATGGCGAAAACCCGCTGATGCATGGCGCCCAGCCGATCCTCGGCTGCGACGTGTGGGAGCACAGCTACTACATCGACTATCGCAACGCGCGGCAGAAGTATCTCGAGGCCTTCATCGACAACCTGGTGAACTGGGATTACGTCGAACAGATGTTTGCCAAGGGCTGATGATGGCGCCCGTCTTTGACGGACACAATGATCTCCTGTTCCGGCTGTGGCTGAAAAAATCAGCTACAGCCGTTTCTGATTTCATTGATGGCGAAGCCAAGGGCCAGCTTGACCTGCCGCGCATGCATGATGGCGGCTTTGCGGGCGGCTTCTTTGCAATGTTCGTGCCTTCGGAAATCGAAGGCGCCTTGCATGAATCGCTAAACCCGCCGCCCTATGCCGCCGTGGGCCAGGCGCGCGCGCAAGGCATCACCGCCGAGATGGTGGCGCTCTTCCACCAGCTGGCGGAAGAGGTTCCCAATCACGGCTTCAGGCCTTGCTTAAGCGTGGCCGACATTCGCGCCGCGATGCATGACGGGGCGATTGCCGCCATCCTGCATCTCGAAGGGGCCGAAGCCATTGGGCCAGACCTTGCAGGCCTTGATGAGCTTTATGACGCGGGCCTGCGCTCGCTGGGCCCGGTGTGGAGCCGGCCCAATGTGTTCGGCGCCGGCGTGCCTTTCGCCTGGCCCTCATCGCCAGACACGGGCCCGGGCCTCACTGAGGCGGGCCGGGCGCTGGTTTCGGCCTGCAATGCCAAGCGCATCATGATTGACCTTTCGCATATCAATGAGAAAGGCTTCTGGGACGTGGCCAGGCTTTCTTCCGCGCCGCTGGTGGCCACGCATTCAAACGCCCACGCGCTCAGCCCCTCTTCGCGCAACCTCACGGATGCGCAGCTGCGCGCCATTGGCGAAAGCAAAGGCATGGTGGGGCTGAACTATGCGGTGGATTTCCTGCAGGATGACGGTGTGCGCCACAGCGCCATCGCGCCTGAAGTCCTGATCCGGCACCTTGAACACATGATCAAGCTGGCGGGCGAGGATTGCGTGGGCCTGGGCTCGGATTTCGATGGCGCCACGGTGCCGGATTTCCTCGGCGACGTGGCCGGCCTTCCCAAGCTGGTGGACGCGATGGAGAAGGCAGGCTTCGGTGAAAAGCTGATCGCCAAGATCACGCATGAAAACTGGCTGCGTGTGCTGGGCGAGACGTGGGGATGATCAGCCGAAGCGGCTGATGTGTTCACCCAGCCAAACTCAAGAGGCCCGGCGCTTTCACGCCGGGCCTTGTTGTTTCAGAGGTTGTTGGGCTGCGGGCTGAGCCATGTGTCAATGTCGGCCGGGAACGGGCCGGTGGGCACGTTGTGCGGGTAGGCATTGCCAGCCGCCGCCGGATTTGGCGGGAACAGCGTCTTGCAGGAGTCATACAAGGTTTGCACGCCTGCCGGTGTGGCGAGATCCCAATAGTTGTGCATGAATCCGGGCGTGTCGAAATCCGGCGCGGAATGCTTGGTGAGGAAGTTCGGCAGCATGAAAGAGCAGAACTTGTAGAGATTGTCGCGCGGGTTGACGCCGACCACATTGGGCAGGCGGCCCGCCGCGGGGGCCATGTTGGGGCTGTGGCAGCCGCCGCAATCAGCCGCGATGTTGGGGTCCGGGTCCGCCGGAGTTGGCGTGTAGGCGCGGTAGACATTCTGCGGCCATGTGGAAGGCAGCAGCGGCACGAACCAGTTGGACTGGTTGTGGAAGTTGTGCGCGGCGTGGATGGGGTCATTGTCAAAGCGGCGGACCGCGATGGCGTTGGCGTCATCCGGCATGATGATGAAGGCCTTCTCACCCGTGTGGCATTCCGAGCAGCGGTTATCATCCGGCAACAGGCCAACATCGCCCAGCGGGGCGGTGAGCGGTTCCGGCGGGGCGAGGAACGAGCCATCGGCGAAGCTGTGTGTCACTGTTGAATCGAGATTGCCGTTATTGTCCCAGAAGCAGGCATGGGCGGGAATGCGGCGCTTCTGCGGGAAGCCGAACTTGCCAATCACCGGCTTGGACAGGCTTGAACAGATGATGCCGAAGGCGGTGATGCGCGGCTCCATCGCCGCGGGATCATCAATGATCGGATTGGCGATGCACAAGCCCTGATTGGTGGCGGTGGGCTTGGGGTACCAATAGTACATTTTGGAAATCTTGTTGGCGAGGCCCGCAGACTGGCTGGGCTCCAGATAGCTGTGCATTTGCAGCTGCCTTTTGGCAGCCGGAATGTTGGAGACCATCAGTTCGGCATTGTCACGCGTGGCGACGCGCCAGCCATTGGCGGCGGTGTCTGAAACGCTGGCATCGGCATTGAGCTTGATGGGCGGCGGAATGGGGACACCCTGCTTGATGCAATCATTCACATAGGCGTTGTTGTAGCGGCCGATGTTGCCAAAGATATTGCCGAAGATGTTGCGGTCTATGAAGCCGAGAGAAGGGTCAAGCTGCGCCATCCAATCCGGCAGCTTGCCTTTCATGACTTCGGGCGCGGTGATGGGATCTTTCGTGAAGGTGCTGAGCAGGCTGGCGAGGCGCAGGTTCTCCACATGCGTCTGGTTCTTCAATTCCGGCTTGTTGCTGGCGTTGAGCGATTCGATCAGAACCATGCGCGCCCAGTTCTGGCGGCCGGGATCATCGCCTGCCTTGTCCATCAGGGATTTTGCGGCGGTGTCAAACTTGGCGCCGGCATCGCCGCTGAGGTTGGCGCGCAACCGGGCAATCATGGATTGCTGGATGCCTGGGATGTTCCTTGCGTCCAGCCGCACCGGCTGGCCCTTGGCATCAAAGGCCATGCCATGGACAACCGAGGACAGGCGCAAGGGCGCCTCCTGCGCCTGGGGCTGCAGCGATTGCAACAGCAGAAGTGAAACAGCCAGAACAATGGCTTTGCTGCCATTCAGCAGACGGCTACTCATAATTGGCCTCCAAAATAAACACCTTTCAGAAGCCCCCGGATGCGCGAAGGCTAGCCAGCTTTTCCATGCTGGCAATACATTCGGCAAAATTTCGGCGCCGCGTTTTTTGATCGCCAGATTTTCAATTGCCTCTCGTGAGGCGAAAGTGCGGGGCCAATTGCCGCGCAGCCGTGAATTTCAATTGCGTGGCCCGGCGAAGTTCCGCAATGTGCAGGCATGCGCGCTGTTTATTATGAGACGTTCAACACCCTGCCCATTGTGGCCAAGTTGCCCGACCCTTCGCCAAAGCCTGACGGGCTGGTGGTGAAAGTGGAAGCCACAGGCCTGTGCCGCAGCGATTTTCATGGCTGGCAGGGGCATGACCCCGACATTCACCTGCCGCATGTGCCTGGCCATGAGCTTGCGGGAACTGTGATGGCCATTGGCAAGGACATCCGCAATTTCAAGATTGGCGACAGGGTGACTGTGCCCTTCGTTTCGGGCTGCGGCCACTGCCCGGAATGCGCCAGCGGCAACCAGCAGGTTTGCGAAAGCCAGTTCCAGCCGGGCTTCACGGCCTGGGGTTCCTTCGCTGACTATGTGGCGCTGGATTTTGCCGACGGCAATGTGGTGCGCCTGCCGAAGGGCATGGAATTTGAGACGGCTGCGGCGCTGGGCTGCCGCTTTGCCACATCGTTCCGCGCGGTGGTGGACCAGGGGCGGCTGCGCGGCGGGGAATTTGTGGCGGTGCACGGCTGCGGCGGCGTTGGCCTTTCTGCAGTGATGATCGCGGCGGCCCTTGGCGCGCAGGTGATTGCGGTTGACATTGATGACGCCAAGCTTGCGCTGGCCAAAAGCTTTGGCGCTGCCTGCACCATCAATGGGCACGCCGGCGCTGACGTTGCCGCATCCATCCGCGAGGTGAGCAAGGGAGGCGCCCATCTCTCGCTTGACGCGCTGGGCAACCCGGTGACGAGCTTCAACTCCATCTCCTGCCTGCGGCGGCGCGGGCGGCATGTGCAGGTGGGACTGATGCTGGGCGAACATTCGACGCCGAAAATCCCCATGGCGAAAGTGATTTCACATGAGCTGGAAATCTACGGCAGCCACGGCATGCAGGCCCACCGCTATGGCGACATGCTGGCGATGATTGCCAGCGGCAAGCTCGCGCCGCAGAAGCTGATCGCCAAGCGCATCAGCGTTGAAGAGGCGCCTGCGGCCCTTGCCGGCATGGGCCGCTTTGACGGCACCGGCATCACCATGATCAAGCCGTGAAGCGCATGGCCAGCAGCGGCTTGGCTTTGTGCGGCAGCCGCACTAACCTCAAGGCATGACGGCGAAACGACCCACGGTTTATCCCCTGCCCCTCATCGGCTGGAAAGAGGATGTTGGCCTGCCGCAGTTTGGCCATGGCCTGCTGCAGGCGAAGATTGACACGGGCGCCCGCTCGGCAGCACTGCATGCCGAGGGCATCAGCGTGAGCGGGCGGCGGGTGGAATTCGTGCTGCGCTTTGGCGAACATCGCCGCCATTGCGAGGCGCGGCTTCAGGAAGTGAAGCGGATCAAGAGCTCCAACGGCCAGAGCGAGCTTCGGCCCGTCATTGAAACCGAAGTGGCGATTGGCGAGCATCACTTTACCGCAACCATCACCCTGACTGACCGCGCCGACATGGGCGTTCCCATGCTGCTGGGGCGCGAGGCAATGAAGGGCCGCTTCCTCGTGCACCCGGGCCGGAGCTTCCTGATCAGCCACAAGAAGGCGCGCGCATGAAGATCGCCCTGCTCACCCGCAACCCCAGGCTCTACTCGCACCAGCGCATCATGGCCACTGCCGTGGGCCGCGGCCATGAGATCGTGCCGATTGACTATTTGCGCTGCTACATGAACATCACCTCGCGCAAGCCGGAGCTTCGCTATGGCGGGGAAAAGCTTGAGGGCTTTGACGCTGTCATCCCGCGCATCGCGGCCTCGCATACCTTCTATGGCCTTGCCGTGCTGCGGCAGTTTGAGATGATGGGCGTCTACCCGCTCAATGAAAGCGTTGCCATTGGCCGCAGCCGCGACAAGCTGCGCTCGCTGCAACTGCTGGCGCGCGATGGCGTGGGCCTGCCGGCCACGGCTTTTGCGCATGATTCACAGCGCACAGAAGAAATCCTGACGCTGGTGGGCGGCGCGCCGGTGGTGGTGAAGCTGCTGGAGGGCACGCAAGGCATTGGCGTTGTGCTGGGCGAAACGCACAAATCCGCCAAGTCTGTCATCGAGGCCTTTCACGGCGCCAATGTGAACATTCTGGTGCAACAGTTCATTCAGGAATCAGCGGGCCAGGACATTCGCGCCTTTGTGGTGGGGCGCAAGATCGTTGCGGCCATGGAACGCAAGGGGCCGGAGGGGGAATTCCGCTCCAACTTGCACCGCGGCGGCTCAGCCACTGTGGCCGAACTGACCGCGGCAGAAAAATCCACGGCTCTCAAGGCCGCGCAAAGCATGGGCCTGAATGTGGCGGGCGTTGACATGCTGCGCGCCAAGAGCGGGCCGGTGGTGATGGAGGTCAACTCCTCACCCGGGCTTGAAGGCATCGAGCAGGCTTCGGGCAAGGATGTGGCCAAGGCGATGATTGAATTTCTTGAGCGCGCCGCCAAGCCCGGCCACACCAGAACAAGGGGCAAGGGATGAAGGCCTTCGAAATCGGCGGCGCGGCGCTCAAGCCCGGCAGCTCTGAGACCATTGACCTTGAAGTTTCCGTTCTGGCCAACAGCACGCGCTTTGACCTGCCTGTGCATGTGATGCATGGCTTGAAGCCGGGGCCGTGCTTCTTCATGTCTGCCGCCGTGCATGGCGATGAAATCCAGGGCGTGGAGATTGTGCGCCGGGTGCTGGCTGCGCTGCGCGGCCGGGCTTTGGCCGGAACAGTGTTGGCTGTGCCGATTGTCAACAGCTTTGGCTTTCTCACCCATTCACGCTACATGCCGGACCGGCGCGATTTGAACCGCTCCTTCCCGGGATCAGACGGCGGATCGCTTGCCTCGCTTCTGGCGGATTTGTTTTTCACGCAGGTCGTCGCGCGCTCGCAATATGGCGTGGATTATCACACGGCCGCCCTGCACCGCACCAACCTGCCGCAGATCCGTGTGGCGCCCGATGACAAGGAATTGCTGCGGCTGGCCGACGCTTTCGGGCCGCGCGTGGTGCTCTCCTCAAAATTGCGCGAAGGCAGCCTGCGCCAGGCTGCGGCCAAGGCTGGGGTGAAGTTGCTGCTTTATGAAGGCGGCGAGGCGCTGCGCTTCGATGAGGTGGCAATTGACGCGGCCGTGCAAGGCACGCTGCGCTTTCTCAAGCATATCGGCATGATTGAAGAGGCGATCCCGGTTCCGCCACATATGCTGCCGGTGCATGCATCGGCCAGCTCATGGCTGCGCGCACCGGAAGGCGGCATCCTTCACAGTTTGCGGCGCCCGGGCGACAGGGTGGGTGATGGTGAGGAACTGGGCGTGATCACCGGGCCGCTGGGCCAGAACCCGGTTTCCGTAGTGGCAGAAGGCGGTGGCATCATCATCGGACGCACGCATTTGCCGATCGTCAACCGGGGCGATGCGCTGTTTCACCTGGCGCGTCTGAAATCCAAGACGCGGGCCGAACAGGCGGTGCCGGACGAGGATGAAATCATCTAGGGCGGAACTCCAGGAATTCCGCCCATCGCGATGTCGATCTAGTGCCCGAAGGTGTAGGCCGCCTTGCCCCACAGCTGGTTGATGCGGGCATCGCGGCCGCAGGCCTTGCGGTAATCCTCATAGGCATCAGCCTGCTTGATCCAGCCGAAACGGGTGAGCACGCGGTTCTGGCCGAGATAGTAATTCTGGTGATAGTCCTCGGCGGCCGTGAAGGTGGTGAAGGGGCGGATGGGTGTGACGATCTTCTTGCCCAGCGCCTTTTCAGCATCGGCCACGGCCTTTTCCGCCGCCTGCTTCTGCTGGTCATCCATCGGGAAGATCACCGAGATGTAGGAGTTGCCACGGTCACAGAACTGGCCGCCGTCATCAAGCACGTCGGTTGAGCGCAGGAAATAGGCCACGAGATCAGCGTAGCTGACCACATCCGGATCATAGGTGATCTTTTCGGCCTCCTGATAGCCTTCATGGTTTTCATAGGTGGGGTTCTTCAGCGTGCCGCCGGCATAGCCGCTGATGGTTTCGGTGACGCCCTTGACCTTGTCAAAATTGGATTCCACGCACCAGAAGCAGCCACCCGCGAAAACCGCGGTTTCGCTGCGGGCCTGGGCCTGCAACGTGGCAGTTGGGGCGATGATGAGGGCCAGAAGGACAGACAGAAAAAGCTTGCGCATTGGGTTTCTCCTTGCCCGCCAAAATAGGGGGCAACAGCAGTCCAGACCAATCAATCCGGCACACAAATTTGTGAGCCGGGGTGAAAAATCAGAATGCGGCGGCGTGTATCTCGCCCACATTGATCTTGCGCCAGTTGTGCAAATGCTCGGTGGCGAGGGCCAGAAGCGCCTCGCGCTCCTGCAGCGCCCAGACATCGAGAGCGGCCAGCATGTGTGCGCCAGCCACTTCCGCGCCCCGGCCTGCGCCATCATCACATTTCAGCGCAAAGCCAAGCCCGGCATGGGGGATGCAGCCGCAGAACACGCCTTCCGCACCGCCCTTGATGAACAGGCGCGGCACGGCCTGCATGGCCCTGGTGTCAAACCGGCCCGTGCCAGCGATCAGGAAGGGATGGGCGCGGGCGGCACGGATGATCCACTGCGCGGCGGCATTGCCCTGATCGGTGAGGCGGGCAAAGCCCAGCGCCACCTTGTCCAGCGGCAGAGCCCAGGTGGGAACCGAGCAGCCATCCGTGCCCATGGGCGCGGTGGCCAAGTCAGCATCACAATAGCGGCCCAGGCATTCTGCAACGGCGCGCTGCACGGGGTGATCCGGCTTCACATAGCCTTCGAGCGGCGCACCCAAATGCCGGGCCAGCGCCAACATGCCGGCATGCTTGCCGGAACAATTGTTGTGCACCTGCTGCGGCTTTTCGCTATGGCGCACCAGATCATAGCAAGCTTCCCGCGCAGTTGGCATGTGGGCGCCGCATTCATAGCAAGCCTCATCAACCCCGGCCTTGGCGAGAATGGCGCGGGCCACGCGCACATGCTCCTTCTCACCGGAATGGGACGAGCAGCACAGGGCAATCTCTTCGTCGTTCAGGCCAAAATGCGCGGCTGCGCCCGATTCAATCAGCGGCAGGCACTGGAAGGCCTTGATGGCAGAGCGCGGGAATGTGGCGGCCCTGTTGTCCCCTGCGCCAGCGACAAGCTGGCCAGAATGATTTACCACCGCAAAGGCGCCGCGGTGGCGGCTTTCAACGATCGACCCGCGGGTGACTTCGGCGATAACTGGATTGCTCATGGCCCCAGATATAGCGGGCTGGAAAAAGTGTTCAAGCTGTAGCATTCTGCCGCCAAAGGAATGACGATTTGACATATGATCTGGTGATTATCGGCGGCGGCGTCAATGGCACAGCCATTGCCCGCGACGCCGCCGGGCGCGGCCTTTCGGTGTGCCTTGTCGAGCAGAATGATTTGGCGTCCGGCACGTCTTCGGCTTCGACCAAGCTGATCCATGGTGGCCTGCGCTATCTTGAATATTATGAATTCCGGCTGGTGCGCGAAGCGCTGATCGAGCGCGAGGTGCTGCTCAACTCTGCGCCGCACATCATCTGGCCGCTGCGCTTTGTGCTGCCGCATCATGCCGGCCTGCGGCCACGCTGGCTCATTCGCCTAGGGCTGTTTCTCTATGACCATCTGGGCGGGCGCAAGATCCTGCCGGGCACACGCAGTGTGGACCTGACGCGTGATGAAACGGGGCAACCGCTGCGCGAGGAATTCACCCATGGCTGGGAATATTCCGACTGCTGGGTGAACGATGCAAGGCTGGTTACGCTCTACGCAGTGGACGCCAAAGCCAAAGGCGCTGTCATCCGCACGCGCACCAAATGCACGGCGGCGGCAGCCACCGCTGAAGGCTGGGCGCTGACATTGGAGAGCGGTGGCGCCAGCGAGACTGTCACAGGCAAATTCCTGGTCAATGCGGCAGGCCCGTGGGTGGGCGAGGTGCTGGCGCAGGTTGTGCGGCAGAATGAACCCGCAAAGGTGCGCATGGTGAAAGGCAGCCACATTGTGGTGGACAGACTTTTTGACCACGACAAGTGCTACATTTTCCAGAACGCTGATGGGCGCATTGATTTCGCCATTCCCTATGAAGACCGCTTCACACTGATCGGCACGACGGACCTTGACTATCAGGGTGCGGCCGGCCGGCCGGAGATTTCCGAAGATGAAATCAGCTATCTGTTGAGTGCCGTGGGGGCCTATTTCAAGCGGCCCATCACCCGCGAAATGATCCGCTGGAGCTATTCCGGCATCCGCCCGCTTTATGATGACGGCGCTTCGGAGGCGCAATCAGCCACGCGCGACTATGTGCTGAAGCTGGAAGGCGCTGCGGGCGCGCCGCAGATGCTTTCGGTGTTTGGCGGCAAGATCACCACGTCTCGCAAGCTGGCGGAGGCGG
>JAGWTZ010000004.1 GCA_028868695.1 Alphaproteobacteria bacterium | reverse complement strand
TTGCCACCCGAGGTGATCCATCTCACTTCCCGCTTGGGGGAAGCCTGATGGGGGACACCAGAGGCCTTGCCATAGCAGCCCGGGTCTTAGTGCCCGAGGAAGTTCAACCTGGCTCCCGGTGGCGGTGCGCTACGTTTGCGCTGCCAGCAGGCCTGCCGCCCCCTTGCATCCGGGTTCACCGTCATGAACCGGACCCCAGTGCAAGGGAGCGGAAGGCAGCTAGCACATATTAGGAATAAAAGCAAGCTAAATCTCTGTCCCTCCCACACACTCCGTCACCCCTGCGAAAGCAGGGGCCCAGCTTGGGCCGGGTGCGGAGCCTGTGGCCAAGCGGGATTCCGTGTCGCGCGCAGACCCATCATGGCTTCGCCATGACGGGCGGGCTTCGCCCGGCGCTTGCACGGAATGACGGGAGTGAAATTGGGAAGGTGGCGCGGTGCGCGACGGAGGGGAGATGGGGCTTGCAGTTGAGGCACTTAACCCATCGCCCCTCAGTCGTCCCTGCGGGCCGACAGCTCCCCCTCCGGGGAGCAGAAGGGGGTATAGTTCTTACGTGGCAGCCCACCCTCCGCGGCGCAGCGGAGGTGATTTACCCGTGCCTCAGGCGGTGGGTTGCAGGGCGGGGTGTTTGCCGGCGGCCCAGCCGCTGAGCAGCAGGGCCGAAAGCACGATGGCGAAGCCTGTGACTTGCGCGGCGGTGAGCTGTTCGCCCAGCAGCAGCGTGGCCGTGGCCATGGTGACCACGGGTTCAAAGTTGAAGAACATCACCACCTTTGAGGCATCGGCCTGGCGCAGGCTGGCCATGTGCAGGCTGTAGCCCAGCACATAGACGGCGCAGACGGCGAAGAGGCCCGCAAGGCCCGTGGCATCCAGCGGGGTTTGCGCGGCCTTGCCCATGAGGCCATAGAACAGCAGCACCGGCGGCAGGATCACCGCATGCACGGCCCAGGCCAGCGGCAGCGGGCGCAGGCCTTCGGCCAGCTTGCGGCCGGAGAAAAACTGCAGGGCATAGCCACAGGCGGCCATGGCGGCGAGGCCGAGGCCGCGCGGATCGAGGCTTTGGAAAGAAGGGCCCAGTGCAATGGCAAGGCCCGAAAAGCCCAGTGCGCCGATGGCCAGGCGGGCGGGTGTCAGCCGCGTGCCTTCGACCACGGGGGCGGCGAGCAACACAATCAAGGGCGCGGAGAAAAAGATCATCACCGCCAGGCTGGCCGGGATGAACTGCACGGAAAGGATGATGCCTGTGGAAACCGCCAGCGTGGCGAGGCCCTGCAGCGCCAGGGCGCCTGGCCTTGCACGCAGCACCGCAAGATCCCCACGCGCGGCGAAGGCCATGGGCGCCAGCACGCAAGCAATGAAGGCGGTGCGGGCCAGCACGACGGCAATGCCATCCACGCCATGCAGAAAGGCAAGGCGGGCGAGAACCGGCACCTGGCCGTAAAACAGCGTGGCGCACAGGGCGAGGCCCATGCCGCGCAGGGTTGATTGCGATTTCATGTGAGGCCCCTTCCCTGCCCGCTTTTTTGCAATGGCGGGGCGCAAAGGCAAGGGCTTTTGCGCCTGGCGCGAGGGCAAACAAAAACCCGCACGAAAATCGCGCGGGTTCAGCAAAAATCGAAACGAGTGACCGGCCCATCTGGCCGGCAGGCGTCTTTGGTCTTGCGGTGGCGTGGGCGGCCTTACGTTCAAAACGCCAGCTTCAGCACACGCACACTTGCTGCAGGAACGCCACTCCCGCGCGGCCAGTACATCCGTGGCCCGCGGCGGGAGCGCAAATTCCTTGCGCGGAGCGAAGACGCCTCAGAATGGGCGCCAGGCTCCGGATCTTTTATCAGGCGGCCTGAAGGCTGCCGGCAGAGGTCTTGCCGCTGCGCTTGTCTTGTTCCAGCTCGAAGGAGACCTTCTGGCCATCCTTCAGGGTGGACATGCCAGCGCGTTCAACCGCGCTGATGTGCACGAACACATCCTGGCCGCCGTTGTCCGGCTGAATGAAACCAAAGCCCTTCTGGGCGTTAAACCACTTTACAGTACCTTGCATGTCAGCTCCTTGGGAAATGCAAATGCGTTTTGCCCGGCGCATGGCGCCATGGCTTTCAGTATCGATGTCTTTGGAAAATCAAAAAGGCTGATGCACTTGCATTAAAAAGCGCGGAGCCAAGCCAACCGGCCGAGAACCCGATGAGCGGCATATGGGCGCGAATGATGGCAAATGCAAGGCAAATCGGCAAAAGGCGGAAAATGCTGAAATTGCTGGTTTCAGGCGAGGGGCCAGCTAGTTCGCGAGCGTGGTGCCCTTGCCGCCTGTTCCTTCCTGCCCCGCGGCAGGCCGGCTGCGCCGCTTCTTTTGCAGGACCGCCAAGGTCTTGCTGCCCTGATGGGCGCGGTCATAGCGCAGCCTTGAGCTTTCGACATAATCCTGGTTGGCCAAGGCCCACTGGCCCAAGGCCTGCAGCGGCTCAATCAGCGTGAGGCCCTTGGGCGTGAGCTGGTAATCGACACGCGCGGGCACGGTGGCCGTGACGGTGCGCTTCACGAGGCCATCACGCTCCAGCCCGCGCAGGGTGAGCGACAGCATGCGCTGCGAGATGGCGCTGACTTCACGGCGCATCTCATTGAAGCGCATCGGGCCATCCGACAGGAGCCGGACGATATAGACCGTCCACTTGTCGCCCACGCGGGCCAGCACATCGGCGACGGCGCGGCAGCGGGTGGTATCATGGATGTTACCCGGTTTCATCAATGTGCCTCCTTGCGCGGCGCAGCGGTGATGCCTATCTGCTGCCGGTTACAATAAGTTACCTGGTAACAAATTTCAACCGTTTGTCCATTCACGCACAGGAGATTGCAGATGACATCGCTCTGGGACCCCATCACCATTGGCAAGCTGAAGCTGCCGCACCGCCTCGCCATGGCGCCGATGACCCGCAGCCGCGCCAAGCCTGACGGCTCACCGGGGGACCATGCGGCGCGTTATTATGCGCAGCGCGCCTCGCTCGGCCTTTTGATCGCCGAAGGCACGCAGCCCAATGACGATGGCCAGGGCTATACCACCACGCCGGGCATCTACACCGCCGCGCATGTTGCCGGCTGGAAGAAAGTCGCAGATGCCGTGCACAAGGCGGGCGGCCACCTGTTCATCCAGCTGATGCATGCCGGGCGCATTTCGCACCCGGACAACACGCCGCATCACCGCCAGCCGGTGGGGCCTTCTGCCATTTCGGCAGAGCAGCCGATGTTCACGCCCACCGGCATGCAGACCACGCCTGCCCCGCGCGCTCTCACCACCGCCGAAGTGAAGCAGACAGTGAAGGATTTTGCCCATGCCGCCAAATGCGCTGTTGAAGCGGGGGCGGACGGCGTGGAGATCCACGGCGCCAACGGCTATCTGATCCAGCAATTCCTGGCGCCCAATGCCAACACGCGCAGCGATGAATATGGCGGCTCCATTGAGAACAGGGCGCGCTTTGCCATTGAAGTGGCCAAGGCCGTGGCCGCGGAAATCGGCCCGGAGCGCACTGGCATCCGGCTTTCGCCACTGGGCAATTCCGGCGGGCTGAATGAAGGGCCGGAGGCGGTGAAGCTCTATCATCACCTCGTGGCCGAGCTGGACAAGCTGAAGCTTGGCTATCTCCACATCCTGCACACCGGCAATGAAGAGCTGCTGAAGGACATTCGCGCTACATGGAAGCAGGTGCTGCTGGTCAACCGCCCGGGCGCCAAGCCCGAAGCGCTGGACCGCGACCTGAAGGCCGGCCTTGCCGACATGGTGCCTGTGGGCCAGATGGCGCTGGCCAACCCCGACCTGGTGAAGCGCCTCAAGGTGCGCGCGCCCCTGAATGACGCCAAGCGCGAGTCATTCTTCGGCGGCACCGACGCGGGCTATACGGACTATCCCGAACTGGCGGCGTAACCGCGCCTTTCAACCACCCGAAATGAGCGGACCCGCGAGGCCTTGGCCTTGCGGGTTTGCTTTTGTGGTCGTGAGTGATGGCAAGCTTAAAGGCCAGTCATTTTCAGCACGGCGGCCGGCAATCTCTCGCCGCTGACTTTGAAGTTTTCGAGGCCTTTCTCAATCTCCATCACATTGGCCGCAGACAACTCAATTTCCGCGCCACCCAGATTTTCTTCGAGCCGGTGCAGTTTGGTCGTTCCGGGGATGGGCACAATCCATGGCTTTTGCCTGAGCAGCCAGGCCAGCGCCACCTGCGCCGGTGTTGCACCCAGTTGCGTGGCCACGGATTTCACCACCTCAACCAAGGCCATGTTGGCCTTGCGTGCTTCCGGCGTGAACCGCGGCACGAGATTGCGGAAATCGGTTGCGTCAAATTTGGTGGTTTCGTCGATCTTGCCTGTGAGAAAGCCAGCGCCCAGCGGGCTGAAGGGCACAAAGCCAATGCCCAATTCTTCCAGCGCGGGAAGCAGTTCTTCTTCCAGCCCGCGCCAGAACAGGGAATATTCACTCTGCACGGCCGCCAAGGGCTGCGCCGCATGGGCGCGGCGGATGGTGGCCACCGCCGCCTCCGACATGCCCCAGTGCTTGACCTTGCCCTGGGCCATGAGGTCTTTCACTGCCCCTGCCACATCTTCAATGGGAACGGCAGGATCAACACGGTGCTGGTAGAAGAGATCAATGCGGTCGGTGCGCAGGCGCCTGAGCGCCGCCTCGGCCACCGCCTTGATGTGTCCGGGGCGGCTGTTGGTGCCGCCGGTGCGTGCGCCTGTCTCCATATTGATGTCGAAGCCGAATTTTGTGGCGATCACAACCTTGTCGCGGATGGGCTGCAGCGCTTCGCCCAGCAGGGATTCATTGGCGAAAGGGCCATAGGCCTCGGCAGTATCAAACATGGTGACGCCGCGCTCATAGGCATCGCGGATCAGCTTGATCATCGCGCCCTTCTCGCCGGGCGGGCCATAGGCTGAGGTCATGCTCATGCAGCCAAGGCCAATGGCTGAAACTTCTAGGTTGGCCAGTTTCCGGGTTTTCATTGCTTCGCCTTTCTTGTTTTCGCGGCGCGCAGCACTGCGGCCTAACGGTTGATCCAGGTTGATTGCTTGGCGGCATAGCGTTCGCCGCGCACCGTGATGGCGGAGAGCGCCGTTTCGATCTTGGACAAGTCGGACGCGTTCAGCTGTATCTCTGCGGCCGCAATGTTCTCATCAAGGCGGTGCAGCTTTGTGGTTCCGGGAATCGGAACGATCCAGGGTTTTTGCGCCAGCAGCCAGGCAATGGCGATTTGTGCCACCGTCGCATTTTTCCCAGCGGCAATGCCCGCGATCACATCAATGATGGCCTTGTTTGCCAGTCTGGCTTCCGCGTCAAAGCGGGGCACGGTGTTGCGGAAGTCATTGGCATCCAACACGGTGTCAGGCGTGATTGTGCCTGTCAGAAAGCCGCGGCCCAATGGTGCAAATGGCACAAAGCCGATGCCGAGTTCCTCAACTACCGGAAGAACTGTTTGCTCAGGCTCCCTCCACCACAGGGAATATTCGCTCTGCAGAACTGCCACGGGCTGCACCGCGTGGGCGCGGCGGATATTTTCCACCCCGGCCTCGGACAAGCCAAACTGCTTCACCTTGCCCTCGGCGATCAGGTCTTTGACAGTTCCCGCGACATCTTCAATCGGCACAGCCGGATCGATACGGTGCTGGTAGAACAGGTCAATGCATTCGGTTTTCAGGCGCCGCAATGATGCTTCCGCGACCGCGCGGATGTGCGCGGGCCTGCTGTCTGTGCCGCTTTTGCCGCCGCTTTGGTCTATCCTGATGCCAAACTTGGTGGCGATCACCACCTTGTCCCGGACCGGATGCAATGCCTCGCCCAGAACTTCCTCGTTGCTGTAGGGGCCATAGGCTTCGGCTGTATCAAAGAAGGTGATGCCGCGATCAACCGCCGCGCGCAGGAACTTCACTGCCGCGCCAGTTTCCATCGGCTGGCCATAGGATTGGCTGATGCCCATGCAGCCCAAGCCGATCGCCGAGACATTGAGGTTGGCAAGTTTTCTGGTTTTCACGGCCCGTCTCCTTGTGTGCCAGGCAAGCTAGGCCATCGCCAGTTTGTTGATTAGATGCTATAATCAGCATCTGCTTTTAACCTCAGCTAATTAATCATGACAGAAAACCTGAATGACCTGGCGGCCTTCGCCATGATCGCCAAGGCGGGAAGCTTCACCAAGGCGGCGGCGGCCTTGGGCGTTTCGCCCTCGGCATTGAGCCAAACCATGCGCGGCCTTGAAGAGCGCCTGGGCCTTCGCCTGCTCAACCGCACCACGCGCAGTGTTTCAACCACCGAGGCTGGAGAGCGCTTGCTGGCAACGGTTGCGCCGCGGCTTGAAGAAATCAATGCCGCTGTTTTGGCCATGGGCAATTTGCGCGACAAGCCTGCCGGCACGGTTCGCATCACTTGCAGCGAATATGCCGCCGAAACGGTTTTGTGGCCGAAGCTCGCGCCAGTGTTGCGGCGCTATCCAGACATCAAGCTCGAACTTTATGTGGACCACAGCTTTACCGACATTGCGGCGGAGCGTTTTGATGCCGGCGTGCGGCTTGGCGAAAGCGTGGAAAAGGACATGGTGGCCATTCGCATCGGCCCTGACGGACGCCTGGTTGCGGTTGCCTCAACTTCCTATTTCAAGGGGCGGCCCATGCCACAATCGCCGCAGGATTTGATGAAGCATGCATGCATCAACTTGCGCCTCTCAACGCAGGGCGGGATTTATGCGTGGGAATTTGAGCGCAAAGGCCGCCCACTGCGCGTGCGTGTTGAGGGGCAACTGGTGTTCAATACGATGCGCCCCATGGTGCAGGCGGCGCGGGCCGGATTTGGCATTGCCTATGTCAGCGAAGATCTGGTGCGCAATGACATCAAGAGCGGAAGGCTGATTCAGGTTCTGGACGGCTGGAGCCCCAGTTTTCCGGGCTTCCATCTCTACTATCCAAGCCGGAGGCAGGCTTCCCCCGCCTTTCAGATCATAGCCAACGCGCTGCGATACCATGGGCCAAACTGAAAAAACCCGCAGGCTTGCGCTTGCGGGTTTTGCATTTGGGTGAAAGCCTGAAAGCTTATTCGGCCTTCTTGGCGCGCTTGGCCTTGGCTTCCTTGGCCGTGACGACGCCGGGTTCGGCATCTTCCTCGGCGGCGGCGTCGGCCTGGGCTTCCTCGAAGAGGGCCTGGGCGGCGGCGCGGGCTTCGGCCTTTTCAGCGGCGTTGCCGATGAGCACTTCGCCACGGGCTTGGGCTTCGGCTTCCTCAGCCGAGCGGGCCACGTTGACCTGCACCTTCACCGTCACTTCCGGATGCGGCGCCACTTCCACCGTGTAGATGCCGATCGACTTGATCGGCGTCACCAGGTGAACGTGGTTCTTGTTGATGTGCGAGCCCTGGGCATCGGCAGCCTCGGCGATGTCACGCGGGGTGACGGAGCCGTAGAGATGGCCACCTTCGCCAGCCTGGCGGATGATCACATAGGTCTTGCCTTCGAGAAGCTTGGCTTCGCCTTCGGCCGCCTTGCGGTTGTCAGCGTTGCGGGCTTCGAGCATGGCGCGGTCGCGCTCAAACTTCGCCTTGTTGGCGTCGGTGGCGCGCAGGGCCTTGTGGTTGGGAAGCAGGAAGTTGCGGGCGAACCCGTCCTTCACCTTCACCACTTCGCCCATGTGGCCGAGCTTCGGCACGCGTTCGAGAAGAATGACTTGCATGTTCGTATTCTCCTTAGCCGATCACATAAGGCAGCAGGCCCAGGAAGCGGGCGCGCTTGATGGCCTGGGCCAGCTCACGCTGCTTCTTGGTGGACACAGCCGAAATGCGGGCCGGAATGATCTTGCCGCGTTCCGAAAGATAACGCTGCAACAGGCGTGTATCCTTGTAGTCGATTTTCGGAGCACCCTCGCCCGAGAACGGGCAGGACTTGCGGCGGCGGAAAAAGGGGCGGCGGGCGCCGGGTTCCATGGCCATTAGTTGCTCTCCTCCATGCCAAAGCTTTCATCATCGCGGCGGCGGTCTTCGCGGCGGCGCATCTGGGCCGAAGGGCCCTCTTCCAGCGCCTCGACGGCGATGGTCATGTGGCGGATCACGTCTTCCGAGATCGACATCTGGCGTTCCATTTCAGCGACAGCGCTGTGCGGGCCATTGATGTTCATGAAGCAGAAGAAGGCCTTGCGGTTCTTCTTGATGCGGAAGGTGAGCGACTTGAGGCCCCACTGTTCCACCTTCTCGACCTTGGCGCCGCCGGCGGCGAGCACGCCCTTGTATTGCTCAACCAGCGCATCAACCTGCGCCTGAGCCGCATCCTGGCGAACCAGGAACGTGTGTTCATAAAGTGCCATTGATTATCCTTTCATTGGCGGTTCAAAACCCCAAACCACGAAGCGCCGAGCCCCAGACGAACCTGAGAAAGGTTCGAAAGCCAAGTTTCGCATGAGCGGAGACACGGGGAGCCGAAGTGTAACCTTCTGGGCGCGATTGCAGGCACGCCCCTCCCGTTCAGCCACCAGCTTCACGGTTTGATTGCGCGCATATGGCGGAAAGCGGCGCGGATGGCAAGGAGGAAAAGGCAGGTCTGGAAGGCCCGCTTGGGATCTGTGCCGGCGGCCAATGGCCGGGCAGTGGCGAAATTCAAATTTTACACCTTAAGATTGTTTTTCTTTATGCCGCACCTTTTTGTTTAGGTCTTCGATTGAATAATTAACTTTTTGTTCAGATTTGAATCGGCCGCTGCAATACATATTAAGATGTGGCAACACAGAGCAAACAGTTGGGCAATTCAGTTCCGGGGAAAATCATGATCAAGACCTTCAAGGCAGCAGCGCTCGCTCTGATGCTGGGCACGACATCGGCAATGGCCGCAGACATTTCAGCGCCGGCAGCGTTTGACTGGAGCGGGGGCTATCTCGGGATTGATTTTGGCGCTGCCCTCAATTCGAGCCAATGGTCGTCGCCGACAAATAGCTATCTGCCCTTCAATACAAATGGCAGCGGCGCCGCATTGGGCGGCGTGCTTGGCTATCGCCGACAGATGGAAAACAACGTGGTCATTGGCGCGGAAGTGAGCGGCGATTGGGTCGGCGTCGATGGCGAAGCAAATTGTGTTACCTTCACGCCAACTTGCATCACGAAGCAGGATTTCCTGGGCCTCGGCCAAGTCAACATCGGCCTGGCGCAGGGCAGAGCCCATGTTTACATCAGCGGTGGCGCGGCGCTGGGCGACTACCATTATTCCGAGATCACTTCCCTGAACCAGGCCTGGGACGGGGGCATGCGGCTGGGCTGGACCGCCGGTGCTGGGTTTGACTATGCCATCAATGACAAGTGGCTGGCTGGCGTGCGCTGGAACTATTATGATTTCGGCACGCAAAGCAATGGCGGGGGCATTTCCCCGGTGGTTGTCAATTTCAAGGAAAGCGGCAACCTGATTACGGCGCGCATCGAATACAAGTTCTGACGTCTGCAATTGGCAGTGCTTGAAGCGCGGGGCCCTTCGGCTCCGCGTTTTGCATTTTGGCGGACGATTTTTGACCAGACGTATCGGCATGGCTGACACGAGATTGTTGCAATGCAACAATATTGTGCAACGCAGCATAATTTGATATGCGCCCCTCAAGCTTAACAAAAACTTAGAGAGAGAAACATGTCCATCCACGCTGCCGCCCCCGCCCACGAGCAAGTCGCCGCCCTCGCCTATTCCTATTATGAAGCCGAAGGCCGCCCCGAAGGCCGCGCCGAAGCCCATTGGCTGCGCGCCCTTGAAACCCTCGCCGTGCCTGCCGTGACTGAAGCTGCCGCCGCCAAGCCCAAGGCCAAGGCCCCCGCCAAGAAGGCCGCCAAGGCCAAGGGCTGATCCGCCCTTTTCACTTTCGCTTGAGCGCCATTGACTCCCAGCCGCCACGGCCCAAATTGGGCGGTGACGGCTTTTCACATTCATGGAGGATCACATGGGCAAGACCGAAACGGCGCTTCTGGCAGGCGGGTGCTTCTGGGGGATGCAGGACCTGATCCGCAAGATGCCGGGCGTGATCTCCACGCGGGTTGGCTATTCCGGCGGTGATGTGGCCAACGCCACCTACCGCAACCACGGCAGCCACGCCGAGGCCATCGAAATCACCTTCGACCCGGCGAAGCTGAGCTACCGCGACATCCTCGAATTCTTCTTCCAGATCCACGACCCGACGACGAGGAACCGCCAGGGCAATGACGTGGGCATGAGCTATCGCTCGGCGATCTATTTCCATTCGCCCGCCCAGGAGAAGACTGCGCGCGAGACCATTGCCGACGTCGACGCCTCGGGCCTGTGGCCCGGCAAGGTGGTGACGGAAGTGGCGCCGGCCGGCCCGTTCTGGCTGGCTGAACCTGAGCATCAGGATTACCTTGAGCGTTATCCCAATGGCTACACCTGCCATTTCCCGCGGCCGGGCTGGAAACTGCCCAATCGCAAGGCGGCGGAATAACGCGGCCTTGAAGGCTTGAAGCCTGCGCCCGCGCGCCGCAAGATGCGCTGGCGCAGGTGAGCATCATGGCGACGATCGAGATCGAACATTTTTCAGATGTGTTGTGTGTCTGGGCCTATTTCTCGGAGCCGCGGCTGGCCGAGGTGGCGCGGAATTTCGGCGCCACGGTTGCGGTGACCTACCGCTTTGTCTCGGTGTTTGGTGATGTGCCGGGCAAGATCGCCGCGAACTGGGCGGCCAAGGGCGGCTATGACGGCTTTGCCGAACACGCGCTGCAAAGTGCCGCGCAGTTTCCCGAGCTGCGGGTGAGTGCAAAAATCTGGCGCGAAGTGCGGCCTGCCTCTTCGCTTTCGCCGCATCTCTACCTCAAGGCCATTGAGCTTTGCGAAAGGGCTGGGCAGTGCCCGCAAGGCAGCTTTGCCAAGGCCACCGGCGGCATGCGCCATGCTTTCTTTGGTGATGGCCATGATGTGGCGCGGGCCGAGGTTCAGCAGGCGGTGGGTTCCTCCGCGGGGGCGCCAGCTGCGGCGGTGCTGCCCTACATCGAAGATGGCCGCGCACATGCAGCACTCGCGGCGGACTACAAGGCGGCAGAAACACTGGGCATCGCCGGAAGCCCGACGCTGGTTCTCAACCACGGACGCCAGAAGCTTTATGGCAATGTGGGCTACCGCATCATTGAAGCCAACATCCAGGAACTGTTGCGCGACCCCAAGCCGGATGACGCAAGCTGGTGCTGAGCTGCCAGCCTGCCCCAGGCTTCACGCACCTGTCACATGGGGATTGCATTGCTGTCACGCAACACAAGACAGCAGGCAAGACCCATGTCCACCATCGCAGAGCCGGTGCAACTGGCAGAAGACTTCCATGTTTTCAGCGCCGACCCTTCGGAAGTCCGATTCTCCTATTCCAAGCCGGAAGACCCGCTGTGGAAGCGCATCATCATCCGCGGCATCGAGCGGCTGACAGGCCAGCCCCGGCTGGAACGGCTTTACCGCGCCTGGTCTGCCGCGCCGGTTCCGGGCGAGAACCTGTTTGCCGCCGCGATGCGGCTGATGCAGGTGCGGGTTGCTTGCGATGAAGCAGCACTGGCCGCGGCACCGAAGACTGGCCCGCTGCTGATCATTGCCAACCACCCCTTCGGCGTGATGGACGGGCTGGCGCTGATGCACATGGCCACGCGCATCCGGCCTGACGTGAAAATCATGGTGCATGCGCTGCTTTGCCAGCCGCCGGAATTGAAGGACTATCTCTTGCCCGTGGATTTTTCGGGCACGGCGGAAGCGCGGGCCACTTCGGCTGCCACGCGGCGGCGCACGGTGGACTGGCTGGCGCGCGGGCACTGCGTGGTGATCTTCCCGGCGGGTGGCGTTTCCACGGCGCAGAGCCCCTGGCGTGGCCGGGCTGTCGATTCCGCCTGGCATGAGTTCGTGGCGCGGCTGGCGCGGGCGCCGGGGCTGAAAATCCTGCCGGTGTTTTTCGAGGGGCAGAATTCGCGCGCCTTCCACATGGCCAGCCATGTGAACTATTCGCTGCGCATTGCGCTTCTGTTCCGTGAATCCGTGCGGCGGATGGGCGGAAAGATTTCGGCGCAAGTGGGCGCGGTGATTGACGCGAGCGCCCTGCCCCACGCGCAAGGCAAGAAGGCGGTGATGCAGGATTTGCGCCGCGCCACCTATGCCCTTGGCGGGCAGGACGGCAGCGCGGAGTTTGTGTGGCCCAGCCACATCAAGGTGGATTGAGGGGCCAGCGCTTGGCAGGCGGGGGCGAAGCGTGGCATGGTTTGGCCACTGATCTTTCGCCACCCCTGACAGCGGACATGCCATGCCCCCACTTCACTTCGCCCAGCGCATGGACCATGTGCAGCCCAATGCCATTGGCGAGCTTCTGAAATTCGGCGCGGACCCGGAATTGATTTCCTTCGCGGGCGGCTATCCCGACGGCACGCTGTTTCCCACACGGCAACTCAACGAAGTGTTTCAGGTGGCTATCCTGGAGCGGGGCGCGCAGAGCCTGCAATATACAGTGTCAGACGGCGACCCTAAGCTGCGCAACCAGCTGGCGGCGCGCGTGACCAGGCTTGGCACGCCTTGCGCGGTTGAAAACCTGTTGATCCTGCAAGGCAGCCAGCAGGGGCTGGACCTGGTTGCCAAGATGCTGGTGGACCCCGGTGACATCATTGTGACCGAGAGCCCGACCTTTCTCGGCGCGCTCATTGCCTTCAACCCCTGCCAGCCGCGCTATGTGGGCATCGCCATGGATGAGCATGGCATGAAGACCGATGAGCTGGAGCGGCAGTTGAAAGCAGGCGTGCGGCCCAAGCTTCTCTACACGATCCCTGAATTCCAGAACCCCAGTGGCGTGACAATGACGGCGGAGCGGCGCGCGCATCTGCTGGCACTGGCCAAGACTTATGACTTCACCATTCTCGAAGACACGGCCTACCGCGAGCTGCGCTATTCCGGCGAAGCGCCGCCGACACTGAAGAGCATGGACAGCGAAGGCCGGGTGATCATGCTGGGCAGCTTCTCCAAAATTCTTGCGCCGGGGCTGCGGCTGGGCTGGGCGGTGGCCACGGCGGAGGTGATTGGCCGTCTGGGTCTTCTCAAGCTGGCGGCCGACACGCAATGCAGCACGCTGAACATGGCGGCGGCCTCGCTGTTCATGGAGCGGCATGACCTTGACGGCCATGTGCAGGTGCTGCGCGCCGCTTACCTGCGCAAGAAGGAGCTGATGCTGGACATGGTGCGGCGGCATTTTCCGCAGGAGGTGCGCTGCACCGACCCGGACGGCGGGCTGTTCACCTGGCTGACCTTTCCGCGCGGCTTTGACACGGCGCGCTTCCTGCGCGAACAGGCGCTGGGCAAGGCCAAGGTGGCCTTTGTGCCGGGGGCCGGCTTCTTCCCGCAGCAGGAAGAGGCCAATCATGCGCGCTTCAATTTTTCCGGCCAGCCGGACGAGATGATCATCAAGGGCATGGCGGCGCTGGGCGCGCTGGCCAAGGAGCAGATGGCGCACCCATGAGCATTGTTGTTCACACTCCGGCCGTGGAGGCCATTGAGGCTGATCTGTTGCAGCGCTGGCGGCAGGTTCCCGTGGCGGTGATTGCCGACACCAGCGCTGGCGCCTGCCTGGTTGATCCGGTGATCCGCCCCTTGCGGCCTGCCGGCCAGCAGCCACGGCTGTTTGGCCGGGCGGTGACGGCGCTTTGCGCGCCGCCGGATTTTGGCGCGGTGCTGCGGGCGCTTGATTTGGTGGGCGCCGGCGATGTGCTGGTGATTGCCGCGCAGGGCCATGGGCAGCACGCGATGATTGGCGAAATCCTCGGCGGGCACTTGCGGCGCAAGGGTGCAGCAGGCGTGGTGTGCGATGGGGCGATCCGCGATGTAGCAGAGCTGGCAGGCTGGAACGATTTTGCGATGTACAGCCGCTCGGTGACGCCGCGTGGGCCTACGGGTGCGGCGCATGGCGAATTGAACGCAACCGTGACCTTTGGCGGGCTTGCCGTGAAACCCGGAGACATTGTGAGCGGCGATGATGACGGGCTTGCAGTGATCAACCCTGCCCTTGCACACCAGTTGATCAGCGGCTGCGAAGCCAAGCTGAAGCTGGAGAGCGAATGGCAGGCAAAGCTGGCCGCTGGGCAAAGCGTGGCGCAGGTGTTTGGGCTTTAGCGGCCCGCCGCATCCACCTGCGCCGCAGCCTTATTGCAGTTGCCGCATGTGGATGCCGAGCAGCTCATAGTTCACGCGGTAATAGCCATCAGCGCCCACTGACACGGCCTCCGGCTTCACCTTCAGCACATCCTGGGCCATGACGCCTTCGAACAGGCCGGGCTTGAAAGTGTAGTGGAAGGTATAAAGCGGCAGGCCATAGGCAGTGGTGCCCACCAGCGTGAGGCCATATTTCAGGCGGATGTCTGAAACATCTTGGCGCGGCGGCGTATCCTGATGCGAGTTCAGGTTGGTGGTCGGGGGCAGGATCTGGCAGCGCGTTCTGACGCCAAGCGGGCCGCCGCAGCTGACCATGCTCTTGCAGGTGTTGTTGGCGCCGGGCACCCAAGGCTTGGGGCCGGTTCGCATGGCAGTTTCACAGCAGAGAATGGCGGCCTTTTCGGTGGCGGCCTTGCATTGATAGGGCGAGGCGGCGCTGGCGCTTTTGACGTGCAGGGGAACGGCAAGAGCCGCAAGAGCGAGGGCCGCACAGAACGAGACAGAATTGCGCATGTTCAGATCCTCCAAACTCCGCCCCGGTGCCTGATGCTACGCCTGCCGCGGCCCACGCTCAACGCGATGCACAAAATTTAATATGCACCGCGTGAGGCTTGCGCAGGGTTGGTGAGGAACCGCCTAGGCGGCGGCCTTGGACTTGGGATCTGGCTGGCCGCGACCGATTTCGATCAATGGCTTCAGGCTTTCGTGGAGGTAATAGCTCCAGCCGCCAGAGCAATCGTCATAGCATTCGACCTGCGGCGTGAGGCCGGCATGGGTGATCCTCAGTTCGGTCTTGCCGGCCTTGGGCGCGATTTCGAAAACCACTTCGGTGCCATCCCATTCGCTGGGGTTTGGAAAGGAGCTGAGATCGCTTTTGGTGATCTTCCAGACGAGTTTCTGGTCCGGCACCAGTTCGGTGATCTTCTGGACGCTGAGGTGGATTTGGCCGTGGCGATAGGTGAACTCGCCGCCAAGCTTTGCGGTTTCGCCAATGATGCCCTCGCCCCACCAGGCGCGCGGGTTGGTGATGGCGGCGAAGACCTGGCCTGGTGTTTGCGGCACGGCGAAGGACGTGGTGAAGCTCTTGTCTGACATGTCTGCCTCCTCAAGCGTTTTGCGGGATGCGTTGTTCATATTCGGCCTTGTAGGCGGTGTGGTGATCCCAGAAATTCTCGGCCTTCTCGCCAGCAAGGCGCTTGGCCAGCACGTCGAGATGCGCGTGCCAGCCGCTGCTGACGCCCACCATCATCGAGCGCGAGGGCAACTTGGAATGGGTGAGCGTGAGCAGCACGCGGCTGCCCGCCTGCTTCAGCTCGATCAGCACTTCCGAGTCACTCCAGAAGGTGAAGCCCAGTCTGTGCGGCGGCTCACACACCGTGACGCGCGATGGCAAACGGCTTTCGGCGTTCACACCCTCCGGGCGCTGGCCGGGCGGGGTTGTGGTCTTGTCGTGATGCCAGACGAGTTCAACGGGCGTGCCCGCCTGCATTTCCATCTCGCCCGAGGCCAGCCACTGGGCGCGCAGGTCTGACTTGGTGAGATAATCCCACACGCGCTCGATGGGGCCGGGCAGATGGCGCTGCATGACAAGGGTGCGCGGGGCGCTGACTTTGCCGTAGTTGTCTTCGATATGGGTGGCGATGCTCATGGTCATACTCCTCACTTTGATTTGGGTTGCGGTTTGGATTTGGGTTTTGCCTTGGCGGCATCTTCGGCCTTGAGCAGCGCTTCGAGGGCATCGAGGCGGCTGGTCCAGAACTTCTCGTAGTAGCTCAGCCACTCTTGCGCGCTGGCCAGGGGGGCCGCATTGAGGCGGCAGGTGTGGGTGCGGCCCTGCACCTCGCGGGAAATGAGGCCGGCGGATTCGAGCACCTTGATGTGCTTTGAGGCAGCGGCGAGCGACATGTCATGCGGGGCCGCTAGTTCAGTGACGCTGCGCGGGGATTGCGCCAGTTGCCGCAACATGGCCCGCCGCGTGGCATCGCCCAGGGCGTGGAAAACCGGATCGAGGGATGACGACAGATATTCAACCATAAAGTTGAATATGGATGAAGGAAAGGCGATTGTCAACTGGGTGGTTGAATATCAATTCCGAGCCAGTCTGCCACTAGCCTTGTACAGACGTTTAGTTCCCGCCCGAGCGGCTTTTCGGCAGTTGCACGCGATGACGCTGAAGCAATCCTTCGCTCAGGCTTCTCGCCAGCTGTTCTTCGGCTTCCAGCCCAGAACTCGCTGCGCCTTGCGCGTAGAAAGAAGAGACATGTTGCCAGCGATATCGCCGCGCACGGCCACCTTCGGGAAGACTTCGGCCAGCAGGTCCGCCGTGGGGCGTTCCATCACGGTGTCTGGGCTGGCGATGAGATAGAGTTCAAGGCCCTTCGTCTTGCGTTCCACCGCGAGCACAGCGGCAGCGGCGCCGTCCTCTGCGTCGATATATGACCAGAAATTCCAATACTGCTTGCGCGCGTCATCATGGAGTGCGGCGAACTCCTTCTGCTCGGCACGCGTCTTCACATAGGAAAAGCGCAGGCCGATCATTTTCAGCTCCGGGTCCCATCGGCAGAACTCTTCCGCCATGACTTCATCCAGCAACTTTGAAAGTGCATAGGCAGTCTCTGGGCGGCGTGGAGTTTCTTCGTCCATGGGCAGGTAGGGCGGTGGTTGATCGAAGGGAACACCGGTCAGCGTTTCCGAGCTTGCCCAAACGACGTTCTTGATGCCCGCTGCCTTGGCTGCCCAGAAAACATTGAAGGAAACTGTGGTGTTGTTGTGAAACAGCGCGGCGTTGGCGGCGTTGGACGGGCCGGGAATGGCCGCGAGGTGCAGGACAGCATCGGGCTTTTCCCAGCCGCCATCAATATGCGTGAAGCATTCCAGCACCTGCCCATAGTCGCGGAAATCGACGCGCATGGATCGGCAGAGATTTTCCCGTGGCAATGTTTGATCGAGGCTGATGACCTCATGTCCGGCCGCTACCAGCTGGCGCACACATTCGAGGCCGAGCTTGCCACTCCCACCAGTCACAACAATGCGCATTGTCCTGCCTCCTCAGAATCCGACCAATGCATGAGGCACATATGGAGATTCGAGTTTGGCCATCTGCTCTGCACTCAGCACGAGGTCCAATCCCGCAATCGCTTCGGCCAATTGCTGGGACTTGGAGAAGCCGATGATCGGCGCGGCCACACCTGCCTTCTGTCGCACCCAGGCAAGGGCCACATGGGCCATGGGGCGCTTCAGTTCATTGGCAATCGCTTCCACTGCCTGGATGATCAGGCCATCCTGCGCCTCGGTCTTGTCATAAAGCATCTTCTGATAATTGTCGGTTTGGGCGCGGGCCGTGACCGTGCCTTGCGGACGCGCCAGTCTGCCCCGGGCGATGGGCGACCAGGGAATGAGCCCCACACCCTGATCAAGGCAGAGCGGGATCATCTCACGCTCTTCCTCGCGGTAGATCAGGTTCAACTGGTTCTGCATCGAGATGAAGCGCGTCCAGCCATTGGTCTTGGCCACTTCCTGCGCCTTGGCAAATTGCCAGGCATACATGGTGGAGGCTCCGATGTAGCGCGCCTTGCCGGCCTTCACCACATCATGCAGGGCTTCCATTGTTTCTTCGATCGGCGTTGCAGCATCCCAGCGGTGGATCTGGTAGAGGTCCACATGGTCGGTGTTGAGCCGTTTCAGCGAAGCCTCAATTTGCTGGAAGATCAAGCGGCGCGAAAGGCCCTGGCGTTCGGGCCTTGCATCGCCAAACACCTTGGTTGCGAGGATGATCTCCTCGCGCGGGGCCAGCTCCCACAACACCCTGCCGAGGATCTCTTCGGACGAGCCATCCGAATAGACGTTGGCCGTGTCAAAGAAATTGACGCCCGCCTCATAGGCCTGGCGGATCAGGGGGCGGGACTGGTCTTCCGACAATGTCCAGCTATGGCCTCCACGGCCAGGCTCGCCAAATGTCATGCAGCCCACGCAGAGTTCGGAGACCTTCAGGCCGGAATTGCCCAGTTGTTTGCTTTTCATGAAAATCCTCCCCGTGCTTTTACCACCAAGACATCATTGCAGCGTGGGCAACGCTTAACCCCGCTCCATCATCCCCACAAAGCGCTTGAACAAATAATGCGAGTCCTGCGGGCCCGGTGAGGCTTCGGGGTGATGCTGCACGCTGAACACGGGCTTGCCTTCCAGGGCGAGGCCGCAGTTGGAGCCGTCGAACAGGCTGACATGCGTTTCCACCACACCTTTGGGCAAGGTGGCCTTGTCCACCGCGAAGCCGTGATTCATCGACACGATCTCAACCTTGCCTGTGGTGAAGTCCTTCACCGGGTGGTTGGCGCCGTGGTGGCCCTGATGCATCTTGACCGTCTTGGCGCCCAGCGCGATGGCCAGCATCTGATGGCCGAGGCAAATGCCGAAAACCGGTTTGCCTGAGTCCACCAGCTTCTTGATTTCGGGAACGGCATATTCACCCGTGGCGGCCGGGTCGCCCGGGCCGTTGGAGAGGAAGATGCCATCGGGCTTCATGGCCAGAATGTCCTCCGCCTTGGCGGTGGCGGGCACCACTGTCACATTGCATCCCGCGCTGGCAAGGCAGCGCAGGATGTTGCGCTTCAGGCCATAATCCACCGCCACGACCTTGAGCTTGCCTTGGCCATGCTCATAGCCCGTCTTCCAATCCCACAGCTTCTCATCCCACTCCATGCGCTGGGTGAGGGAGACATCCTTGGCCAGATCAAGGCCCACGAGGCCCGGCCAATCGGCGGCCATCTTGTGCAGCTTCTTCAGATCAAACTTGCCCTTGGCGTTGTGGGCGATGACGCCGTTGGGCATGCCCTTCTCGCGGATCAGGTTGGTCAGCGCGCGGGTGTCCACGCCCGACAGGCCGATGATGCCGCGGGCCTTCGCCCACGCGTTGAAGTCCTTGGCCGAGCGGTAGTTGGCGGGCGGTGTCACCGGCTGCTTGACGATGAGGCCCTTCACCGCGGCGGAGGCGGCGAGGTTGGTTGTTTCAATGTCTTCATCATTGGTGCCGACATTGCCGATGTGCGGGAAGGTGAAGGTGACGATCTGGCCGGCGTAGGACGGGTCTGTCAGGATTTCCTGATAGCCGGTCATCGCGGTGTTGAAGCAGACTTCGGCCACCGCCTCGCCCTCCGCGCCGAAGCCCTGGCCCTCAATCACCGTGCCATCGGCCAGCACGAGAACGGCTGTCACCTTTTCCTGCGGCCAATCGCCAAAGGGGGCGCGTGTTTTCGGCTTGGCCTTTTTGGGGGCTTTTGTGGCGGGCATGGGATTCTCCGGAATTTGGGAGGGGATAGGCATTCTGCCCTGCCCCGTCAAGGTTGAAGCGCTGGCCAATAAGGACTATCTGGGCCGCAACTTTGAAGGATTTGGAACATGAGCCTGCGCGAAAAGCTGACTGCCGACATGAAAGACGCCATGAAGGGCGGCGACAAGAAGAAGCTGGCGACCATTCGCCTGATGCAATCGGCGATCAAGGAGAAGGACATCAACTCGCGCACTGATGGCCACAACTCTGACCTGATCCCCGATGCCGCCATTCTTGACGTGTTCGCCAAGATGGTGAAGCAGCGCCAGGACTCCATCGCCGCCTTTGAAAAGGGCGGGCGGCCGGAACTGGCGGCGGGCGAGAAGGAGGAGATGGAGATCATCCAAACCTACATGCCCAAGCAGATGAGCGAAGAGGAAGCCAAGGCCGCCGTGGCCGGGGTGATCGCGGCGATTGGCGCCGCCAGCATCAAGGACATGGGCAAGGTGATGGCCGAGTTGAAGGCCAAGTTCTCCGGCCAGATGGACATGGGCAAGGCGGGCGGCATCGTCAAAAGCCTGCTGGGCTGATCTCTAGGCTGCCACACGGTTTCCACAATCGGCGAGCAGCCTTCGCACCATAAGGAGCTTGGCATGAAGTTCGCGCTTGTTCTGGCGGCGATGCTCATTGCCTTTGGCGCAGTGCAAAGCGCCGAGGCCAAGGGGCACAAGGGCCGCAAGCATCATCACCCCCATCACTTGCGCCAGCATGGCGGCCACAGCCACCACAGCTTCATTGGCGGGCCAAAGATCTATTGCAACGGCATTGCCGTGCCCTGCCCGCCTTCGAAATAAGCCGCAGCACCGCGAACGCCGGCATCAGCCTGGGCGAAAGCCCGGGCTGCGGGCGCTTGTGAGCCGCTTGCGGGCCAGCCGTTACACTTTTTTACAAATTTCCGCTTGATGGCGACGGAGATTGCATTGCGGTCACGTCTCACTTGTGTCGGCAGGCAACGCCAACCAACCAAGTGAGGAAACCATGTTGAAATCATTCACCCTTGCCGCCGCCACCGCTGCCAGCTTGCTGGTGGGCGCTGGCGTCATGACCGGTTCTGCCGAGGCGCGCCCCTGGCATCCGGGCTGGCACCGCGGCTGGCATCACCACCATTGCCACCGGGTTGTCGTGTGGCGGCACCATCACCGCATCGTGCGCCATTGGTGCAACTGACCACGAAACAAAAGGGACGGCGGCTTTCCCTTTGTGAGTGCATGACATGATCAGGACATTTTCAATCGCAGCCGTGACGGCTGCAACCCTCGTGGCCGCGGCGGGCCTTGCTGCCGCCCCGGCCGAAGCGCAGCCATGGCATCATTGGCGGTGGCACCACCACCATTATTGGGGCGGGCCAGTGTTTGCGCCCATGTTCTGGGACGGACCGGATTACCGCGTCCGCTGCTGGTGGCGGCACAGCTGGCGCCATGGCTGGCCGGTGAATGTGAGAGTGTGCCGGCCGGTCTATTGGTAAAACGGCGCGGCCCGTGCGCCATTCGGCCCACAAGACAGGCCCCGGGATTTGTGGCACAGTGAGTCCCGGGGCACATACTTCCAAGACTGGAGGACGACCATGATCAGGAAACTTGCATTGTCTGCCATTGCCGCCGGCGCGGTGGCATTGGGCACGCTGGGCGCAACAGCGCCGGCGCAAGCCCAGGTGTATTTCGGATTCGGCTTCGGCCCCGGCTGGCACCACCCCCACCACCATGTTTACCGCCGCTGCGGCTGGGTGCCGGTGCGCCGCCATCACCATTGGGTGAATGTGTGGCGCTGCCGCCCAGTCTGGTATTGAACGAGAGAGGCGGCGCCAAGGCGCCGCCTGCCCTCAAGCAAGATTGGTTGTGACGGTGACATTGCCCTTGATCGAATGCGAATAGGGGCAAACGATGTGGGCGCGGCGGGTGAGTTCCTGCCCATCGGCGGCTGAGACACCCGGCAGCGAGACAGTGAGCGTCACTTCCAGGCCAAAGCCCTGGCCATCATCGCGCGGGCCAAGGGATACGGCAGATGACACGGTAGCTTCCGGCGGCATGGGCAGCTTGTCACGGCCGGCCACAAAACGCATGGCGCCGAGATAACAGGCGGCATAGCCGCAGGCGAACATTTCCTCAGGGTTTGTGCCCTTGCCGCTGCCGCCCATTTCAGTGGGCGTGGCCAGCGTGAAGGTGAGACGGCCGTTGTCCGTGGCGGCGATGCCATTGCGGCCATTGCCTGTGGCCTTGGCATGGGCGGTGTATGCAGCTTTCATGGGTCTTTCTCCTTTGTGTTGATGAACGAATGGCGGCTGGCTTCAGCCTTGGGCCTGCTGGCGCAGGGCACTGCCAAGCGCGTTGAGTTTGGCGGTGAGGGCGGGAATGTCGCCAATGTCCATGCCTGTGGCACCGGCCACCTGGGGGGCCACGCAGCCCATGCCGGCCACCAATTCGGCACCTTTCGCAGTGAGCGAGACGCGCACCACGCGCTCATCCCTGCTGTCACGGTGGCGGCTGATCAGGCCCGCCTGTTCCATGCGCTTGAGCAGCGGCGTGAGGGTGTTGGATTCCAGAAACAGCGTTTCGCCCAGCTCATTCACGCGGCGGCCATCCTTCTCGCGCAGGGCGACGAGCACGAGAAATTGCGGATAGGTGAGGCCGAAACGCTCCAGCAAGCCGCGGTACAGCCGGTTGAAGGCGAGGCCCGCGGCATAAACCGAGAAGCAAAGCATGGCGCCGAGCGGCGGCATGGATGCGGGCTGTTGCGGGGGCTGGTTCATGGCAGCCATGGATATATCGTATGCGATTTAATCGCAAACGATATTTCGTGAAATGAGCGCAATCTTGCGTTCCTCTTTCGTTCGTGCTACATTTGTTCTCATGGCGAAAACCACCTTTGTTTGTCAATCCTGCGGCTCCACCACGCACAAATGGTCCGGGCATTGCGATGCCTGCGACAGCTGGAACACCATCATCGAGGAAAAGGCGGAGGCCCCGGCTTCCGGCGCCAAGGGCGCAGCCCTGCCGCGCGGGCGGGTGGCCCGGCTGGTGGACCTGAAGGGCGAAAGCCCTGCCCCGCCGCGCATCACCTCTGGCGTGGCGGAGCTGGACCGCGTGACCGGCGGTGGCTTTGTGCCGGGTTCCGCCGTGCTGATCGGCGGCGACCCCGGCATCGGCAAATCCACGCTGCTGCTGCAGGCGCTGGCAGCACTGGGCGGCAAGGGCGAACGGGTGATTTATGTGACGGGCGAGGAAGCCATTGCCCAGGTGCGGCTGCGCGCGGCTCGGCTGGGGCTGGCGGACGCGCCGGTTCTGTTGGCGGCGGAAACCAATGTCTCGGACATCATCGCCACGCTGAATGAAGGGGACGTGCCTTCGGTGGTGGTGATCGATTCGGTGCAGACCTTGTGGAGCCCGGTGATTGACGCCGCCCCCGGCACGGTTTCACAGCTGAAGGCGGGCTCGGAAGCGCTGGTGCGCTTTGCCAAGAGCAAGGGCGCCTGCGTGCTGCTGGTGGGCCATGTGACCAAGGACGGACAAATTGCCGGGCCCAAGGTGATCGAGCATCTGGTGGACACGGTGCTTTATTTCGAGGGTGACAGGGGCCACCAGTTCCGCATCCTGCGCGCTGTCAAAAACCGCTTTGGGCCGACGGATGAGATTGGCGTGTTCGAAATGTCGGACGGCGGCCTGCAGGAAGTGACTAACCCATCGCGCCTGTTCATGGGCCAGGCCGAACGCGCCGCGCCGGGCACGGCGGTGTTTGCCGGCATTGAAGGCACGCGGCCGTTGCTGGTTGAAGTGCAGGCGCTGGTTTCACCCTCGGCGCTGGGCACGCCGCGGCGCACCGCGGTGGGCTGGGATGGCACAAGGCTCGCCATGATTCTCGCCGTGCTGGAGGCGCGGGCGGGAGTGACGCTCTCCAACCATGATGTTTATCTCAATGTGGCGGGGGGGCTTCGGCTGCGCGAACCGGCGGCAGACCTTGCTGTGGCGGCGGCGCTGTTGTCGTCGCTTTCCGATTCGGTCATTCCGCATGGAACGGTGCTGTTTGGAGAGATTGCGCTTTCCGGCGCCATCCGCCCGGTGGGGCAAACCGAGCCGCGCCTGAAGGAGGCGCAGAAGCTGGGGCTTGACCATGCCGTGCTGGCGGACCAGGGCGAAAAGGCGGTGAAATCCAGCCTGGCGGTGAAGCAGGTGGCGACGGTGGCTGATCTTGTGGCCTGGGTGGCCTCGCGCAGCAAGGGGCTGCGGCGGATTGCGTGAGGGTGGCTGCGCGATTGTTGCGCCACATTCCAAGCCAATTCCGCATGGAGATCGCAAATAAGGCATGGCTGGGCTGCGCAACCGGGGCCTGCTGGACTTGGCGTTGAATCCGCTAGAACCTTGGGCGGTATTTGAATATAGAGGGGCCTGAACTCACACGGGCCATTTCATGTTTCAGCTTCTCGATTTCATCCTGCTTGGCATCATGCTGGTTTCCGGGCTTTTGGCGCTGGCCCGCGGGCTGACGCGCGAGCTTCTGTCGCTGGCGGCCTGGGGCCTTGCCGCGGCGGCCGGCTTCTTTGCCACCAAGCAGAAGCCGCTGATGGACATGGTGCTTCCGCATGTGGACCCGAACAAGCCGGTGATCGCCCAGGCGATCGTGGCGGTGGGCGTTTTCATCGTGGCGCTGGTGCTGCTGTCGATCATCGGCGTGAAGATTTCGGACCGGGTTGTCACCTCATCGGTGGGGGCCTTTGACCGTTCGGCCGGCTTCCTGTTCGGCCTGGCGCGCGGGCTGGTGCTGGTTTCCGTGCTTTACATTTTCTACATGTGGATGGTGCCCTCCGACAAGCAGGAGGACTGGATCCGCAATGCGGTTTCGCTGCCGGCGGTGCGCATGGTTTCGCAGACCATTACTGATTACCTGCCGCCTGACATCCGCGACATGCTGAACAACGCCTCGATGCTTGGCAACGGGCCGGACGGAGCGGGCAAGACCGCCGCAACGCCAGACGCCAAGCAGGACCAGAACAAGGGTTACACCAATAGCCAGCAGCAGGGCCTGAACAACCTTGCCAAGGGCGCCCAGCAACAGCCGCTGATCGGCCAGGACACCAACCAGCAATGACCATGCCGCACGACAGCCTCGATTTTGATCTTGATGGCGACACGCTGCACGAAGAGTGCGGCGTGTTCGGCATTTTTGGCCACCCTGACGCGGCGGCGCTGACAGCGCTTGGCCTGCATGCCCTGCAGCACCGCGGCCAGGAAGCGGCGGGCATTGTGACCTATGACGGCGGGCGCTTCCATTCGGAAAAGCGCATGGGGCTGGTGGGCGATCATTTCTCATCGGAGAAAGTGATCAACCGCCTCAAGGGCAGCCAGGCCGTGGGCCATGTGCGCTATTCCACCACGGGTGAGACCATCCTGCGCAATGTGCAGCCGCTGTTTGCCGAGCTGGCGGCGGGCGGCATCGCCGTGGCCCACAATGGCAACCTGACCAACGGGCTTACCCTGCGCAAGCAGCTCATCGCCTCGGGTGCCATCTACCAATCCACCTCCGACACCGAAGCGATCCTGCATCTTGTGGCGCGCTCGCCCAAGAAGCGCCTGCTGGAGCGCTATGTCGATGCGCTGCGCCAGCTTGAAGGCGCTTATGCGCTTGTCTCGCTCACCAACAAGAAGCTGATCGGCGCGCGCGACCCGTTCGGCATCCGCCCGCTGATGCTGGGCGAATTGAACGGCGCCTATATCCTCTGCTCGGAGACCGTGGCGCTCGACATCATCGGCGCCAAGTTCATCCGCGAGGTGGAGAATGGCGAAGTGGTGGTGATTTCGGAAGATGGCGTGGAAAGCCTGCGCCCCTTCCCCAAGCAGCCGGCGCGGCCATGCATCTTTGAATATGTTTATTTCTCACGGCCGGATTCGATCCTTGGCGGGCGCTCGGTTTATGAAGTGCGCAAGGCCACGGGCAAGCAGCTGGCGCTGGAATCCCCGGCCGATGCCGATGTGATTGTGCCGATCCCCGACTCGGGCGTTCCCTGCGCGCTGGGCTTTGCGCAGCAGTTGGGCCTTCCCTTTGAGCTGGGCATCATCCGCAATCATTATGTGGGCCGCACCTTCATTGAGCCCACGCAGCACATCCGCTCTCTCGGCGTGAAGCTCAAGCACAATGTCAACAAGGCGGTGGTGGCGGGCAAGCGCATCGTGCTGGTGGACGACTCGATCGTGCGCGGCACCACTTCGGTGAAGATCGTGCGCATGATGTATGAGGCGGGGGCCAAGGAAGTGCACATGCGCATTGCCAGCCCGCCGATCAAGCACCCGGATTTCTACGGCATCGACACGCCGGAGCGCAAATCGCTGCTGGCGGCCACCCACACGCTGGAGGAGATGCGCGCCTTCATTGGCGTCGACTCCCTCGCCTTTGTCTCGGTGGATGGCATTTACAAGGCCTGCGGCTATGAGGGGCGCGACGCCAAACAGCCGCAATTCACCGACCACGCCTTCACCGGGGATTACCCCACGCCGCTGACTGATCTTGAAGGCGAGCACGCCAAGCAATCGCGCGCCATGCTGGCGGAAGCGGGTTGAGGCACCGAGCAAGCGGCCCCTCACCCGGCGCTTTGCGCCGCCCTCTCCCCAGAGGGGCGAGGGGCAGGAATTTCAAAAACAGCGCACTTAACCCTTCTCCCCATCGGGGAGAAGGTGCCCGAAGGGCGGATGAGGGGCCGAGGCCAACAGCATGACCACAGAAAACAAAATCGCACTTGTGACCGGCGCATCGCGGGGGCTGGGGCGCGCCGCTGCGCTGGCCTTGGCCAAGCAGGGCTTTCACATCATCGCCACGGCGCGCACCCAAGGCGGGCTGGAAGAGCTGGATGACGAGATCAAGGCCGCCAGCGGGCAAGGCGCCACGCTGGTGCCGATGGACATCACCGACTATGCGGGCATTGACCGGCTGGGCGGGGCGATCTTTGAACGCTGGAAGAAGCTTGACGTGCTGGTGGGCAATGCCGGCGTGCTGGGGCGGCTGACGCCTGTTCCCCATCTCGAACCCAAGGTGTGGGATGAGGCGATGGCCGTGAACGTGACCGCCAATTACCGGCTGATCCGCTCGCTGGACCCGCTTCTGCGCGCCAGTGAGGCTGGGCGTGCGGTGTTTGTCACTTCGGGTGCTGCCACCAAGGCGACGGCCTATTGGGGCGTTTATGCCGCCACCAAGGCGGCGCTGGACGCGCTGGTGAAAACCTATGCGGCGGAAGTGGCCAACACCTCCAAGCTGCGGGTGAACCTGTTCAGCCCCGGCCCCACGCGCACCGCGATGCGCGCCAAGGCCATGCCCGGCGAAGACCCGATGAGCCTGCCTTCGGCCGATGAGGTGGCGGCGCGGCTGGTTGAGATGTGCCTGCCGGATTTCACCACGAATGGCGCAGTGATGCGGTTTTCAAAAGACGGGCTGGTGCGGCAGTAAACTTCCTGGCCGCCGCCGCGTGTGGCGCAAAGGCCTCAGCGCCGCTTGTCCTCGAACGGGTTCTTGCCGCCACGGAAGACGAAGCGGATGGGTGTGCCTTCAAGGTGCAGCGTTTCCCGCAGGCCGTTCATCAGATAGCGCTGATAGGAGAGCGGCAGCTTGTCGAGCTGGTTGCCAAACAGCGCGAAAGTGGGCGGGCGCGCGTTCACCTGCGTGCCATAGCGGATCTTGATGCGGCGGCCTGAAGGGGCGGGCGGCGGATTGCGCTGGATCTGCTCTTCCAGCCAGCGGTTCAGCTTGCCTGTGCCGATGCGGATGTTCCACTTGCGCTCCGCCTCGAGCACGGCCTTCATTAGCTTGTCTTCGCCGCGGCCCTGTTTGGCCGACAGGGTGACGATGGAAAGGCCGCGAATATCTGGAAGGATGTCTTCCATGATCTCGTTCACCTTGCGCAGCGCGGCGTTCTTGTCTTCGACCAGATCCCATTTGCTGAGCGCCAGGACGATGGCCCTGCCCTCGCGCGCCACGAGATCGCAGAGCGTCAAGTCCTGCTTCTCGATGGAAACGGAGGCATCAACGAGCACCACTACAACTTCGGCAAACTTGACGGCGCGCAGCGCATCGGTGACTGAGAGCTTCTCGAGCTTCTCCTTCACCTTGCCCTTGCGGCGGATGCCGGCCGTGTCCCACAGCGTGATCTTGCGGCCACCCCATTCCCAATCATTGGAGATGGCGTCCCGGGTGATGCCCGCTTCAGGGCCTGTCAGCATGCGCTCTTCACCCAGCAGGGCGTTGACCAGCGTGGACTTGCCGGCATTGGGCTGGCCGATGATGGCGAGCTTCAAGGGCTTCAGCGGGCGTGGCGCGGGCTCGACGTCTGGATCAAAGGGCTCTTCAACCTCTTCGGCCTCCGGCGCGGGGTTGGCCTTGCGGTCGGCCAGCACCAGTGGCTTCACCACGGCATAGATGTGCTCCAGGCCTTCGCCATGCTCGCCGGAAATGGGGAACGGCTCGCCGAAGTCCAGCACATAGGCCTCGTGGATTTGCTGCTGCACGGCCTTGGTTTCGGCCTTGTTGGCCAAAAGGGTGACCGGCTTGCCAAGCTTGCGGATGCGTTCGGCGAACTGCCTGTCCACTGGCGTCACACCGGCGCGGGCGTCGATCACGAAGAACACATGGTCGGCCAGGCGCGCGGCCTCGGCGGCCTGATCGGTCATGCGCGCCTCAAGGCTGCCGCGCTTGGCTTCATCGAAGCCCGCGGTGTCGAACACGTTGAACTCAATGTCGGCGATCTGGGCGCGGCCTTCGCGGCGGTCGCGCGTCACGCCCGGCTGGTCATCCACCAGGGCCAGCTTCTGGCCGATGAGGCGGTTGAACAGCGTTGACTTGCCAACATTGGGCCGCCCGAGAATGGCGACTGTGACTGCCATTCCGGTTATTGGGCCTGCGGCTGCGGCGCGGCCGGAACCTGGGGTGCGTTCGGATCTGGCGCAGCAGGGGCCGCCGGGGCCGCCGCGGCATCAGCCGGCTTCTTCTTTTTCTTCTTCAGAACCTTCTTCTTGGCGAGTGTCTTGATGGCGGCATCCTTGGCCGAGGGCGTGGCATCGCCGGCCTTGGTGGCATCAGTCGTTGCCGCACCTGCGGTGGTGGCGGCGCCAGCCGTGGTGGCAGCACCTGCCGTGGTGGCAGCGCCTGCAGCATCTGTGGCCGGGGCCTTGGGCGCAACGGCCTTGGCTGTGGTGGTCTTGGCCTTCACGGTCTTGGCCGCGGTGGTCTTGGCGGCAGGCGTCTTGGTGGCGGCCTTGACCGGCTTCACCGGCGAAGGCGGCGGCAGCGGCTCCGGCGCCAGCGGCTCGGGGCAGAGATCAACCTTGGCATCGCATTCGGTGATGCCGTTGTTGGCCTTGGGCATGGCGAGGGGTGCTGGCTTGGCGCCCGGCGTGCCCGGGGCCTGCGGCAGAACCGTCCCCTGCTGCATGGGGTTGGCGTTCTGTGCGCCGGGGGCGGCAGGCTGCTGGCCCGTGACGTTCGGGTCATGCGCCACTTGCTGGTCTGGCGGCAGGATTTCCTGGCGCTGGCCCGGCAGGATGGTGTCGTTGGTCTGGCCCGTCATGCGCTTCATCGAGGCGCAACCCGCCAGCATCGTCATGGCGAGGGTGGCAATCAGCAGCTTCTTCATCAGCTTCTTCCTTGTTATTTGGCGGCCAGATTGGGCGCGATCAATTGCAGCATCAAACTGGCGCGCTGCTTGGTGCTTTGCGTGGCGGCGGGGTCTGCGGCGATGGCGGCGAAATAGCGGTTGGCCATGGCATAGTCCTTCACGCGCCAGGCAGAGATGGCGAAAATCTCGCGGGCCTGCACATGCCACAGCGCGTCATCCTTGTCATAGCGGCCAAGGCGGCTGAGCAGCTGGTCCGGGGACTGGGTGTCGGCCAGCAGATAGCCGGCGCGGATGCGGGCGAGATCAGCCAAGGCCGGGTCATTGCCCGGCGCATCAGCGAAGGCATCAAAAGCGGCCACGGCTTTTTCCACCTCACCCTTCTTGGCGAGAACGGCGGCCTCCTGCAACTTGGCCAACTGGCCGTAGCCGGGGTGGCTGACGGCAGCGAGGCCGGCCAGCGCATCATCGGGCTTGTCGGCTGCGGCCTTGGCCACGGCGTCGAAATACAGAACGCTGGCCTGTTCAGCCTGCTTCAGCTCATAATATTGCCAGCCCTGCCAGCCAGCCACGGCAGCAATGAAAAGGGCCGCCGCAATGCTGATGTGCCTGCCATAGCGGTCCCACAATTTCTTGTATTCTTCCTGACGGACTTCATCATCCACCTCGCGGAAGAGGGCGTCATTGTTCTCAGACAAAACGAGACTCCTTGAGTTGCCCATGGGGTAAAGCAGGCGGGGGGCCAAATCAAGGCATTTTGGGGGTGGGAGAAACCGGCTAGTCCTTCATCTCATAGGTGTTTTCCGGCCCGGGGAAGCGGCGTTCGCGCACGTCATCGGCGTAAAGCCTGATTGCCCCCTCGATGGCCTGCCCCACCTTGCCGAATTCCTTGACGAATTTGGCGATGCGCGGAGAAAGGCCCAGCATGTCTTCCATCACCAGGATCTGGCCATCGCAGGCGGCGGAAGCACCAATGCCGATGGTGGGGATGTCGATGGCCCTGGTGATCTTGGCGGCCAGCGGCTCGGCCACCGCCTCCAGCACCACGGCGAAGGCGCCGGCCTCGGTGACGGCGCGGGCATCTTCCTCGATTGCCGCCCATTGCGCCTTTTCGCGGCCTTGCGTCTTGAAGCCGCCGAAGACGTTGATGGACTGCGGCGTCAACCCGATATGGGCCATGACGGGAATGCCGCGCTCGGACAGGAACTTGATGGTTTCGGCCATGCGCGCGCCGCCCTCGATCTTGATGGCGCCGCATTCGGTTTCCTTCATCACGCGGGCGGCGTTGCGGAAGGCCTGGGCCGGGCTTTCCTCATAGGAACCAAAGGGCATGTCCACCACCACCAGCGCGCGGCGGGCACCCCTTGTGACGGCGCGGCCATGCATGATCATCAGCTCCAGGGGCACAGGCAGCGTGGTTTCGAAACCGTGCATCACCATGCCCAGGCTGTCGCCCACCAGCAGGAAATCCACATACTTGTCGGCGATGGCCGCGGTGTGGGCATGATAGGAGGTGAGCGAGACGATGGGGGCGCCGCCCTTGCGGGCGCGGATATCTGGCGCGGTGAGGCGCTTTTGGGGGGCGTGCGAGGACATGGGCGGCAGCATAGCGGCTTCCGCCGCCAGGCTCAAATGGCCAGCGGCACAATGTTAACGCGCGACGGTGACACCCAGCACATAGGGGTGGAACAGCAGCACGAGCAGCGCCGTGACCACCAGGCCGGCGATGACGCCGATGATGTCCGAGCGCCAGGTGGGCTCAAAATCCGGCCTTTTGCCGCGGGCCATGGAGGCAGCGATATCCACCACGGCCACGAGCAGCAGCGCTGCATAGAAGGCCACCACGGCGGGCTTGCCGACGCTGAGCAGATGGCCCACCGACCAGAGAGCCACGCCCACTGACATCGGGTTTTGCAGCCACAGGCGGATGTGGCTTTTGCCATGGCTGGAGGCCAGCACGATCATGCCCAGCGTGGCCAGGCCCATGGTGGCGTGGCGCATGCCTTCGGCGGGCACGTAGAGCACCTCGCCATTGCCGCGGGTTTGCCAGTAAACATAGATGATGATGGCAAGGCCCAGCCAGCTGACCAGCGCATAGACGCCCTTGAAGGCACGTTCGCCATAGCGGGCCTTGAACCTGTCGCGCACCGCCGGGGCAAGTGATGAAAACCAATGCGGCAGCACAAACAGCAGCATGCCCAGGACCAGTGCAACCGACATTTCACACACTCCCCAACAAATTGGAACGGACGGCTCGAATCACCGCAGCGGTGGCAAGCTGCCGCAGGCCGCCAAGCCTTGGCAAGCGTGAATATACGCGCTTTGTTTCTATACATACAGCGGGTTGCATGTTAAATCACGCGCGCTTGATGGGCGGTGCAATCAACCTGCGGAGAACATGATGAAACCAACTTTGATCCTGGTGGGCGCTGACAAGGGCGGCGTGGGCAAGACAACGCTTTCCCGGAGCCTCCTGGACTATTTCGCGCGCAAGAATGTTCTCACCCGCGCCTTCGACACGGAAAATCCGCGCGGCAGCCTGCGCCGCTTCTACCCCAACATCACCGAGGTGATTGACCTTGGCAATGTGGCCCACCAGATGAAGGTGCTGGACACGATGGAAACCTCCAACGTTCCGGTAACGGTGGTGGACCTCAAGGCCGGCAACCTTTCCTATGCGCTGGACCTGTTTGAGCGCATTGGCGTTCTTGAGGCGGCGCGCAACGGCGTGTTCAATGTCGGGCTTCTGCATGTGGTTGGCCCTTCCATCGCCTCGCTGGACGAGATTGGCGAGATCTCCAAATACCTGCAGGGCGTGCAATATGTGGTGGCGCAGAACACCATCAACGAAACCAACTTCTTTGAATGGGACGAGGCCACGCACCGCAAGTATTTCTCGGCCATTCCGAAGGCGCAGGAAATCAACATCCCCAAGCTCAACGAGATGGCCTATGAGCAGGTGGACCTGGCGGGTGTGACGTTCAAGGACTTCATTGAAAACCGCGCTGCCGATGGCAATCCGGGCAAGTTCTCCTTCGTGCTGCGCGGCTATGTGCGCAAGTGGTGCGCGGAGATTGACGCCGAGTTTGCGCGCGTGGCGATGATCCAGGACGTGCTGACCGGCCAGCGCGCCTGACAGGCCGGGCGCGCAGGTGGCCGCCGCTTCGACGATCTACATCACGGCTTCCGACCAGAACCGCAACGGCAAGACGCTGCTGGCGCGGCTGATCGCCGACTTCCTGCTGCTGGACGGCAAGGACCCCTTCATCATCGACACCGATGCGCCGGAGGGGCCCTTGCGGCAGTTCTTCCCCGGGCGCACCGCGCTGGCAGATTTCGAGAAGATGCAGGGCCGGATGAAGCTGTTCGACACCATTCTGGAAGCGCCGGGGCGCGACTATGTGGTGGACCTGCCGCAGCGGCACATGCAGGCCTTTTTTCATGCGGCGCGCGAGCTTGAGTTTTTTGCGGCCGCGCATGCCAGCGGCTTTCGCGTGTTCGTGTTCTTCATCGTGGATCGCACGCAGGCCTCGCTGCGGGCGGCCAAGGGCGTGTTCGAGGAGCCGGGCATTGACCTGTTCGTGGCGGTGAAGAACGAGCATGTCGGCTCTTCCTGGCCGCCGGAGGAAGGCGCGCTGGTGCTGCCGGCCCTGCCCCGCAGTGTCACCAATGCCATTGCCGAGAAGCGCTTCTCGCTGCGGAACTTTGTGCTGGGCGATGACCAGGGCATGGCAGGCGCAGACAAGCTGGCGCTGAACCAGTTCCTGCTTGGCGTGCTTGGCGGCCTGAGCGGGCTGGATGTGGAACTTTCTATGGCCGGGCTGAAGCGCGGGTAACGCAGCAGGCTTCCGGGCCTACTTCTTCCTGGCGGATTTCAATTCGAACACGGCCACGCTGTGCGGCGGGCAGCCTTGGCCATCACTCGAAGCAAAAATGCGCTGCCAGTTCTTGCCCGGCCCGGCCTTGAGCGGCAGCGGAGCGGCATCATCACCCGCATTGAACATGAGGGCGAGGCGCGCCTCCGCGGCGTTGGTCAACAGCAGGCCGAGAACAAAGTTCTCGCGGGCGTTCCATGGCATGGCGCCACCAGCGGGGCCGAACCACTCAGCTTCATCGGCGGTGACGAATTGATCTTCAAGGAATGATTCAAGGCGGGCGCGCAAGGCATTGAGATTGCTGACATAATCAATCAGCTTTTGATCGCGCCGCGACCAATCCAGCCAGGTGGTTTCATTGTCCTGGCAATAGGCGTTGTTGTTGCCGTTCTGGGTGCGGCCGAACTCATCCCCGGCGGTCAGCATCATCGTGCCGCGCGAGAGGAACAGCGTGGCGAGCAAGGCCTGCACATTGCTGGCGGGGCATGTGACTTCGGCGTTGTTGCCATCACGGTTGCCTTCGCCATTGTCGTGGTTGCGCTTTTCGGCAAAGAGCGTGAGATCACGCAAGGTGAAGCCATCATGGGCGGCGAGGAAATTGACGCTGGCGGATGGCTTGCGGGTGGCAAACACATCGGACGAGCCGCAGAGCCGCGTGGCCAGCTGGTTGGCCGACCAATAGTCACCGCGCCAGAAACGGCGCACGCCATCGCGGAACTGGTCATTCCACTCCAGCCAGCCTGAGGGGAAGTTGCCCAGCCTGTATCCGCCGGGGCCGACATCCCATGGCTCGGCAATCAGGATGCGCGCACCGAGGATGGGGTCATTGGTGATGGCCTCAATGAGCGGCGCATCGGCGCGGAAGCCTTCATCGCCCATGCGGCCCAGCGCGGTGGCAAGATCAAAACGGAAGCCATCAATGCCCGCCTTCATGACGGCATGGCGCAAGGCGGCCAGCACCATGGCGGTGACCGGCGGGTTGTTCAGCGCAAGGGTGTTGCCGGTGCCGGCATCATTGTGCAGCACGCCGTTGTCCTGCGCATAGTAGACCGCGTTGTCGAGGCCACGGAAACTGAGCGCGGGGCCATGCACATCGCTTTCGCCGGAATGATTGAAGACCACATCCAGCAGCACTTGCAGGCCAGCGGCATGCAGCGCCGCAACGGCACCGCGCAGCTCCGCCCAGCCGCCGGGGCAAAGGCGCGGATCCAGCGCGAAGAATTGCACGGAATTGTAGCCCCAGGCATTGGTGAGGCCCAGCGGCTGGAGGTGGCGCTCATCCATCCAGACATGCAGCGGCATCAGCTCCACCGTATCGACGCCGATGTGCTTGAGATGGGCGATGATGGCGGGGTGGGCCAATGCCGCCACCGTGCCGCGCTGGGCATCGGGAACTTCCGGGTGCAGCTTGGTGAAGCTCTTCACGCCAAGCTCATAGATGAAGCGCGGCGGCTTTGGCTTGCGCTGCGGCACATCGGGCAGCGCCGCCTCAACGATGGCCTTGGGCACAAGGGCGGCGGTGTCAGCGCGCGGCTGGCTGAGGCGGGCATCATAGGCGAAGGGTGCCGAGAAGCGCGTGGCGAAGGGATCCGCCAGCAGCTTGCTTTCATCAAACAGGTGGCCATCGGTGGGCTCCCACGGCCCGGCGACGCGGAAGCCATAGTGATCGCCGGCCTTCACGCCGGGCACGAGGGCGGAGAACACATCGCCCTTTTTCTTCAGGGCGGTGCGGGTTTCGGATGCGCCGTCAAAAGTGCAGAACCACGCGGCTGTGCCATGGCGCGAGAAGAGCGAGACTTGCGCCCCGCCCTGCACCAGATGAACGCCGTAATTCGCAGACTTAGACTTCAGGTGATCACCGTGGGTTCTGCCCGGCCTGTGAGCTTTTCAATGTCGGCCACGCTGCGGGCATAGGTGATCAGGCTGGCCAGCGCAACCTGCGGATCAAGGTTGTGCCTGGCCGAATCCGGCTGATAGTCCTCAATATAGACGCGCAAGGTGGCGCCCGAGGTGCCCGTGCCGGAGAGGCGGTAGATGATGCGCGCGCCATTGGCGAAGATCAGGCGGATGCCCTGGCCCGTGGTGCGTGAGCCATCCACCGGGTCGTCATAGGCAAAGTCATCGGCCTTGACGATGTTGTTCTGGCCGACGAGGGACGGCAGGCGGGCGCGCAGGCCATTCACCAGGGCATTGGCGGCATCACTGGCCACTTCCTCATAGTCATGGCGGGTGTAGTAGTTGCGGCCATATTCGGCCCAATGTTTGGTGACGATGCTGGCCACGCTTTCCTTGCGGCGGGCGAGGATGTTGAGCCACATGAGCACGGCCCAGACGCCATCCTTCTCGCGCACATGGTTTGAACCCGTGCCGAAGCTTTCCTCACCGCACACGGTGACCTTTCCGGCATCCAGCAGGTTGCCGAAGAACTTCCAGCCGGTGGGCGTTTCGAACTGGTTGATGCCGAGCTTCTGGGCCACGCGGTCAGCAGCACAGCTGGTGGGCATGGAGCGGGCCACGCCAGCAATGCCCTTGGCATAGCCGGGCGCCAGGGCTGCATTGGCGGCAATGATGGCCAGCGAATCCGAAGGCGTGACATAGATGCCCTTGCCAACGATCAGGTTGCGGTCTCCATCGCCATCCGAGGCGGCGCCGAAATCCGGGCCCTTTCCGCCGATCACCAGGTCACACAGCTCCTTGGCGTGAACGAGGTTCGGGTCCGGGTGGTGGCCGCCGAAATCTGGCAGCGGCGTTCCGTTCATCACCGTGCCCTTTGGGGCGCCCAGCAGGTCCTCGAATATGCGGCTGCCATAGGGGCCGGTGATGGCGCTCATGCCATCGAACTTCATCGAGAAGCCGGATTTGATCAGTGAACGGATCAAATCAAAGTCAAACAGGCCTTGCATCAGCGTGGCGTAATCGGCCACCGGGTCAATCACCTCAACGCTCATGCCCTCCACCTTGGTGGCGCCGAGGCGGGCGAGGTCAATATCCGCAGTATCCGTGGTCTTGTAGGAGGCCAGCGCCTTGCTCTGCGCGAAGATGGCCTCGGTGATTTTTTCCGGCGCGGGGCCGCCGTTGGAGGCGTTGTACTTGATGCCGAAATCACCATCCGGGCCGCCGGGATTGTGGCTGGCGGAAAGTATGATGCCGCCAAAGGCACCATTCTTGCGGATGACGTTGGAGGCCGCCGGGGTGGAAAGCAGGCCGCCCTGCCCCACGATCACCCGGCCAAAGCCATTGGCGGCGGCCATGCGGATGGCGATTTGCACCACACGGTCGTTGTAGAAGCGGCCATCGCCGCCGATCACCAGCGTCTTGCCAGCAAAGCCTTCCAGCACGTTGAAGATCGACTGGATGAAATTCTCGGTGTAGTTCGCGCCCTGAAACACCGTGACCTTCTTGCGCAGGCCTGAGGTGCCGGGGCGCTGATCCTGGAATGGCGTGGTGGCGACAGTCTTGATCATCTCATTTTCCTGACAGGATGGATTTGTAGAGCGCGGCATAGGCGGCGGCACTGCGGCCCCAGGAGACGTCGGTGGCCATGCCGCGCTGCTGCAGCCCGCGCCAGATTTCCGGCTGGGCATAGAGGTGGTGGGTGCGGGCCATGGTGGCGCCCAGCGTCAGGCCATCGACGGGCACGAATTGCAGGCCGGTGGCCACGCCGGCTGCAAGGCCCGCGTCATTGGCATCAATGATTGTATCAGCCAGGCCGCCGACGCGCGCCACAACCGGCACGCAGCCATAGCGCAGGCCATAAAGCTGGGTGAGGCCGCAAGGCTCAAAGCGCGAGGGCACCAGCATGGTATCCGCCCCGCCCTGAATAAGATGCGAGAGCTGCTCATCATAGGCCGTGACAAGGCCAACGCGGCCGGCATAGCGCGAGGCGGCGGCGCGGAAGGCCTGTTCGATGCCGGGCTCGCCCGTTCCCACCACGGCGACGCGCGCGCCAGCGGCCACCACGTCGCCGATCAGCGAGGCGAAAATGTCGAGGCCCTTCTGCCAGGTGAGGCGCGAGACAATGCCATGGATGATGCCATCGCCCGGCTGCAGGCCGAAGCGGCGCTCCAGCTCGCGCTTGTTGGCGGCGCGCTTGTCCAGCGTCTTGGCGGTGTAGGTTTCCTTCAGCGCGGCATCGGTGGCCGGGTTCCAGATGGCGTCATCAATGCCATTGACGATGCCGGAGAGGCTGTCTTTGCGCGATTGCAGCAGGCCTTCCATGCCCATGCCGTAATTGGCGGTGCAGATTTCCTGCGCATAGGTGGGGCTGACGGTGGAAAGCGCCGAGGCGGAAGCGAGCCCGCCTTTCAGGAAGCTGACATTGCCATAATATTCCACGCCATCCAGCGCATAGGCATGGGGCGGCAGGTTGAGCGTGACGAAAAGCTCTGGCGCAAACACGCCCTGGAAGGCGATGTTGTGAATGGTGAGCAGGGACTTCGGCCCGCCACGATAGCGCAGATAGGCGGGGGCGAGCGCTGCCTGCCAATCATGGGCGTGCAGCAGGTCAAACTTCATGTCGCCATACTGGCCGCGCGCGATGTTGGCGGCCACTTCGGAGAACACGCCGAAGCGGCGGCCATTGTCGTGCCAGTCCTTGCCGTCGGGGCCGAGGTAAGGATTGCCGGGGCGGCCATAAAGATGCGGCGCATCCAAAACCAGCACCGAAAGCCCCTTGGCCTTGCCGGCGCGCAGATGGGCCTGGCCGCCGGCAAGATCAGGGAAATGATAAAGCTCCCGCGCCTCGGACAAGGCGGCCATCACGGCGGGATAGCCCGGCACGAAGCTCACCATCTCCACGCCCTTGGGCGCCAAGGCGGCGGGCAAGGCACCAGCCACGTCGGCGAGGCCGCCGGTCTTGATCAGCGGGAAGATTTCCGCCGCGACAGAAAGAACCCGCATCACATGCCCAGCTTGTCAATCATCGGCTGGGTGATGAGGCACACGCCCTTTTCAGAGCGGCGGAAGCGCTTGGCATCCAGCTCCCAATCCTGGCCGACGACGAGGCCCTCGGGGATGGAAACGCCACGGTCGATGATTACCTTGTAGAGATGGGCGTTGCGGCCAATATGCACGCCGGGCAGCACCACGGCCTCCTCCAGGTTGGAGAAGGAATTCACGCGCACGCCGGTGAACAGCATGGTGCGGCGGATGGAGGCGCCGGAAACGATGCAGCCACCCGCCACAAGCGAGGAAATGGCCTGGCCGCGGCGGCCTTCAAGGTCATGCACGAATTTCGCAGGCGGGGTGACTTCGCTGTGCGTCCAGATCGGCCAGTCATGGTCATAAAGGTCAAGCGAAGGCAGGATTTCGCAGAGATCGAGATTGGCTTCCCAATAGGCATCAATGGTGCCCACGTCGCGCCAATAGGCCTGCTTCTCGCTTTCGGCGCGCACGCAGGATTTGGTGAAGCGGTGGGCGACAGCCTTGCCACCCTTGACGAGCTTGGGGATCAAGTCCTTGCCGAAATCGCGCGATGAGCCGGGGGTGGCGGCGTCTTCCTTCAGGTATTCCGCCAGCTTCTTTGTCTCGAAGACATAGATGCCCATCGAGGCCAAGGCCAAGTCTGGGTTGCCGGGGATGGCTGGCGGGTCTTTCGGCTTTTCGACGAAATTGATGATGCGGTCAGCCTCGTCAACATGCATCACGCCGAAGCCTGTGGCTTCCATGCGCGGCACTTCCATCACGCCCACGGTGACATCGGCGCCGGTGTCCACATGCTGCTGGAGCATGAGCTCGTAATCCATCTTGTAGATGTGATCGCCGGCCAGGATGATGATGTATTTGACGTTGTAGGCGTCGATGATGTCGAGGTTCTGATACACGGCGTCGGCCGTGCCGGCATACCACTGGTCCTCGCTCACGCGCTGTGAGGCGGGGAGAATGTCAAAGCTCTCGTTGCGCTCGGTGCGGAAGAAGTTCCAGCCGCGCTGCAGATGGCGGATGAGGCTGTGGGCCTTGTATTGGGTGGCGACGCCGATGCGGCGAATGCCGGAATTGAGGGCGTTGGACAGCGCGAAATCAATGATGCGGGACTTGCCGCCGAAAGGCACGGCCGGCTTGGCGCGGATGTCGGTCAATTCCATCAGGCGGCTGCCACGCCCGCCGGCCAGCACATAGGCCATGGCGTCACGGGCGATGGGTGAATTTTTGCGCGTGGTATTCATAGCGTTCCCCTAGCTGTTTTTTTCTTTTTTGAAATACACCGTGGCCAGCGGCGGCAGTGTGATGAGCGCGGAAGCAGGCTTGTTGTGGCTGGGGCCTGCATCCGCCGTGATGGCGCCGCCATTGCCAAGGCCCGAGCCCCAATAGGGCGTTGCGTCCGTGTTCAGCACCTCTTTCCACTTGCCATCGCGGGGCAGCGGCAGGCGGTAGTCCGGGCGCGGCACCGAGGTGAAGTTGGAAACGGAAACGATGATGTCCCCGCCCTCGCCATCATGGCGGGCCCAGGCGAAGACGGAGGCTTCGGCCTCATCGGCCAGAAGCCATTCAAAACCCTCCGGCTCGCAATCGCGGGCGTGAAGCGCGGGCACGCGGGCGTAGAGGTGGTTCAGGTCGCGCAGCAGGTCTTGCATGCCCTTGTGCGGCTCGCCATCCAGCAAGTGCCAATCCAGCGATTGGGCGAAGTTCCATTCGCGCCACTGGGCAAACTCCTGGCCCATGAACAACAGCTTCTTGCCGGGATAGGCCCACATGAAGGCATAGAAGGCGCGCAGCGTGGCGAACTTCTGCCAATCATCGCCCGACATCTTGCCGAGCAGCGAGCCTTTGCCATGCACCACTTCATCATGCGACAGGGGAAGCACGAAGTTTTCGCTGAAGGCGTAAAGCAGGCCGAAGGTGAGATCGTTGTGGTGGTGCCTGCGGTGAATGCCCTCGCGGCCCATGTATTTCAGCGTGTCATGCATGAAACCCATGTTCCACTTGAAGCCGAAGCCCAGGCCATTCATCGAGGTGGGCTTGGAGACGCCGGGGAAGGCGGTGGATTCCTCGGCGATGGTGACAACGCCGGGGTGCTGGCCATAGCTCTCGTGGTTCACACGCTGCAGGAAAGCGATGGCTTCAAGGTTTTCGCGCCCGCCATGCTGGTTGGGGATCCACTCGCCTTCCTTGCGCGAGTAATCGAGATACAGCATCGAGGCCACGGCATCCACGCGCAGGCCGTCGATATGATACTGCTTCAGCCAGAACAGCGCGTTGTTGAGCAGGAAGGCAGCCACTTCGCGGCGGCCGAAATTGTAGATCGCCGTGTTCCAATCCGGGTGATAGCCCTGGCGCGGGTCGGCATGTTCGTAGAGCGCGGTTCCGTCGAACTTGCCGAGGCCGAATTCGTCGGTGGGGAAATGGGCGGGCACCCAATCGAGGATCACGCCGATGCCTGCGGCATGGGCCTTGTTCACGAAGCGGGCAAAGCCGGCGGGATCACCAAAGCGCGAGGTGGGCGCAAACAGGCCGGTGGGCTGATAGCCCCAGCTTGGATCAAAAGGGTGTTCTGAAACCGGTAGCAGCTCGATATGGGTGAAGCCCATGTTCTTGGCGTAGGCGACCAGCTCATCGGCCAGCTCATCATAGGTGAGGAAGCGGTTGCCCTCTTTGCGGCGCCAGGAGCCGAGATGCACCTCATAGACCGACATCGGCGCGCGGCGCTTGTCTCCGCCGGCGCGGTGCTTCAAGTATTCGCCATCCGTCCACTTGAAGGTGCTGGTGTCATAAACCTTGGAGGCGGTGTTGGGCCGCAACTCGGCAGCAAAGCCAAACGGGTCTGCCTTCAGGGGCAGAAGGTTGCCGCCGGGGCCCAGCAATTCATATTTGTAGCCATGCCCCGCCTCAGCGCCCGGCACGAAGATTTCCCACACGCCCACTTCGAGGCGCTTGCGCATCACATGGCGGCGGCCATCCCAGCCGTTGAAATCCCCCACCACGGAGACGCGTTCGGCATTGGGCGCCCAGACAGCGAAGTGAACGCCATCCACGCCTTCGTGGCGCATCGGGTGGGCGCCCAGCTTTTCATAAAGGCGGAAGTGGTTTCCCTCGCCCATGAAGTAATCATCTTGCGGGCCGAGCACAGGGCCGAGCGAATAGGCATCGTTCGTCACCCAGCGCCCGCCGCCATTGGCGCAGGCAAATTTCACGGGCTGCAGCTTGGTGGCCTTTACCGGGCCTTCGAAGAAACCTGCGGGGTGGCGGCGCTCCAGCGCGCCAAGCTCAGTGCCATCCAGCGCCTGGACGGAGAGGATGTCCGCACCGGGAACAAAGGCGCGGGCAATGAAGGTTTTTCCATATTGGTGCAGCCCTAAAAGCTTGAACGGGTCTGCGTGGCGGCCATCAATGACGGCCTGAATTTCGGGGCCGCTGGTTTTCCATTTTGCTTCGGCCATTTGCTCAACTCAATTGGTGGGCACGTTCCAGATGTCTCGGGCATATTCCCTGATCGTGCGATCCGATGAGAACCAGCCCATGTTGACGCTATTCCGAATTGCCATGCGCGTCCAGTCTCTTTGCGCGGTCCAAACCGCGGAAACCTTTTCCTGGGCGGCGACATAGGCATCGAAGTCCTGGCCGACCATGAACCAGTCGCCGTGATAGATGGAATCAACGATTGGGTTGAAGCGCGTCGGCTCACCCTTCGAGAAGGTTCCCTGTGTCAGCGCGCGCAGCACGGCGCGCAGGCGTGGCGAGGCCTCGACCACCGCGTGGCCGTCGATGCCGTGGCGGCGGCGCTCATCCACCTCATGGGCCTCAAGGCCGAAGATGAAGAAGTTTTCCGCGCCCACATGCTCGCGCATTTCGACATTGGCGCCATCGAGCGTGCCGATGGTGAGCGCGCCATTCAGGGCGAATTTCATGTTGCCGGTGCCGGAGGCTTCCATGCCGGCGGTGGAAATCTGCTCCGAAAGGTCCGTCGCCGGCACGATCACCTCGGCCAGCGAGACGTTGTAGTTGGGCAGGAATACCACCTTGAGCAGGTCCTTCATCGCCGGGTCTTCATTCACCACGGCGGAGACATCGTTGATCAGCTTGATGATCAGCTTGGCCTGGGTGTAGCTCGGCGCGGCCTTGCCTGCGAAAATCTTGACGCGCGGCACGAAATTGCCGGTCGGGTTGGCCTTGATCTGGAGATACTGATCCACCGTTTGCAGGATGTTCAACAGCTGGCGCTTGTATTCATGGATGCGCTTGACCTGCACGTCAAACATGGCGGAGGGATCAAGCTTCAGGCCCATGCGGGCTTCGACCAGATGCGACAGCGCCACCTTGTTGTCGCGCTTAATTTCAGCGAAGCGGGCGAACCAGGCAGGATTGGTTTCAATGCCGGCGGCGCGTGTCAGCAGTTCGGCATTGTCCAAGGTTTCCGGGCCGCCGGCCTGGGCCATGAGCGCTGAAAGTTGCGGGTTGATGTTGTGCAGCCAGCGGCGCGGCGTGATGCCGTTGGTCTTGTTGTTGATGCGGCCAGGGTAAAGCTGGTTCAAATCGCGGAACACGCTTTGCTTCATCAGCTCGGTGTGCAAGGCCGAGACGCCATTGATGCTGTGGGCGCCGGCAAAGGCCAGGTTGCCCATGCGCACGCGGCGGCCGCCATTCTCGTCAATCAGCGAAACCGAGCGGATGAAATCAAGGTCCGCGCCCAGCTTGTTGTGGGCTTCCACCAACATGTGATCGTTGATGGCGTAGATGATCTGCAAGTGGCGCGGCAGCATGCGTGAAAAAAGTTCCAGCGGCCAGCTTTCCAGCGCTTCGGGCAGCAGCGTGTGGTTGGTGTAGGAAATCACCGCCTGGGTGATGGTCCAGGCCTTTTCCCAGGCGACGTGGTGGATATCGACCAGCAGGCGCATGAGTTCAGCCACGGCCACGGCGGGATGGGTGTCGTTGATCTGCACCGCGACCTTTTCGGCCAGGTTGTCGAGCGACGGATATTGCTGAAGGTGGCGGCGCAGGATGTCCTGCAGCGAGGCCGATGTGAAGAAATATTCCTGGCGCAGGCGCAGTTCCTGGCCCGCGGGCGTCGAATCTGAGGGGTAAAGCACCCGGGTGATGATTTCGGCGCGGGTGCTGCCCGAAAGGGCGCCAGCGAAATCACCACTGTTGAAGGCGCTGAGGTGGATGGGATCCAGCGCGCGGGCCGACCAGAGGCGCAGCGTGTTCACGCGCTTGCCGCGCCAGCCCACCATGGGCGTGTCATAGGCGCTGGCCAGCATGGTTTCATCCGGGTGCCAAATGGCGGCTTCCTTGCCGGAGGTGGATTGCACGTGGCCACCGAAGGAAATCTTGTAGGCGGCTTCACGGCGCTGGAATTCCCAGGGGTTGCCGTCCTCCAGCCAGTTCTCCGGCAGTTCGACCTGCCAGCCATCATTGATCAATTGGCGGAACAGGCCATGCTGGTAGCGCAGGCCATAGCCATAGGCGGGGATGTCAAGGCTGGCCATGCTTTCCATGAAGCATGCGGCAAGGCGGCCGAGGCCGCCGTTGCCCAGCGCGGCATCGGCTTCCAGGGCTTCTGTGAGGTCAAGGTCCACGCCCAGTTCGGTCAGGGCCTGGCGGAAGCCGTCCGTCAGGTCGAGGTTGCTCAGGGCATCGCGCAACAGGCGGCCAATGAGAAATTCGGCAGAGAGATAATAGACGCGCTTGGCCTTGGCCTGATAGGCGGCACGGGTGGAGGCCATCCACTGGTCGATGATCCGGTCACGCAGGGCCAGGATGGTGGCGCGCAGCCAGTCATGATGCTTGGCCACATCCGGCGCCTTGCCGATGGCATAAGTGAGCTTGGCCAGGATGTCCGACTTGATCTGGCTGGCGCTTTCAGATTTGCCCGTGGCGGCTTTGGTCAATTGCGGCTCCGTGATTTGTCCTGAAATGTTTTGCCGGGTTAACCCCGGCAACGCAACAGCTTTTGATGTGCGATCATCATTTTTTTAAACCATTGAAATAATTTAATTTTTATCGTTCAAGGCAAGTTAGGCCCTGATCAGGGTTGCGGCGGCGTCCTGGCCGAAGGCCTGCAACACGCTGGCCACTATTCCGCGGTGGTCAAGCCCGGCGCGGGCATACATCACCTCTGGCTTGGCCTGTTCGGTGAACTCATCGGGCAGTGTCAGGCTGCGGAGTTTCAGGCCCCGGTCCAGCAGCCCCAGCCGCGCCAAGGCATGCATCACCTGCGCGCCGAAGCCGCCGGCAGCCCCCTCCTCCACCAGCACCAGCATCTCATGGTTTTCAGCGAGGCGGGTGATGAGATCCACATCCAGCGGCTTGGCGAAGCGGGCATCGGCCACCGTGGTGGAAAGGCCTGCGGCATCCAGCTCCCGCGCCGCCTGCAGCGACTCCTGCAGCCTTGTGCCGAAGGAGAGGATGGCCACACGCGTGCCCTGTTTCACCACCCGGCCCTTGCCGATTTCGAGAAGGCTGCCACGTTCCGGCAGGTCCACGCCCACGCCGTCACCACGCGGATACCGGAAAGAGATGGGGCCCTCATCATATTCGGCGGCTGTGCGCACCATGTGCTTCAGCTCGGCCTCATCGGCCGCCGCCATCACCACAAAGCCCGGCAGGCTGGCCAGGAAGCCAATGTCAAACGCGCCGCAATGGGTGGGGCCATCAGCGCCGACATAACCCGCGCGGTCAATGGGGAAGCGCACCGGCAGCTTCTGGATCGCCACATCATGCACCACCTGGTCGTAGGCGCGCTGCAGGAAGGTGGAATAGATCGCCGCAAAGGGCCTCAACCCCTCGCTGGCAAGGCCGGCCGCGAAGGTGACGGCATGCTGCTCGGCGATGCCCACGTCAAACAGGCGACTGGGGAAAGCCTCGCCAAACAGGTCAAGCCCGGTGCCTGACGGCATGGCGGCGGTAATGGCCACGATGCGTTCATCGCGCGCCGCCTCTTCCACCAGCGCCTTGCCGAACACCTTGGTATAGGCCGGGGCATTGGATGGCGGCTTGGCCTGCTCACCGGTGATGACGTTGAACTTGTTGACGCCGTGATACTTGTCGGCGGCGGCTTCGGCGGGGGCATAGCCCTTGCCCTTGCGGGTGACGACATGGATGAGCACCGGCCCGGTGGCATTGTCGCGCACATTGCGCAGCACCGGCAGCAGGGCGTTGAAATCATGCCCGTCGATGGGGCCAACATGGAAGAAGCCCAACTCTTCAAACAGCGTGCCGCCGGTGACAAAGCCGCGGGCATGGCCCACGGCGCGGTGAATGGCATTGTCCACCCGCGCGCCCAGATAGGACGCCAGCTTTTTGCCGATGTCGCGCGCATCATGATAGGCCTTGCCGGTGGCCAGCCGCGCCAGATAGGCCGAGAGCGCGCCCGATGGCGGGGCGATGGACATGTCATTGTCGTTGAGGATGACAATCATCCGGGCATTGAGCGCACCGGCATTGTTCAGGGCCTCGAAGGCCATGCCTGCCGACATTGAACCATCGCCGATCACCGCGATCACATTGCGCTTCTCTTGCTTCAAGTCACGCGCCACGGCCATGCCGAGGCCTGCCGAAATGGAGGTGGAGGAATGGGCCGCGCCAAACGGGTCAAATTCGCTTTCGGCGCGGCGGGTGAAGCCGGAAAGGCCGCCTTCCTGCCGCAGGGTTGCGAAGTGCCCGCGGCGGCCGGTGAGAATCTTGTGGGGATAGGCCTGGTGGCCCACATCCCAGACCAGCCGGTCATCCGGCGTGTTGAACACATGATGCAAGGCGATGGTGAGTTCGACCACGCCAAGGCCAGCGCCGAGATGGCCGCCAGTCTTGGAGACGGCGGCAATCATGTCATCGCGCAATTCCTGGGCCAGCTGCGGCAGCTGCTGGTCTTTCAACTGCTTCAGGTCAGCCGGGGAGTTGATGGTGTCGAGTAGCGGTGTTGAAATCACGATGATGCTCCGGCGGCCCGGTTAGCACGGCCAGCGCGGGCACGCAAAGCGCGCGATCAGTTGGAGAGAACCACCGTTGATGTCGAGCGCACGCCATCCGGCACCGGCACCGCAGTGGCGCCATAGTTGGTGTTCAGCACCAGGTTGGGGCCATTGTCGATGACCATGTGCAAGGCGATGATCGCCGTGTAGGCAGAAGCCTCGGCCACGTTGCCGTTCGGGTCAATCCACAGGTTGGTGGAGGGGAAATAGATGGTGCCTGTCAACTGGTGCACGTTGCTGGCGCTGATGATGTGCGGGATGGGCGAATTCATGGTGCGGTCGCCAAAGAACAGCAGGCCAGCGAGAGGGCCGGATTCGGCGCCGCTCAAATTGATCGAGGCCGTGCCCAGGAACCACAGCAGCGCATTCTTGCCGGTGAGATAAAAGCCGACATTGGTGCCCGTCACCTGGGCTGAATTGCCGATGTAGAAAAATCCATCCTTGATGATGTAGGTCCCGGGGTTGAAAGAGGCGATGGCCGTGCCGGAAATGTTGATGCCGCCGCAATAGACACCGGGCGACAGCGAAACTGCGCCGGTTGTTACCTTGAAATTGGTGGCCGTGCAGGCGCCAACAGCGGGTGCCGCCCGGCCGGCCAGCGGGTCAGCCAGCGGCTGGCAATCGGTTTGCGGCTTCACGCTGGTGGAATAGCCGGTGCCAATGACGCCGCCAGCCGAGCAAATCACCGCGGCGTTGATGCTGGAGGCGTTTTGCAGCGTCATGCCCTGGCCGCTTGTCGAATTGGAATAGACCGAGCAGGTGGCCGCCTGCACATGGGCATTCTTCATCATGTTGAAGGTGAAGGGATCAGAACCATGCAGGGCGAGAATGCAGAGCCGCGATTCCCCTTGCAGCATGCCTGTGGCACTGGCGATCACCGGGGTGATGCCGGCATTGAGGAAATGGGCGAAAACTGGTGTCCAGGCCTCGGAAAGCCGGACCGTCACCGTGCCCTTGGCGCGGTTGATGGTGACGGTGGGCGTTGCCGATGCATCGTTCTGCTGCAAATTGCTGTTCAGCAGGTTCGTCACCGAGGCGGTGATGGAGGTATCCGTCGAGCTGGTCAGCGCCAATTCGCGCGTGCCTGCGGTGGCGGCCTCGTCGGCTGCGGCCTGCAGGGCATTGGCCTTCATGGTATAGGTGCCGAAATCCACCGCCATGCCCGCGCCGCCCAGCAGAACCGGCGCTGCAAGGGCCAGCATGATGGCGGTATTGGCTCGTGCGTCCCTGCAAAAGCGCAGGAGCGGTGCAAATATGCCGTGGAACCAGACCCTCATGGCCCGCAATCTAGGAGTACAACTCCTAATGGCAGACTAAGCGAATTCGTAAATGCCCGGTAAAGTTGTATCGCGTCAAGCCTTGGCGCTGCGCCGCCATTCGAGAAGCAGATGGATGAACAGGGCCGCAAACACCACCGATCCGCCCAGCAGGGTGCGGGCGCTGGGCACTTCGCCATGCACCAGCCATACCCATAGCGGGGCCAGAACAGGCTCCAGTGTGCCCAGCAAGGCGGCAAAGGCGGCCGGGATGAGGCGAACACCCATGGTGAACACGGCAAGGCCTGCCCCCAAATTCACCGCGCCGAACAGGAACAGGAAGCCGAAATCCGCAGGTGAGACGCCAAAGCTGCCAAGGCGCGTGGCGGCAAACAGCCCGGCCACCGAGGTCGCCAGGCAAACCGCTGGCAGCATGCGCACTTCGGCATGGTGGCGCGAAATCACCGTGGCGCAGGCAAAGGCGAAGGCGATGAGAATGGCCAGGCCATCGCCGATGGGAGAGACTTTGCCATCCAGCGATTCCGACACCATGATGCCAACGCCGGCGATCACCGCGGCGATGGCAAGCTGGGTTGGCACTGACACCTTCTCGCGGAACACCGCCCAAGCCAGCAGGGCCGCCAGCAACGGCACGCCTGCCTGGATGAGCAGGATATTGGCCACCTTGGTATAGGCCAGCGCAATCACGAATGAAGTGGACGCGATGGCAAAGCACAGCGCCACGGCGAGCCCCGCCCAGCCCATGCGGCGGAACATTGCGGTGGTTTCGCGCGGGCCATCATTCACCAGCATGAAGGCCAGAAGGAACAGCGCGGCAAAGGTTGAGCGCCAGAACACCACTGTCCAGGAATCCTGAACCGAGATGAAGCGGGCGATGGTGCCGCCAAAGCTCCACAGCAGGGCGGAAGCAATGACAAGGGCGGCGCCCCTGGTTGATGATGATGCCATGGGCCACCTGATTGCCCATTTTGCCGCAGCGGGCAAAGGCCACAGGGCGGATTCTGCATGGCCCAGCCCCCGGCAATTGCCCTTGCGCCGCCGTTCGGCTAGCAATGATGTCCCAACAGGCAACAACAAGAAGAACACCCGTGCAAGACGTTCTCGACCAATTGGAACAGCGCCGCCAGGATGCCCGGATGGGCGGGGGCGCCAAGCGCATTGAAGCCCAACATGCCAAGGGCAAGCTGACCGCGAGAGAGCGCATCGACGTGCTGCTCGATGAGGGCAGCTTTGAAGAATACGACATGTTCGTCACCCACCGCTCCACCGAGTTCGGCATGGAGAAGCAGAAGATCGCGGGGGATGGCGTGGTCACCGGTTGGGGCACGATCAATGGCCGCATGGTGTGCGTGTTTGCGCAGGATTTCACCGTGCTGGGCGGCTCGCTCTCCGAAACCCATGCGCAGAAGATCTGCAAGATCATGGATATGGCGGTGAAGATGGGGGCGCCGGTCATCGGCCTCAATGATTCCGGCGGGGCGCGCATCCAGGAAGGCGTTGCATCGCTGGCGGGCTATGCGGAAGTGTTCAAGCGCAATGTCGATGCCTCGGGCGTCATTCCGCAGATTTCGGTGATCATGGGGCCTTGCGCGGGCGGGGCTGTCTATTCCCCGGCGATGACCGATTTCATCTTCATGGTGAAGGATTCGTCCTACATGTTCGTCACCGGGCCGGATGTGGTGAAGACCGTCACCAACGAGATCGTCTCCGCCGAGGAACTGGGCGGGGCCACCACCCACACCAGCAAATCCTCGGTGGCGGATGGGGCTTATGACAATGACATCGAAACGCTGGAACAGGTGCGGCGGCTGTTTGACTTCCTGCCGCTCTCGAACCGGGAGCCCGCCCCCACCCGCCCCTTCTTTGATGACCCGGCGCGCATTGAGGCGCGGCTGGACACGCTGATCCCTGATTCCGCCACCAAGCCCTATGACATGAAGGAACTGGTGCTGGCGCTGGCCGATGAGGGTGACTTCTTCGAAATCCAGGAGGCTTTCGCCCGCAGCATCATCACCGGCTTCATCCGCATGGAGGGACAGACGATTGGCGTGGTGGCCAACCAGCCACTGCATCTGGCGGGCGTTCTGGACATCGACTCCTCGCGCAAGGCGGCGCGCTTTGTGCGCTTCTGCGATGCCTTCAACATCCCCATCCTCACTCTGGTGGATGTGCCGGGCTTCCTGCCGGGCACGGCGCAGGAATATGGCGGCGTCATCAAGCATGGCGCCAAGCTGCTGTTCGCCTATGCGCAGGCCACCGTGCCGATGGTGACGCTGATCACGCGGAAGGCCTATGGCGGGGCCTATGACGTGATGGCATCAAAGCACATCGGCGCCGATGTGAACTATGCTTGGCCCACCGCCGAAATTGCCGTGATGGGGGCCAAGGGGGCCGTTGAAATCCTTTACCGGGCCGAACTCGATGACAAGGACAAGATCGCGGCGCGCACGAGCGAATATGAGGCGCGCTTTGCCAACCCATTCGTGGCGGCCGAGCGCGGCTTCATTGACGAGGTGATCATGCCGCATGCCTCGCGCAAGCGGATCGCGCGGGCCTTTGCGGCGCTTCGCAAGAAATCGGCGCTGCACCCGGCGCGCAAGCACGACACGATGCCGCTGTGAGGCCCCAGATGTTCAAGAAAATCCTCATTGCCAACCGTGGTGAAATTGCCTGCCGGGTGATCAAGACGGCGCGGAAGATGGGCATAAAGACGGTTGCCGTCTATTCCGACGCGGACCGGCACGCCCTGCATGTCAAAAGCGCCGATGAAGCGGTGAATATCGGCCCTGCCCCTTCGGCGCAAAGCTATCTGGCCATGGACAAGATCATCGCCGCGGCCAAGGCCACCGGTGCCGAAGCCATTCACCCCGGCTATGGCTTTCTTTCCGAGAAGGCGGCCTTTTCGGCGGCCTGCGCTGAAAATGGCATCGCCTTCATCGGCCCGCCGCCCAAGGCGATTGACGCGATGGGCGACAAGATCACCTCGAAAAAGCTGGCCAAGGAAGCAGGCGTTTCCACCGTGCCCGGCCACATGGGGCTGATCGCCGATGCCGAAGAAGCGGTGATGATCGCCCGCGAGATCGGCTATCCGGTGATGATCAAGGCCTCGGCCGGCGGCGGCGGCAAGGGCATGCGCATCGCATGGAACGACGCGGAGGCGAAGGAAGGCTTTGCGCTTTCACGCTCGGAAGCGAAGTCCTCGTTCGGGGATGACCGCATCTTCATCGAGAAGTTCGTCACCGAGCCCCGGCACATCGAAATCCAGCTGCTGGGCGACCAGCATGGCACTGTGCTCTATCTCAATGAGCGGGAATGCTCGATCCAGCGGCGCAACCAGAAAGTCATTGAAGAGGCGCCCTCGCCCTTCCTTGACGAGGCGACGCGCAAGGCGATGGGCGAGCAGGCCGTGGCGCTGGCCAAGGCGGTTGGCTATTTCTCGGCCGGCACGGTGGAATTCATCGTCGATGGCAAGCGCAACTTCTATTTCCTCGAAATGAACACGCGCCTGCAGGTGGAACACCCTGTCACCGAACTCATCACCGGCATCGACCTTGTGGAACAGATGATCCGCGTGGCGGCGGGCGAAAAGCTTTCCATCGCGCAAGGCGATGTGAAGCGCGAGGGCTGGGCGATCGAGAGCCGGCTCTATGCCGAAGACCCCTACCGCAATTTCTTGCCCTCGATTGGCCGCCTGACGCGCTATCGCCCGCCGCCGGAGGGGCAGCGCGTGGATGGCACCATCCTGCGCAATGACACGGGCGTTTATGAGGGCGGCGAGATCGCCATTCACTATGACCCGATGATCGCCAAGCTCTGCGCCTGGGGGCCAAGCCGGGCCGAGGCGGTTTCGGCCATGGCGCAGGCGCTGGATGAATTCGAAGTGGAAGGCATCGGCCACAACCTGCCTTTCCTTTCGGCGGTGATGGGCCAGGAGCGTTTCCAGAAAGGCGCGCTGACCACGGCTTATATCGCCGAGGAATTCAAGGATGGCTTCAAGGGTGTGGCGCCTGATGCGGCGGCGCTGGCTGATCTCGCCCGCGTGGCCGCCTTCATCCATGTGGCTTCGGAAACGCGTGCCGCGCAAATCACCGGCACGTTGCCCAACCACACGCGGCAGATTGGCGAAGCGTGGGTTGTTACCATTGCCGGCACTTCCGTTTCCGCCGTGGCAAGGCCGGTTTCGGCCGGGCTTGCGGTGGCGCTGGAGGGTGGCGCTGCCGAAACCGTGAGCAGCGATTGGAAGCCGGGGCAGAAGCTGGGCAGCTTCCGCTTTGCGCGCAAGAGCCTGAGCGTCAAGATCAGCCGCCATGACGGCGGCTTCCGGTTGCGGCGGCGCGGCATGGATGTGATTGCCAAGGTGCAAAGCCCGCGCGTGGCCGAGCTGGCTAAGCACATGCCAGTGAAGGCGGCGAAGGACACCTCGAAGCTGCTGCTTTGCCCGATGCCCGGCGTGATCCGCGCGCTTTCCGTGCAGGTGGGCGACAAGGTGGAAGCCGGCCAGGCCGTGGCCATCGTTGAGGCGATGAAGATGGAGAACGTGTTGCGCGCCGAAAAGAGCGCCACGGTGAAGCGCATTGCCGCAACCGTGGGCGAAAGCCTGGGCGTGGACCAGCTGATCCTGGAATTTGCATGATGAGCAAGAAAAGCCTGAGCGACTGGGAAAAGCTGGCGGAACGGGAACTGAAGGCTTCCCCTGCCACGCTGGTGCATGAGCACGGCGATGGGCTGGCCGCAAAGCCGCTCTACACCGCTGAAGACCTCAGCGGCGTGGCGCATTTGGACAGCCTGCCCGGCTTTGCGCCCTTCACGCGCGGGCCGCGCGCCACGATGTATGCCGGGCGTCCGTGGACCATCCGGCAATATGCGGGCTTTTCCACCGCCGAGGAATCCAACGCGTTTTTCCACAAGGGGCTGGCCGGCGGCGTCAAAGGCCTTTCGGTGGCCTTCGATCTGGCCACCCACCGCGGCTATGACAGCGATCATCCGCGCGTGGCGGGCGATGTGGGCAAGGCCGGCGTTGCCATCGACAGCGTGGAGGACATGAAGATCCTGTTTGCGGGCATTCCGCTGCAGGAGATGAGTGTGTCGATGACCATGAATGGCGCGGTGATCCCCATTCTCGCCAGCTTCATCGTGGCGGGCGAGGAACAGGGCGTGAAGGCAGAGCAGCTTTCCGGCACCATCCAGAACGACATCCTCAAAGAGTTCATGGTGCGCAACACCTATATCTATCCGCCGCAGGCCTCGATGCGCATCGTCTCGGACATCATTGCCTTCACCGCCAAGGAGATGCCGAAGTTCAATTCCATTTCCATCTCCGGCTATCACATGCAGGAGGCGGGCGCCACGCTGGTGCAGGAGCTGGCCTTCACGCTGGCCGACGGGCGCGAATATGTGCGCGCCGCGCTGGCGCGCGGGCTGGATGTGGATGAGTTCGCGCCGCGGCTTTCCTTCTTCTTCGCCATCGGCATGAACTTCTTTGCGGAGGCCGCCAAGCTCAGGGCCGCGCGCCTGCTGTGGCACCGCATCATGAGCGAGTTCAAGCCGAAAAAGGCCGAGAGCCTGATGCTGCGCACCCATTGCCAGACGTCCGGCGTTTCACTGCAGGAGCAGGACCCCTACAACAATATCGTGCGCACGGCTTACGAGGCGCTGGCCGCGGCGCTGGGCGGCACGCAAAGCCTGCACACCAATTCCTTCGATGAGGCGATTGCCCTGCCCACCGAATTCTCGGCGCGCATTGCCCGCAACACGCAACTGATCCTGCAACACGAGACGGGTATTACCGATGTGATCGATCCGCTGGCGGGCTCTTATTACGTCGAAAGCCTCACCCAGCAGCTGGCCGACAAGGCCTGGGCGCTGATCGAGGAGATCGAGGCGCAAGGCGGCATGACCAAGGCCGTGGAATCCGGCCTGCCCAAGCGGCGCATCGAAGAGGCGGCCACGCTGAAGCAGGCGATGGTGGACAAGGGCGAGACGGTGATTGTCGGTGTCAACAAATACCGGCTGGAGCAGGAAGAGAAGCTGGCCACGCGCGAGGTGGACAATGCCGCCGTGCGCGCCGCGCAAATCCAGCGGCTGGAAGACACCAAGCGGCGGCGCGATGGCGCGGCGGTCAAGGAAACGCTGGCGGCGCTGAAGGCCGCGGCACGATCAGCCGAGGGCAATGTGCTGGCTGCTGCCCTGCCCGCAGTGCGCGCCCGGGCCACGCTGGGCGAGATTTCCGATGCGCTGCGCGAGGTGTTTGGCGATCACGCTGCCAGCCCGCAGGTGGTGCATGATGTCTATGGCCAGGCCTATGACAAAGACCCTGAATATCAGCAAATCCGCGCCCGCGTGGCCGCGCTGTCAGTTTCGGCCAAGGGCAAGCCACGCGTGCTGGTGGCCAAGCTGGGGCAAGATGGACATGACCGCGGCGCCAAGGTGATCGCCTCGGCCTTCGGCGACATTGGCTTTGAAGTTGTGGCGGGGCCGCTGTTCCAAACCCCGCAAGAGGCGGCCGCACTGGCCATTGCCGAAAAGGTGCATGTGGTGGGTGTGTCTTCACTGGCTGCAGGCCACAAGACGCTGCTGCCGCAGCTTGTTGAGGCGCTGCGCGCGGCGGGGGCATCCCACATTCATGTGGTGTGCGGCGGCGTGGTGCCGAGGCAGGACTATGAGTTCCTGCAAGAGCGTGGCGTGGCGGCGGTGTTCGGGCCAGGCACCCACGTGCTGGAGGCGGCGGGCAGCGTGCTGGACCTTATCGAAGGCCGGCGGCGGAACAGCTGAAATCGTTCGCTTTGCGGGCTTTCCGACAGGCTAGTTGCTGAGGACGACTGTGGCCGTGGTGCGCACGCCATCAGGCACGGGCACATTGGTGCTGGCATAGTTGGTGTTCATCACCAGGTTTGAGCCGTTGCCCATGCGCACGCGCTGGGCGATGATCGCCGTGTAGGCGGAAGTGCCTGCCACGTTGCCGTTGGGGTTCACCAGGATGTCGCCCATCGGCAGATAGATCGTTCCGGTGAGAACCTGCACATTGGGCGAATTGATCACATGGGTTGAGCCATCCGATTCACCCTTGTCGGCAAAGAACAGCAGCCCGGCCATCACGCCCGATTCCGCGCCGCTGAGATTGATCGTCGAGTTGCCCGCGAAATTGATCAGGGCATTGTCTCCGACCAGGTAGAAGCCCGTGTTCATTCCTGAAGCGACGGCCTGCCCGGCAATGGTGAAGGCACCATTCTTGATGACATAGGTGCCGGGGCTGAAGGTGACGCGTGCCGTGCCGGTGATGGACATGCCGCCGCAATAGACACCGGGCGCCAGGGTGATGGTTCCCGACGAGACCGCGTAGCTGTTGGCCGTGCAAGCGCCAACCGTGGGCGTGGCATGGCCAGCCAGCGGGTCTGGCATCACCGGGCAATCCGTTTCCGGCGTCACGTTGGTCTGCGAGGCGGTGGCGACAATGCCGCCCGATGAACAGATCACGGAGGCGGTGAGCGAGGCCGTGTTCTGCAGCACCATGCCGTTGGCTGCCACCGAGTTGGAAAAGATGCCGCAGGTGGGCGCCTGCACATGGGCATTGTTCATCATCTTGTAGGCGTTGCTGTCTGACCCGTTGAGGGAGAGAACGCAGAGCTTGTTGTTGCCTTGCAAAGTGGCCGTGGCGGCAACCACGATGGGCGTCACATTGGGGCTGACGAAATGTGCGAAGAAGGGCGTCCAGGCTTCGGTGACCTGCACGGTAACGGAGTCACTGGCGGACTGCGTGGCAGGCGCGCCCGGAGCGGCCATGGCCATCGCCATGCCGCCAGTGCCACTGGAAGCACCACCGGCGTGGGTGATGAGCGTTGCGCCAGAAGCCGCCGCGTCATCGCCCCTCAACTGGTTGGAGAGATAGGTGGTCACCGAGGCCTGGATGGCCGTGTCGTTGGCGCTGGCGAGGCTGAGCTGCTTGGCCGCGGAGATGGCGGCCTCATCAGCAGCGCTTTGCAGGGCGGCGCGCTTCAGGTTCAAGGTGGCGAAATCAATGGCAAGGCCGCCAACGCCCGCAAGGGCCGGAAGGGAGAGCGCAAACATGATTGCGGTGTTGCCGCCGGTGCTGGCGCACCAACGGCGAATTCCCTTCCATATTGCGGCAGTGAAACTCAAGGCTCTCTTTCCCCGTATTAAGCGATCTTCATTACACGGAGGAAATGAAGATATGGTTCCGGCGGTATTTTCAATTTTAATCATCCGCCTGCGGATTAACCCTGTGTGGCGTTTGCAATGCGTTCACCCTGTTGATTCAGTTGCGTTTAAAGCGGCACTGATATCACCCAAGGTTAAGGGAGTGGGGCATGAGCAACAAACAGACAACCATTGGCCGCCGGATCAACCGCCTGGTGGCCATCGCCATCGTCACGGCGATGAGCCTGCTTGCCGTTTCCCTCGCCTTCTATCAGCTCAATGCCAATGTGAAAGCCCGCAGGGCGGGCCTGGAATCCACAGGCTTTGTGTTCGCGTCAGCCATCGGTGAATCGCTGGCCGCACATGACAGTGCGGCGATCCAGCGCGTGTTCCACTCCATCAAGCGCCTCAATGATGTGGCCAGCGTCTACGCCATCGATGGCAGTGACACGGTTGTTGCCTATGCCGGCAACCATGTGGTGCTTTCCAGCGATGTGATGACGGGCGATCCCAGTTTTCTCAAAATGGTTACCCAGGGCTTGATGCCCGTGGCCGTTGATGTGGTGCGCGGCGGTGAAAATGTTGGCCGCCTGGTCATGGTGGGTGACATTTCCACGGTGCGCGACCAGCTTCTCGCCACGCTGGGCGTGATTGTTCTCAGCGCCATTGTGGGGCTTCTGTTCGCGCTGGCCCTGGCGCGGCGCCTGCAGAAACGCATCACCGCGCCGATCGTGCAGCTCACCAACTCCATTCTCGCGCTGCGCAAGGCGCGCCGCTATGAAGTGACCCATATTCCCGAGGCCGAGGGCGAAACCCGCACGCTGGTTGACAGCTTCAACGGCATGATCGGCGAAATCCACAACCGTGACAGCGCGCTCAAGAAGCTCGCCTATTTCGACCCGCTCACCGGCCTGCCCAACCGTGCCAGCTTTCAGGAGCGGCTGAACGAGCGCTTTGGCGAGACGCCCGCCGGCCAATGCGTTATCCTGTTGATGGATATCGATAATTTCAAAACCATCAATGACACGCTGGGCCAGGTGATCGGCGATGCGCTGTTGCTCAATGTGGCGGCCCTGCTGCGCGAGGCGGGGTCTGAGGACAGCATGGTGGCAAGGCTGGGCGGCGATGAATTCGGCATTCTCATTCCCGGGGTGAAGAACGCTGATGAGGCGCATGTGGCCTTGGCGCCCTTCATTGCGAGCCTCTACAAATCCATGAACCTTGGCGGCCATGAGCTGCATGTCTCGGTGTGCGGCGGCTATGCGCTGGCGCCGGATTTCGGTGAAAGCGCCGAAGACCTGCAGCGCCACGCCAGCCTGGCGCTGACGCAGGCCAAGCGCGAGGGCGTGGGCCGCGTGCTGGGCTATCGCCACGAGCTGGGCCAGGCCATCGACGAGGAAGCGGAGATGGAGCGCAGCCTGCGCGGAGCCATCGCCGCGGGTGAACTGATTGTTTACTATCAGCCCATTGTTTCCACGAAGACCACGCGGGTTGATGGCTATGAGGCGCTGCTGCGCTGGCGGCGCGGCGATGGCGCGCTGGTTTCGCCCGCCAAGTTCATTCCCATCGCCGAGAAATCCGGCCTGATCACAGACCTTGGCAACTGGGTGCTGCGCAAGGCCTGCCAGGATGCGCGCGCCTGGCTGGACCTCGATGGCACGGAACGGTTTGTTTCCGTCAACGTTTCCGCCAGCCAGCTGCTGCTTTCGGATTTTGTGAAGACGGTTGATGAAGCGTTGCAGGCCGCCCAGCTGCCGGCTCACATGCTGTGCCTCGAACTCACCGAAAGCCTGTTCATCGGCAAGTCCACAGGCCTCGTCAAGAAACTGCTGGATGACCTCAAGGCGCTTGGCGTTTCCACCGCGCTGGATGATTTCGGCACAGGCTATTCCTCGCTGTCCTATCTGGAGAACCTGTCCTTTGACAAATTGAAGATCGACCGCGCCTTTGTGCGCCAGGACAAAGCCACCAACCCGGAGCAGCCGCTTCTGCACGGCATCGCCAGCCTGGCACGGGCGCTGAACTTCACCATGGTGGCGGAGGGTGCCGAGACCGAGGCTGAGGTGGCCACGCTCAAATCCATTGGCGTGGAATTCATCCAAGGCTATTTCTACAGCAAGCCCCTGCCCCTCACCGAGGCCCTGGCTGCAACCCGCGCCATCGAAGGCAAGATTGCCAGGGCAGAAGTGGCCTGAGGGCGGCGGCAGGGCGTGAGTAGGCTGGCACCGAAGTGGCTGTGGTGAAGTTCGAGAACCTCGCTCCGGCTGAGATCAAGGCCGTCAACCTGTTTCTGGCCAAGATCACCGAGCGGCCGGACTAGGATGAAGGGGCGGTTGCCAACATTCTCAAGGATATCGCCATTGATGACACCGAAGCGCTCGAGGTGACGGCTTTCGATGTCGCTGAGATTCATATCGCCATTGGCAATTTGGGAGTCGTGCGTTCGTATAGAGCAGCGTCAAGTATCGCGAATAATCCATCACGTGCATTGCCCGTCAGGCGCGCCCACCTTCACCTTGGTGCCGCCGAGGATTTGCGCGACTTCGGCAATATAGGGAAAGGGCGGGATGACGAAGGGCTGGAACCCCTGCCCCTGCGCGACCGCCGAGGCCGCCAGGGCACGCGCAAAGCCTTGCGCATCTGCCCGCAGCTTGTTCATTTTCCAGCTTGTTCCGATCCAGGGTTTTTTGCTCACGCCATACCGTCTTTCAATTTCACGAAGTAGTCATCACCCCCCACTTGGCCGCCTTTCATCGCCACTTCCAAGCCATTGAGGCCCGCATTCGAGGAATGCGCCGTGCAAAGCGGGGAGCCCGGAGTTTCAACCAGGGGAAAACGTGCCGTCAGTGCGTGAATATCAAGCTGCCCAAGCGCATGACTTGATGTGTCACCCCCGGCAATGACCAGCCGCTTCAGGCGGAATTGCGCAACCAGCATCCGCGCCAGCTGCCCGAGTGTCTTGGAGAGCGTTTCGCGCGCCGATGGAATGGATTGAAGGGCTTTGCCCTGATCGGTTGCCGGCCCGGAGGCGGAGTAGATCAGCGGCGATTTTCCGGCCGCGAGAAGCGATTGCGCTTGTGCGAGAATTTCCTCGTGCTTGCCTTGCGCCAGGTCCAACGCATCTGCCGCCAGCGGCGCAAAGCCTCGTTCACCTGCAAATTTGATCTGCCTGGCAGTCGTTGGCGACACGCTGCCGGAGATCACCAGCATGCGGTCAAGCGCAGGCACTGGCGCAAATTTGGCATCACGCCGCTTTTTCATGGCCGCCATCAAGGCATATTCAATACCTGACGAACCCAGCACAAAGGGCAGCCCGAGTTTCGGCAGATCCAAGAGCGCTTGACCCGCCGCAAGTTGGCTGGTTGCATCATGCACATCAAAAAGATCAACCGCCGCATCCGTTTGCCGCGCGAGGTGGCGGAGCACATCGCTTTCATCCATTGGCGTCACGGGGTGCACGCTCATCACCGGGTGACGGTCAATCCGGTAAACCTTGCCTTGGTATGCCGCAAAGAGATGGCCCGCAAATGTGTAACGCTTGATCTGCGGCGCACCAACCACCAGCGCGGCCCGGCCCTGCCCGAAAATCCGCAGGCCAATTTCGGCAGCGCGGCCGATGCTGCCAACCTTGGGGCTGGAATCAAAAGTTGAGCAAATCTTATAGTGGCAATAGCGCGCATCAAGTCCTTTCAGCCAAGTGAAGGCAGCGGGCAGATTGGCATCCATCCATTCCGGCGTCTGGCTGCGGCTGGTTCCCGCCAGGCCAATGGCTTCACATTCTGCAAAGGGCGCAAATTCCTCCGCTGATGGAATGCGCGTGAACAGCACCGTGTTCACGCCATGGCTGGCCAAGGCCTCCATCACATCGGTGGAACCCGTGAAATCATCGCCATAGTATGAAAGCAACCGGCTCACGCGTCTTTCCCATCTGCAAACTTTGCGATGGATTGCGCCAGTTCCGGGTGCTCGCGCGCATAGGCTTCAATCGGTATCCCCTGCACTGCGGCTTCCCAAGCCTGCCTGACTGCTTTCACCCCGGCCCCTGCGCCGCCAGGATGCGAGACGATGCCGCCTCCGCAGAGATACATAAGGTCAACAGTTTTGCCGGTGCGCGCGTAGGTCTCCGCTGCCTGCCCGCCCCATTGCCCAGAACCCGCCACCGGCAACGGGCAGTCTTGCGGTGAAAACAGTGGCGTGCTGATGGCCTTGAAGCTGGCAACAAAGCTTTCATCGGGCTCCCAATATTTCACGCGGATGCCATTGATTTGGAATTGATCCACGCCGAGCAGGCGCCAGAACTGCTGCCAGACCCTGAAGTCCATGCCAAGCCCGGGGTGACGGGTGAGAATATCCCAGCCATTGCGGTGGGCGTGCAGAACAAGGCCAGAGCGCTTGCGCAGGAAGGCCATGGCGCCAAAGCCAATGGAATTGATATTGATCACCGCGCAGTTGCCGCCCGCATTCAGCACCAGATCATGATGGCGCATCATCTCATCGGGATCCGTGGCGGAGATGCCCCAGGCATACATCACCTTCTTTCCGGTCTTCTGTTCGCGCTCGAGGATCATCGGCATGATCGCCTTCACGCGCTCTTCGAGAGGCGAATAGGACGGCGACATCAGCTTTTCGTCGTCTTTGACAAAGTCCACATCAGCGTCGATCACATCGCTCACCAGCGCCGCGGTTTCGTGAGGGCGCAGGCCCAGCGCCGGCTTGATGATCGTGCCGATGACCGGGCGGCCCTGCACGCCTGTCAGGCGGCGCGAGCCTGCCACGCCGAACTGCGGGCCGGGCCAGGCCGTGCCGAATTCCGGCGGCAGCTTCATGTCCACCACGCGAATGCCAGTGAAGCCCTTGATCGAATACACGCCACCGATGACAATGGTCATCAAGGCTGAAAGATCAGTTCCGATGGCGTCGAACGGGAAAGCAATGTCTGCTTCCGCGCGGTTGAAGGGGCCCGCCTCATGCGTTGGAAAAGAGGGCTTTGCCACTGGTGGCAACGCCCTCAAGCCCACAACCCGCGCCGCCACCCGGTTTTTCAACTCTTCCGTTTCACCCGGCAGGGGCACGAAGGTTCCGGTCGATTGGTCAGATGCGATCTTGGCTGCCAATCTTTCGGGGCTGCCTGCCGTCTCGATCAAATAGGTGAGGGTGATGAAGTTCTGGGCTTTTGTCATTTTCTGGAACTGGTATGATAACGCGACAACGGCGGAGCAGCTAATTCATATGAGCAATTCTGAGAGGATATCCAAGCGCAAGCTTTCTGATGAGGTGTTCGAGCGGCTGAAGCGCCTGATCGTTTCCGGCGAGCGTGTGCCCGGCAGCCTGATGCCTTCCGAGAGGGAACTGATGGCGCGCTTTGAGGTGGGCCGCCCGGCCATCCGCGAAGCCATGCAGCAGCTTGAAGGCATGGGCCTTGTTCAAATCAATCACGGGGAGCGCGCCCGTGTGCTGGAGCTCACGCCTCAATCCTTGATGCGGCAGATGGACCAATCGGCACGCATCATGCTTGCGCTTTCGGGTGAATCTCTCGAGCACCTGAAATCGGCACGCATCTTCTTTGAGCGCGGCATGGTGCGCGAGGCCGCGCAAAAGTCGACGGACAAAGACCTGGAGGGTTTGCGCGCCACGCTTGAAGAACAGCGCCGCTTCCTTGGTGATGCCGAAAAATTCATGGCTGCCGACATGCATTTTCACACGCAAATCGCGGCCATTTCCCAAAACCCGATTTTCACCGCCGTCAGCGAGGCCATGTTGAACTGGCTGAAAACCTATCATAGTCAAATGCTGATCTGGACGGGCAAGGAGAAATTCACCTTGGCCGAGCATGAAGAGATCATATCGCATCTCGCCGCAAATGATCCGGACGCTGCGGAAGCAGCCATGGTCAAACACCTCGAGCGGTCGCGCAGCCTTTATGTCTCCAAGACGCCGCAAAAGCCTAGCCGAGCAAAGCGCTGAGCGGAATGGTTTGACCCGTCTTCGCTGACTGATAGACGGCCTCCACCAAAGCGAAAGTCTTGAGATTGTCGCGCCCTGAAGTTTCTGGCTCCTTGCCCGACTTCAGGCAATCGACCCAATGCTGTTCAATGAGCGCCACGCTTTCCTGTATGTTGTGCCAGGGCTTTGAAGCCCAGGCCAACAGCGGCGGTGACACGTCTTCATGCCGGGTGCCGCTTGGCGATGTGACCGAAAGCCGATAGCCCTGCGCCAAGCGCAGCGATCCTTTTGTTCCATCCAACTCAATCAGGGTTTCGGGAAAGGCTTCGGTTTCAAGCCTTGTCGCATAGGAGCAATCCACCACAGAGGCAACGCCGCCTCCGTGGTCCAGCAGCATCGTGGCAACGTCCTCGCCTTTGATTTTCGGATTGACGCGCTTGATGCGCGCACTGACGTTGAGCGCATCACCCAGCAGGAAGCGCGCCACGTCCAGCGCGTGAATACCCAAGTCCTCCACAATGAAGCGATCGCCTTCCGCCAAATAGGGCTGGCCGGAAAAAACGTCATAAGCGGAGCGGAATGACACACGGCCCCAGAAGACATCGCCGATCTCGCCCGAGGATACGACCTGCTTCACCCTTTGCATGGGAGATTGCCAGCGGAAGTTTTCATGCACCATCAGCGGCACGCCCGCCTTCTCGCATGCAGACACAATGGCCTTCGCGTCTTCCAGCGTGGGCGCAAAAGGCTTCTGGCAAATCACCGCCAATCCCCGGGCGGCCGCCATTTCAGCCAAGGCGCGGTGCATGGGGGCCGTTGTCGCGATGTCGACGAAGTCGAGCTTTTCACGCGCCAGCATTTCCGCCGCGTCCTGGTAGCGGGCCGTTATGCCGAACTGGTCGCCAGCGATCTTGAGGCGGTCTGCCGAGCGGTCACAAATCGCAACAATTTCAGCCCCCTTGGCATCGCGCCAGCCATGCAAATGGTTGATTGCGAAAAAGCCACAGCCGATCAGGGCGCCGCGCAACATCAAGTGATCCGGCGGATGGAGGCGGCAATTTCATCGGGCTCGAACACCCGCTTCCAATCATCGCGCATCAGAACTGGCTTGCCGAATTGGATTGCCTTGTTGCAAGCATCCGAGAACACGCCGGGTTGCTCCTTGAAGATAACCGCGCCCAGGATATTCAAGTGGCCGAGCAGAAAGTCACGCGCAGCCTCTTGCGGCACGCCGCGGCGCACCACTTCATCCATGGCCTCGCGCATCACATCGAGCAAAGACGCCGCGACAGTCTCCGCCAGACCCGGTTCCAGCAGGGCGAGCTGCTCCACCGTCAGGCGGTGCGAGCGCATGACTGGTGCCCAAATGGTCCTGGCCACCTCCTCACCCTTGGCATAATCGCTTTCAGGCCCTTGCATGAGACAGCAGACAATCGCTTGCTTGGCGGCAACCCCGCCAAAACGGTCGAGCTTGGCTTTCATGTCTGTCTCGTCATTGAAGATCGGCGGGTGGCAGGGGTGGGTGACGAAATAGGTGATGTCCTTGCGCACCGGGAGGTGGCCGGCATAGGGGGCGGCAGCGTCAAGAACGACCACCATGGTGCCCGGCTTCAATTGATCAATGATGGAATGTGCAACCTTGCCGATGGCCGTGTCGGGAACAGCGAGAACCACAATGTCTGCACCTTGAAGTGCGTGCTCCACTGGCGCAGCCTGCCAGCCCAATTCATCGCGCAGGCGCGCCTTGCCTGCGTCACTGACTTCAACGGGCGCCACCGTAAAGCGCGAATTCTTGAGATTGGCGCCAAGGCGCATGCCCATTTTTCCGCCGGCGCCAAACAGTGCAATTTTCGTCATGGTTCCTCCACTTCAATAGTCATTTCATATCTGGTATGATGAGTCAACCACTATATGATGAAGTTGTTGTGCGATTCTAGGCTTGGTGCTTAGTGGACGGCGAGGAGAGAATGGTCAAAACGACGGAATACAGGGCAAAATTCGGCACAAGCGAACCCCCGGCAAAGAAGGCCATCCTCAAAGCCGGCCCATTGGCGGCAGCATTTCAAGGCGGAGGGCTGGCAGATATCCGGCATGACGGCATCGAAGTATTGCGCGGCATTTCATTTCTGGTGCGCGATGAGAACTGGGGCACATGCCCTGCCCGGGTGAGCGGGTTGAAGATCACCAAGCGCAAAGATGGCTTCAGCGTAAGCTACCGCGCCACCGCCGAAAATGCCGGCGCGAAGCTCACGATGCAGGCTTCCATCCGCGCAACGCCACAACAGCTCGTGTTTCACGTTTCCGCCACGCCGGACAAGGATTTCAAGACAAACCGCACGGGATTTGTGGTGCTGCATCCCATCAACGGCGTTGCCGGAAAGCCGCTGTCCATCATCCACACTGATGGCAAGGTGCAGCGCGCCCGCTTTCCCCGGTTGATCAGCCCAGGCCAGCCGTTCTTCAATATCCGCGCATTGGAACACGCACCCGCTCCGGGGCTGAAAGCCAAGGTGCTGATGGAAGGGCCAAAGTTCGAGATGGAAGATCAACGCAATTGGTCTGACGCTTCCTACAAGACCTATGTGTGCTCCCTGCTTGATCCTTGGCCCTATGTTCTCCCCGCGGGCAAGACTATTGAACAGCGCATCACGCTTGATCTGCGAGGCAAGGCCAAGGACACAGCCAGAAGCAATTCGATCTCCACCGCAAGCAAGATGAAGCTGCCAGAAATTGGAATAGCCATCGGCCCATCGGAAGCTGCTGAGGCCTTGAGACGCCTCAACCAGCTGCGCGCACTTGCGCCGCAGCACTTGACCTTCACGCTGCATGACGGTGAAGACATGGAGGCCGCCGCAATGGCCTATGGCGCATTGGCGCAGCAAACATCCATTCCCGTCTGCCTGGAAATCGTTTTGCCGGGCAAGGTTTCAGCTGAGCTTGAAATGGCCAAGTTCGCAGGGTGCACACAGCGCGCAGGCCTTGAGCCCGCGCGTGTTGTCGTCACGCAATCCCATGATCTGAAATCGTTCCAACCCACTGACAAACGCCCTTGGGGGCCCAGCTATGAAGAAATGGCTGCGGCGGCGCGAAAGCATTTTCCGCGCGCCAGCATCGGCGGTGGCATGATCACCTATTTCACCGAGTTGAACCGGAAGCGGCCGCCGCAGGGTGTGTTTGATTTCATCACCCATGCCATCTGTCCGATCGTGCATGACGCCAGCGACGAAGCCGTCATGCAAACTCTCGAAAGCCTGCCTCACATCTTCGCCTCGGCCAAGGCCTTCATTGGCAAAACACCATATCACTTGGGACCCAGCAGCATTGGGGCCCGCTTCAACCCCTATGGAGCAGCGCTGGCGGCAAACCCCAAAAGCAGACGCGTTTGCCTGGCGCCCAATGATCCCCGCCAGTTCGCAACATTCGCGGTAGACTGGAACAAGGGGGTCATTGAAGCCGCCGCGCGGGCTGGCCTCAAGTCAGTCACGCTTTCTGCGCTCACAGGTCCTCGGGGGCTGCTCGACAAAAGCGGACGGCCGACACCACTCTACAAGCAGCTTGCCAGATTGATGCGCCAAGCACGAAAGTCACAGGCTGCCCAGCAGACTGCAAAACCCGCCGCAAGCTCAAAGCGGTTGCCGCCCAGGGCCGGCCGAGCTCACGACCAAGCGACTCACCCGTCTGAGCGACCCGCCCACGGCCTGGAATGAACAGCCAAGGGTCTTGGTTTCGCCGATCTCTGAAACATCAGCAAAACAACCATTTCTCTGCGAATTCGAATTCAATGGCGCTGCGGATCGGAAAGCGTCTGGCCCGCGAAATCGGCCGCCGGGCCAACTCTGACAACCGCTGAGGTGCAGACCCATTTCTAAAAAAAGAGGCCACTTTTGCCGTGGAAATGCGGGGGTTCCCTGCCAAAACAGAGAACCCCATGAGTGCGCCGTGGAGGCATGGTGGGCCCACCAGGACTCGAACCTGGAACCAGACGGTTATGAGCCGTCAGCTCTAACCATTGAGCTATAGGCCCGCCTTCGCGCGCGCGTCACAATCGCGTGCTCTGGCTACATGAATTCGAGAATCTATGCTAGAGCCTTGCCATGAAACAGGAAAATCTCTCGCCGCAGGACGCGGTTGCCGCCCTCATTGAATTCCACAGCAAGGCCACGGGGGCGCTGGCCGCCAGCCTGCAACGCTATTTCAAGACACGCGAAGAACCGAGCAAGGCCGAGCGGGCGGGGTTTGTCTATCCCGAGCTGAAAGTGACCTATGAGGCGGATGGCGTGCAGCCCACCATCGCGCGCGCCTATGCCAAGTTCCAAGGGCCGGGCACTTACGCCACCACTGTGACGCAGCCGCAATTCTTCGCCGGTTACCTGCTGGAGCAGCTTGGCTATCTGACGCGCGATTATGGGGCGAAGATCAGCGTAGGCCCTTCCTCGCAGGAAATTCCTTATCCTTACGTGCTGCAGGGCGGCAGCGAATTGGGCAACAGCGATGTCTCGGCGGCGGAGCTGGCGCTGCACTTCCCTGTGCCGCAGCTTTCGCTGGTGGGCGATGAAATCGCTGACAGCCAGTGGGAGGCCAGCATGGGCCGCTATCACCCGCTGGCGCTGTTTGACGCGGTGCGCGTGGATTATTCGCTGAAGCGCCTGCAGCATTATTCCGGCACGCATTGGCAGCAGTTCCAGCCATGGATCCTGCTCACCAATTATCACCGCTATGTGGACCAGTTCATGGGCTGGGCCATCGAACAGCTGGGCAACGGCAGCCCCTATGACGCGCTGCACCTGCCGGGCGGGGGCAAGATCGTCCGTGGGCTGACGAAAGCGCAGATCGACAAGATCCTTGATGACAGCCCGTGGCACAAGTTCCAGATGCCAGCCTATCACCTGTCGCGCGCCGATGGCGCGGGTGGCATCACGCTGGTGAACATCGGCGTTGGCCCCTCCAACGCCAAGAACATGACCGACCATCTCGCCGTGTTGCGGCCCAATTGCTGGCTGATGATCGGCCATTGCGGCGGGCTTCGCCAATCGCAGCGCATCGGCGATTATGTGCTGGCCCATGCCTATCTGCGGCAGGACCACATTCTCGATGACATCGTGCCGCCGGAAATTCCCATCCCCGCGCTGGCCGAAGTTCAGGTGGCGCTGCAGCAGGCGGCGGCGCAGGTGACAGGCGAAAGCGGCGAGGCACTGAAGGCGCGGCTGCGCACCGGCACGGTGATGACCCATGATGACCGGAACTGGGAACTGCGCTGGACGCTGGAGCGCAAGCGCATCAACCTTTCACGCGCCATCGCCATCGACATGGAAAGCGGCACACTGGCGGCGCAGGGCTACCGGTTCCGCGTTCCCTATGGCACGCTGCTGTGCGTTTCCGACAAGCCGCTGCATGGCGAAATCAAGCTGCCGGGGGCGGCCAATGCGTTTTATGACCGCGCGGTGGGCGAACACCTGATGATCGGCATTTCGGCGCTGGAGCATTTGCGCAACGCAAGGTCCAGCCTGCATTCGCGCAAGCTGCGCAGCTTTGACGAGCCGCCCTTCCGGTAATTCGCGTTCACAATCCTGCCGCAAATTATTCCTACGCCATGGCGCACCGATGAAAGGATGACCATGTTCAAATCCCTTGCCCCGCTCGTTCTTGCCACCGCCCTTCTGGGCCCAGGAGCCGCCATGGCCGACACCGCCAAGACACCGCATCTCATTTCGCTTTCCGGGCATGGCGAAGTGAAGCAAACGCCGGACATGGCGATTGTTTCGCTGGGCACGCAGACCCAGGCCGCCACCGCCAAGGCCGCGGTGGACGCCAACACCAAGAACATGACCGCCCTGCTGGCCGCGCTGAAGGCCGCCGGCATTGACGACAAGGACGTGCAGACCAGCAACTTCTCGGTTGGCCCGCGCTATGACTATTCCAACAACCAGGCGCCCAAGCTGGTGGGCTATGACGTCAACAACACCGTGATCGTGACGGTGCGCAAGCTGGATGAGCTGGGCGCGCTGCTGGACAAGGCGGTGGGTGCGGGCAGCAACCAGATCACCGGCATTTCCTTCAGCGTGGCCAACCCGCAGGCCGCCGAAGATGAAGCGCGCAAGGCCGCCGTGAAGGACGCGCTGCGCAAGGCCACGCTGCTGGCCGAGGCGGCGGGCACCAAGCTGGGCGCCATCGCCAGCATCAGTGAAAACGCCAGTGCGCCGCCAGTTCCTTTGGTGTTTGCCAAGCGCGGCATGGCCATGGATGCCGCCGCAGCGCCCGTTCCCGTGGCGCAAGGCGCAATGGCGATCAGCGCCGATGTGAACATCGTCTGGGAATTGGAATAGGCGGCTTCGCGCTCAACCCTTGCGGCGGAGAATGGCCACGAAGAAGCCGTCGCAGCCGTGATCCAGCGGCGTGAGCTGCAATAGGCCTGCCTCCTTCGCGGCTGAGGCGGGCGGCTCTCCCGGCAGGGTGGCGCGCCATTGCTCAGCATACGGAGCAATCTCATAATCGGCATGCGCCTTCAGGAATGCTTTAACCTGCCCGGCATTCTCGCAAGGGAGAACCGAACAGGTGAAATAGGCCAGCCTTCCGCCCGGCCGCACCAAGGGGGCGGCCTGTTCCAGCACCTTGGCCTGCTCATTGAGGCGCACCTGCAACTGCTTTTCGCCAAGGCGCCATTTGGCATCCGGCTTCCGCCGCCAGGTGCCGGAACCTGTACAGGGCGCATCCACCACCACAAGGTCATAGCCCTTGGGCCGCGCCAGCTTTTGGGCCTCGTCGGCGGCCACCACTTCAATGCAGCTGGCACCGGCGCGGGCGATGCGCTCAAAGATCGGGCGCAGGCGGTGCTTGTCACGGTCATGGGCAATGATGCTGCCCTGATTGTTCATCAGCGCGGCCAGCGCCAGAGACTTGCCCCCTGCCCCGGCGCAGAGATCGAGCACAGCCTCGCCCGGCCTTGCGCCGGTTAGGGCGGCGGCGATTTGCGAGGCTTCATCCTGCACTTCGAATTGGCCAAGGCCATGGGTGGGCTCGGCCTCCACATTCACATTGCGCACCTCCACGCCGGGGGCGGGAATGCGCAGGGCCGTGGGTGCAAAGCGGGTAGGCGCGGCAGCGAATTTCGCGAGAGCGGCAGCCACAGCCTGATGCGTGGCCTTGAGCGTGTTGACGCGCAAATCCACTGGCGCGCGGGTGGCCAGCGCCGCCATTTCGGGCACAAGTTTTGGCCCGAAGGCTGACGTGAGCTCCGCCTCCAGCCATTTGGGGAAATCCCCCGCCACGAAGGCGGGCAGATCTTGCGGCAGGCCGCGCTGCAGGGCCGCAGTCTCCGCTGCCGCCAGTTTGCCGGCGCCGAATTGTTCTTCACACAGGGCGGCGATTTCGTTCACCGGGATTTGCCAGACCACGCCCAGGGCGCCCAGCACCAAGGCGCGGGGCGTCTCCGCGCCCATCAGGGCGGCGGCGCTGTTCCTGCGGCGCAGTGTGTCAAACACCAGCGTGCCCACAACGTGGCGGTCAGTCGAGCCGGCAAAGCGGTGGGCCTTGCCCCAATCCTTCAGCGCTTCCGAAGCCGGGCGGTTGCGCGTGGTAATTTCAGCGATGACATCAATCGCCGCCGAAACGCGGCCTGCAAGCTTCATGGCCTAGCCCAGCACAAACAGCCGCAAGGCAAACCAGCCCCACAGGGCAAACAGGGCGGTAAAGCCCGCCAGATAGGCAAAGAGGCGGCGCACGACGTTGTTGATGGTGACGTGGATGAAGGTGTGCACGCCGCGCGCGGCCACAAAGGCCCAGGAGAGCGCCACCGTCACGCCATCCAGCTTGCCGGTGGCCACCAGCAAGGCGGTGAGCCCATACCAGACCATGGGAAGCTGAAACTGGTTGTCGAAATTGTTGCTGAACTGGCGTGAGCGCTCCGGCCATGCGGCGGTGCTGAGTGCGACATCCGCCAGCCGGGTCTGGCCGCTTCTTGCCGCAGCGATCCGGGTTTGCAGCATGGTGAGGCCGACGGTGACCGTCAGCAGGAAATGCACAAGAAGCGGGGCGATCTGCCAGTTCACAAGGTTCACGTATTGCTCCGTTGATAGTTCGGGGCCTCACGCGTGATCATCACGTCATGCACATGGCTTTCACGCAGGCCGGCATTGGTGATACGCACAAACTGCGCCTTGGATTGCAGATCACGAATAGTTGCTGCGCCGACATAGCCCATGGCAGCGCGAAGCCCGCCCACCATCTGGTGCAGCACGGCGTTGACCGAGCCCTTGTGCGGCACCTGGCCCTCAATGCCTTCCGGCACCAGCTTCAGGGTGTTGCCCACGTCCTGCTGGAAGTAGCGGTCGGCCGAGCCGCGGGCCATTGCGCCCACGCTGCCCATGCCGCGGTAAGACTTGAAGCTGCGGCCATTGTAGAGGAACACCTCGCCCGGCGCTTCATCCGTGCCAGCCAGCATCGAGCCCATCATCACCACGGATGCGCCACCTGCCAGTGCCTTGGCCATGTCGCCCGAAAGCTTGATGCCGCCATCGGCGATGATCGGGGTGTCTTGTTTCGCACCCTCTTCGGCGCATTCGATGATGGCGGAGAATTGCGGCACGCCCACACCGGCCACCACGCGCGTGGTGCAGATGGAGCCGGGGCCGATGCCCACTTTCACGGCATCCGCGCCAGCGCCGATCAGCGCCTTCACGGCCTCGGCAGTGGCGACATTGCCGGCCACCAGCTGCACACGGTTCGACAGCTTCTTGATGCGCGTCACCTGATTGGCAACATGGATGGAATGGCCGTGCGCGGTATCCACCACCAGCACATCGACTCCTGCGTCGATCAGCTGCTCGGCGCGGGCAAAGCCATTGTCGCCGGTGCCGGTTGCGGCGGCCACCAGCAGGCGGGCCTGGGCGTCCTTGGCGGCCAGCGGATGGTCGGCCGCCTTTTCCATGTCATTGACGGTGATGAGGCCCACGCATTTGAAGCCTTCATCCACCACAATCAGCTTTTCGATGCGGTGCTTGTGCAAGAGGCGCTGGGCCTCGGCCCTGTCCACGCCTTCCTGGACGGTGACGAGGTTGCGCGTCATCAGCTCGCCCACCTTGGTGTTCATGTCTGTGGCGAAACGCACGTCACGGTTGGTGATGATGCCGCACAGCTTGCCGAACTGGTCCACCACCGGAATGCCGGAAACCTTGTGGCGCTTCTTCAGCTCCATCAGGTCGCCCAGCGTGGCTTCGGGGGCGATGGTAATGGGGTTGACCACCATGCCGCTTTCGAAGCGCTTGACGCGGGCCACATGCTCGGCCTGCTGGGCGGGCTCGAGGTTCTTGTGAATGACGCCGATGCCGCCGGCCTGGGCCATGGCGATGGCCATGGGCGCCTCGGTCACTGTGTCCATCGCCGCCGAGACGATGGGGATCGACAGGTTGATGGTGCGGGTGAGGCGGGTGGCGGTGGAAACCTCGGTGGGCAGCACGGAGGAAGCGCCGGGTTTCATCAGCACGTCATCAAAGGTGAGATATTCAGGGAATGCGCCAGCCATAGCAGCCTCTTTCAGACTCGTTCAATTGGATGACGGCTGCACCTAACATTCAGGTGACGGCAGGGCAAGCAGTTTAGTAACGGGTCCAAAAGGCCAGCAACGCCAGCACCGCGGGCAAGGCCTGGATGAAGAGGATACGGCGGCTGGCTGTTGCGGCGCCATAAATCCCCGCAACAATAACGCATGCCAGCAGGAACAGAGTGAACGGCCGGCCCGGTTCGCCCAGCCAAAGGCTCCACAGCAACCCAACCGCGAGGAAGCCATTGTAAAGGCCCTGATTGCCAGCCAACACTTTGCTGGCCTGGGCAAACTCCTCCGTTGTGCCGAAAGCGGCACGGGTGCGCGGTGCCCCCCAGGCAAACATTTCCAGATAGAGGAAGTAGGCGTGCAGCGCCGCAACTCCTGCCACAAGAACCATGCCGATCATGCTGTCTGTCTCACCTTGCTGATCTTGCAGCAAGTTACAGAACTGTCAACGATCTGCGGTTGCCCCGCTGGCTTGCGGCGTGGCATAAGGCGGCATGGCACATGACCACCATCCCCACGGCCACACCCATGACCATCACAATGACCACGGGCATGGCCACGGCCATTCCCACGCGCCGGCAAGCTTCGGGCTGACCTTTGCGCTGGGCGTGTTGCTCAATGGCGGCTTTGTCATTGGCGAAGTGGGCTATGGGCTGTGGGTCAATTCGGTTGCCCTGCTGGCCGACGCCGGGCACAACCTGTTTGACGTGCTGGGCCTGCTGGCGGCCTGGATGGCGGCGCATCTGGCCACCAGGGCGCCCAGTGCGCGCTACACCTTCGGGTTCAAGGGCTCCACCATCCTGGCGGCGCTGTTCAATTCAGTGCTGCTGCTGGTGGCGGTGGGGGCGATCGGCTGGGAAGCCTTGCAGCGCCTGTTCGCGCCGGTTGCCGTTCCGGGCTTCTGGGTGATGGCGGTGGCGGCGGTGGGCATTTTCACCAATGGCATCACGGCCCTGCTGTTCCTGCGCGAGCGGCAGGACGACATCAACATGCGCGGCGCCTATCTGCACATGCTGGGCGATGCGCTGGTTTCCTTCGGCGTGGTGGTGGCCGGCTTCCTCATGCAGCAAACCGGCTGGCTGTGGCTTGACCCGCTGACCAGCCTTGTCATCGTGGCGGTGATCATCTTCACCAGCTGGAGCGTGATGCGCGAGGCGCTGGCCATGTCGCTCAAGGCGGTGCCCTCGCAGGTGGATGCCGCGGCGGTGCGGGCGTTTCTCGCCTCACGGCCCGGTGTTGCCAATGTGCATGACCTGCACATCTGGCCGATGAGCACCACCGACACCGCACTCACCGCGCATCTTCTAATGCCGGGCGGGCACCCGGGTGATGGCTTCATCACCAACCTGTGCGAAGAGCTGGAGCATCACCACAACATTGATCATGTCACCGTGCAGATCGAAACCAGCGCCAAGACGGAATGCCACGCCCATTGCGATGGCACCCAAGGCGCTGTGAAAGACCTGGCGGCCTGAGGAGGGACAATGGCATTCTGGGACAAATGGTTCACTTCACCCGTTGCTGCAGCAACGCCAGTCAAGACATTGGAATACAAAGGTTTTGTGATTGAGGCTACGCCCTATAAGGCGGGCGATGGCTGGCAGCTTTCCGGCACGATCCTGAAGGACGGCAAATCCCACGCCTTTGTGCGCGCCGACCGCTTCGCCGACAAGAATGAGGCGGCCGAATTTGCAATCAGCAAAGGCCAGCTGATCATCGACCAGATGGGAGAGGCGATTTTCAAATCATGAGCCGCCACCGCATTCTTCTCCAGCGCACCACGCGCAATTCGCTTTGGGCGCTGGCCGTCATTGCCGTGGCGATGGTCATCGGCATGTGCATGTATGTCTATTTCGGCAATGGCGAGATCACCTGGGCATCGGCCTTTGATGATGCCGCGATGATCCTTGCCTCGGAAGGGCCGCGCGACCAGTTGAAGACCGCTGCGGGCCAGTGGGTGGAAGGCGTCTATGCGCTGGTGTGCGGCTTCCTGTTCTTTGCCATTGCCGGCTTCGCGCTGGCCCCGGCGCTTCACCATGTGCTGCGCAGCTTCCATCTTGAGGACGAAGAGCGCGCGGCGCGGCAGAAGAAGTGAGGGGCGGAAAGCCCTATTTCTCGCCGATCACATAGTTGAAGCTGACGGAGATGCGCAGGCCCTCGGCGCGGTTGACGGGCACTTCATGGCGCAGCCAGCTTTCCCAGAACAGCAGCGAGCCCACGGCGGGGCGCAGCGGCACATGGGCCTTGTGTGAGAGCGGCGCATTGGCCTTGAGGGGCGGTGCCGCCATCATCATGGCATGGCGCGGGTCTTCATAGACGATGGGCCCTGCGCCTTCCGGCACGGCGACGTAATAGGTGCCGCTCAGCACCGAATTGGTGTGGATATGCGAGGTGTGGGAGCCGCCCTCGGGCAGCACGTTCACCCACAGCGAGTCACACACCGGCTTGCCGCCGCGCAAATCCCAGTGCAACGCCTTGGCGAAGGCGGCGGCGTGGCGGTCGAGAACCTTCTCCAGCGCCTTGAAGGCGGGGATGCGCCAGGGCAGGTCATTGAGCGAAGCATAGGATGTATAGCCCGGATAGCCGTGCTTTTCGCACCATTTGATGCCTGCGCCATCATCCTGCGCGAGCATCAGGCTGGCCTGTTCCAACTCGCGGTTCAGCTTGGCGGAGGCCACCTTGTCGGCGCGGTAGATCTGGGTGGGGAAAAAGGACTGGATTTTGCTCATGTCCACCGCCATATCCTGTCTTCTGTGTCCATTCAACATGCGGAGGTACGATGACGCTTCCTGACCACCTGCTTGCCGGCTATCACCGCTTCCGCTCCGGGCGTTATGTGCAGGACGAAGAGCGCTACCGCACCCTGGGTGCGGGCGTTCAAAAGCCCAAGCTGATGATCATCGCCTGCTGCGACAGCCGCGCCGCGCCCGAAACCATCTTTGATGCCGGGCCGGGCGACATTTTCGTGATGCGCAATGTGGCCAACCTGGTGCCGCCCTATGCGCCGGATGGCAAGCACCATTCCACCTCGGCCGCCATTGAGTTTGCGGTGCTTTCGCTGGGCGTGAAGGATGTGGTGGTGATGGGGCATGGGCGCTGCGGCGGCATCCGCGCCGTTGTCGAAGGCGGAGACCCGCTGAGTGCCGGCGATTTCATCGGCAAATGGATGAGCGATGTGCGCGATGTGGCGGCGGCCGTGAAAGACGAGCATGACCACGCGCATGACCTGCAAACGGCGGTGGAACATGCCTCGGTGGAACATTCGCTGGCCAACCTGCGCACTTTCCCCTGGCTGCGCATGCGCGAGAACAAGGGCGAGGTGGGCCTGCATGGCGCGTGGTTCGACATCGCGCTGGGCGAGCTTCATGCCTATGACGAAGCCGCAAAGAGCTGGGGCGTCGTCTCGGGCGTTTAAGGCGCTGCGCCTCAGGCCTCTGGCTGCAAAGTGATTTCCACGCAGCGGTTGGCGGCGGCATCCGCGCTGGCGGCCACCGGCTGGCTCGCGCCCCAGCCGCGCAGCTGCAGGCGGCTGCCGGTGATCTTGTGCGACATCAGATAGCTGGCCACGGCCTGGGCGCGGGCCTGCGAGAGGCTGGCGGCCTGCGCTTCCTGCGCATCGGCGTGTCCATCAATCAGAACCCTGGTTGTCTTGTATTTGGCCAGCACCTGGGCCACGGCGTTGAGCGCCTTTTGATAACGCGGCTTGATGCTGGCATCGCCCGGGTCAAAGCCGACATTGCTGGCCATGTTCAGCACCACCGTGTTGCCCACGCGGGTGACGGTGACGCCGCTGTCCTGCAAATCCTGGCGCAGCCTGGCTTCCTGCCCATCCATGTAGAGACCCACGCCTGCCCCGGCCACGGCGCCCACGCCAGCGCCGATCAGCGCGGCCTGTTTCGGGTCTGCCTTGGTGAGGGAGCCCACGGCGAAACCTGCGCCAGCCCCCAGCGCCGCGCCGCCGCCCGCGCCAATGGCCGTATCCGAGATTTGGCTTTCACCGGTGAACGGGTTGGTGCTGCAGCCCGCCAGCGCGGGCAGAAAAGCCGCCAGAATGACGATGTGTTTGCGCATCCGCGCGTCCCCCAAAAAGCTGACCGGCCTTTCAGGCTAGGATGAGATGGTTAACGGTTCGTAGCCGCGGGGCTGCGGGCGGGCGCCTGCTCAGCCTGCCAGGATCTTGTTGATCTTGCCCAGTTCCGCCTTGCTGAAGGCTGCGTTGTTGAGCGCGCCCACCGCATCTTCCACCTGTGCCACGCGTGAGGCGCCGATCAAGGCCGACGTGATTTCAGGATGGGTGAGAACCCAGGCAATGGCCATTTGCGCCAGCGTCTGCCCGCGGCCTTCGGCCAGCGCGTTGAGGGCCTTGACCCTGGCCACCACATCATCAGTCAGGCGATCACGCTTCAGGGTGAAGTTCTGGCTGGCGCGGCTGTCCTGGGGAATGCCGGCCAGATATTTGCTGGTGAGCATGCCTTGCGCCAGCGGTGAATAGGCGATGGCTCCCATGCCGGCCTCGGCCACGGCCTTGAAGACGCCTTCCTTCAGCGGCTCCTGCTGCAGCATGCTGAAGCGCGGCTGGTGGATGAGGCAGGGCGTGCCCAGCTTTTTCAGGATCGCGGCGGCCTTCTTGGTGGCGGCGGCGGGATAGTTGGAAATGCCCACATAGAGCGCCTTGCCGGAGCGGACGGCATGATCCAGCGCGCCCATGGTTTCCTCGAGCGGCGTGTTGGGGTCAAAGCGGTGAGAATAGTAGATATCGACATAGCTGAGGCCGAGGCGTTTCAGGGACTGATCAAGGCTTGCCAGCATGTATTTGCGGCCGCCCCATTCGCCGTAAGGCCCATCCCACATGTGATAGCCGGCCTTGGTGGAGATGATCAGCTCATCGCGGTGGGCGGCGAACTGGCCGCGCAGGATTTCGCCGAAGTTTTCCTCGGCGCTGCCGGGCGGCGGGCCATAGTTGTTGGCAAGGTCAAAATGGGTGACGCCAAGCTCAAAGGCCCTCGCACAGATGGCGCGCATGGTGGCCTTGTCGCTTGCCCCGCCGAAGTTCTGCCAGAGGCCCAGTGAGATGGCGGGAAGAAGTAGGCCGGATTTGCCGGTGCGGTTGTAAATCAAAGTTGCCTCCATGGGCGGAAATTGAAGCAAACTATCAGCCGCCATGGCCTGCCACAAGCGGGCCATGCATGCGTTTTCAAATGGCATGGCCCGCGCGAAGCGGGCCATGACGGTTATTTTAGTTTGGCGCGGATGCGTTACTTCATCAGCGCGGCGGCTTCCTTGGGGCCCAGCGGCTCCGGCCGCTTGCAGGTGGATTTCAGCGTGAGCACCTTTTTCTTCTGGCCGGCTTCCATGATCGCGGTCATCACCTCGACCACATGGGCCACCATGGAGATGTCGCAGCGCGCCAGCTTCTTGCGGTTGATGATGGCGTCGGCCATGTCGGAAAGGCCGGCGCAGCGGTAGTTGGCCCAGATCACATCGGTCTGGCTGTTGCGGTGGCCCCAGTTGAGCTTGCCGAAGGGATGGTCCCAGGCCTTCATGGCCTCGGTCTTGCCATCCTGCTTGGTGACCATCACGTCACCGCCGAAGAAGTTCGGGTCTGGCACGAACATGGCGCCGGTCTGGCCATAAAGCTCCATGTTCTGGTGCTTGTGGGCCCACACATCCCAGGAGAGGCCAACCGTGATGGCCGCGCCATTGGCGAATTCGAGGATGGCGTGATAGCTCGTTGGCGTCTTCACCTTGATCTTTTCGCCCTTGTGCTTGCTGTCGGGCGTGGTGATCTCGCGTTCCTTGCGCGCCGTGGTGGCCATGCCCATCACGCGCTTCACCGGGCCCAGGAGGTTCACCAGGTTGGTGATGTAATAGGGGCCCATGTCCAACATCGGGCCGCCGCCGGGCTGGAAGAAGAAGTGCGGCTGCGGGTGCCACATTTCCATGCCCGGGCCCATGAAGTGGCAGGTGCCCGACATCACCTTGCCGATCACGCCATCATCAATGGCCTTGCGGGCCAGCTGGTGGGAAGCGCCGAGGAACGTATCGGGTGCTGAACCCACGCGCAGCTTCTTCTTGGCGGCATATTTCTGCAAGGCCAGCGCGTCCTTGTAGGAGAGCGTGAGCGGCTTTTCGGAATAGACATGCTTTCCGGCATCAAGGATCTGCTTCGAGACCTTATAGTGCACGGCAGGCACCGTGAGGTTCACCACGATGTCGATGTCCTTGCGCTTCAAGAGGTCCTTCACCGTCACGGCGGGAACACCGAATTCCTTGCCGCGCGCCTCAGCCGCAGCCATGACCGCATCGGCCACGGCGCGCACTTCGATGTTGTTGAATTTCTTGGCCAGGGTGAGATAGGCCCAGGAAATGTTGCCGCACCCAATGATGCCGACGCCCAATGTTTTTGCCATTTTGTTACCTCAGATTTTCGAAACGAAGTTAAAGCTGTTCTTGGCCCAGGTCTTGTAGTCCTTGGGGTTGTCATGCTCCAGCACATAGGTGACGCAGCGCGAGTGATCACGCAGGGCCTTGAAGATTTCCGGCCACTTGCCGACACCCTTGCCCACATCCGGCTGGTCATACTTGTCGCCCTTGGCGTTCATGTCCTTGACATGCACCGAGGTGATGCGCTCGCCATATTTCTTGATCCACTTCACCGGGTTCTGCTTTCCGGCGATTGTCCAGCCCAGGTCCATCTCCCAATCAATGTGCGGGCCGCCCTCGAAAATGCGGTCGATGGGCAGCGAGCCATCGGGCAGCTTGGCGAATTCAAAATCATGGTTGTGCCAGCCGAAGCCATAGCCTTCATCGCGCACCTTCTTGGCGATTTCATTCAGGCGCTTGCCGAAGCTTTTCCAATAGGCCGAGGTGTTCTTGCGCTCCTCGGGCATGACATAGGGGCAATAGAAATATTTGATGCCCATGGTCTTGCCGATCTGCAGCACGCGCTTCATGTCGGTCTCGAACAGGGCAAGCGGCATGAGATGCGTGGTGGGCATGGTGAGGCCGTGCTTGTCGAGCAGCGCGCGGAACTTGGCGGGATCGTCAAACACCGTGCCCTTGGCGCCATATTCAGCGCCGCCGAAGCCCTCCACTTCCTTGAAGCCGAGCGCGGCGATGGTTTCTACAACCGGTTCCCATGGCTGGAAGTTGCGGGCGGAATAAAGCTGGAATGAAAGGCGTTTTGGCATGTGGCTCTCCTGATGTTTCCAATGTCTATTTCAATTCGTCATGGCCGGGGAAGTGGGTTGCGGTCAATGCGATGAACTCCAAAGATCGCGGATGGTGAGGTTCTTTTGCGCGGCGGCAAGATCGTGCGCATAGTCTGGTGTGAAGATGATCTCCGCCGTCTCGCCGGGCAGCATGTCGAGCACGTTGTCGGAATAGCGGCCTTCCACACCGGATTCGGCCGTGACGAAGAGGGCAGCGTTCTTGCTGGCCAGCCTGATGTGCAGCGCGCCGCCCTTCACTTCGGCGCGGTGGGTGATGTGCGGGTTCACGATGTTCAGCGCCTTATAGGGCTCATGCGCGAAATGCGCCCTGCCCTTCGAGCCATCAGCCGCCTCATAATCCATGATGAGGATATGGCCCTTTGGCAGGTCCGGCTTCTTGAGCTTCACCAGCTCCACCGCCTTGTCGGCGGGGATGGACTTGGCGAGCGACTTCAGCTTGCGGGCCGCGCCTGCGGGATCGAGAATGGTGAGGGTGAGCGACAGTTTCTGCGGCTTCAGCCGGTCATTCACCGCCTTCACGGTGAGGCTGCCTGTCTTCTTGTCGGGCACGGCCATCACAGAGACGGGCGCATAGAAACGCCGCGCCATGTAGTGCATCGCCTTCCAGCCGCCGCCGTGATCAAGCGAACTCCACGAGGCCACGGGCCAGGTGTCATTGAGCTGCCAATAGAGCGTGCCCATGCAATGCGGCTTGAGGCTGCGCCAATATTCAATCGCCGTCTTGATGGCGAGGCCCTGCTGGATCTGGCTCACATAAACAAAATTGCCGAAATCCTTGGGGAAGCGGAAATAGCGGAACATCGTGCCCGCGATGCGCTCATTGCCGCCGGTGTTTTTCTGGTGGCTTTCCATCACCTGGCTGGCGATGTTCAGGTCTTCCTCGCTGGTGGCGAATTGCTTGATCACATGCAGCGAGGGGTAAGACTGGAAGCCGAATTCCGAACAGAAGCGCGGGTTCACATCGCGGTAGTGTTCGAAATCCTTGCTCTCGTGCCACACGCTCCAGAAGTGCATGTCACCCGAGCGGTCATCATGCCAGGCATCGCCGAAAGAAAGCAGGCCGGGCGATGGCGAGGATGGCCACCAGTTGATGTCCTTTCGATTGCCGATCGCTGACCGCTCAATGGTGTGATTTAAGCGGTCATAAGCGGCAAGGTAACGGTCGCGGTTAGCCCGGGATTCCGGGAACCAATTCAGCGCACCAATGAGTTCATTGTCACCGCACCATATTGCAATGGACGGATGATGATAGAGCCGATCAGTCTGATACGAAACCTCACGCGATACATCCCGCAAGAAATCCCTATCAGCAGGATATAAGTTGCAAGCGAATTGAAAATCTTGCCAAACCAGAAGGCCCAGTTCATCGCAGATGTCGTAGAACCAGTCCTGCTCGTAGTAGCCGCCGCCCCACACGCGGATCATGTTCATGTTTGCGTCAACCGCCGCTTGAAGCAGCTTGCGCGTCAGCTCTGGCGTCGCGCGCGAGGGCAAGGCGTCTGCGGGAATCCAGTTGGCCCCACGGCAAAACACTTCCTTGCCATTCATCCGGAACGCAAAGCGTGCGCCCACATCATCTTTTTCATTGATAAGTTCGATCTGGCGCAGGCCGATCCGGCGGACCTCAATATGATTGCCGATCTCTACCTGCAAATTATAGAGATGCTGCTCGCCTGAGCCAGCAGGCCACCACAACTTCGGCTTGGCAACTTCGATCTCGAATTCAGCAACATGCCAGGCATTGCCCAACGTAAATCTAATGACCTGCGTTGCATCACCCAATGTGACTTTCAGGTCATAGCTCTTCCCGCTTTCGCCATTGGCAATATAAGCCGCGCAATCAAGTTTCACTCGACCGTTGGGCAGGTGGGTTTCTGTAAACCGGATGTCCTCGCAGTAAATTTCAGTCTTTTCTTTGCAAAGTTTAAATCGCCCATAGGCCCCAAACGGCATGATGGCGAGGTTCCAATCCCAGCCGGCGTGGCACGATGGCTTGCGCAGGAAGTTGGTGTCGGGGATGGGGCAGTTCTGCGCGGCATAGGGCACGAAATAGGGATGCGCCTTCTGGCGTTTCTGCGCCTCGGCCACGTTGGAGAAGAAGCGGATTTCAATCTTGTTCTTGCCGCGCTTGAGCGCCGATGAGGCATCCGGCGTGTAGCGGCGGAAGCAGTTGTCGGCCTTCAGAACGCTTTTGCCGTTGATTTTCACTTCGGCCACGGTGTCGAGATAATCGACATCGAGGTGCCATGCGCCCTCGCCCGCCCATTCAAACTCGCGGCTCGCGATCCACTCCTGCTCGGCCACCCAGCGCACGTCATATTCATTGCGGCCAACATAGGGGTCGGAGATGATCTCGGCGGCGATCAGCGCGGAATGGACATCACCGGGAACCGGGTAATCGCATTCATGCTTGCCATCAGCAGAACGGATGCGCCAAAGGCCGTGGAGATTGAGTTCGGCCGTGCTGCCCATCACGCTGCCACATGGTCACCCTTCCCCCATTGGGGGAAGGTGGCGCGAAGGGCCGGATAAGAGTCTTCCAACATGCCAAGGAGCATGAAGTTCACTTTCTGAATGTACGGCAAGGCCCTCATCCGCCCTTCGGGCACCTTCCCCCAACGGGCGAAGGGCGAAACAGATTTGGACTCGCCAATAAATTTTACAACCGGTCGCCGCTCTGCAGGTCGAAGATCGAGGCCTGGTCGACGCGGAACTGCACGGCCACCTTTTCGCCTGGCGTGAAGGTTTCCGAGGATTCGACGCGGGCCGAGACCTTCTGGCTGCCCAGCTCAAGCCACACCAGCGAGTCCGAGCCCATGGGTTCCACCAGTTCGATGGTGGCGGAGAACACATTCTTGCCCTTGGCAGCGGCGCCGCGCAGGATGTTGATGTGTTCCGGCCTTGCGCCAAACTCCACCTCGCGGCCAACCGGCGTGCCATCAATGAAGGCGTATTGCGAAATGTCCAGCGTCTGGCCAGAGACCTCCACGGTGGGAGACTTGGCCGTGCCGCCAATCTTGGCCTTGATGAAGTTCATCGAAGGCGAGCCGATGAAGCCCGCCACATAGCGGTTCTTCGGCTTGGAATAGATGGTGAGCGGCGCATCCAGCTGCTGGATGGAACCACCCTTCATCACGGCGATGCGGTCAGCGAGCGTCATGGCCTCGATCTGGTCATGCGTCACATAGATCATGGTGTTGCCAAGGCGCTGGTGAAGGCGCTTGATTTCCACGCGCAGCTCTGCGCGCAGCTTGGCATCGAGGTTCGAAAGCGGCTCGTCGAACAGGAACACGTCCACATCGCGCACCAAGGCGCGGCCGATGGCCACACGCTGGCGCTGGCCGCCGGAAAGCTGCATGGGCTTGCGCTGCAGGTAAGGCTCGATCTGCAGGATTTCCGAGGCGCGCTTCACGCGCTTTTCGATTTCATCCTTGGCCATGCCAGCCACACGAAGGCCAAAGGAGAGGTTCCGCTCCACCGTCATCTGCGGATAGAGGGCATAGGACTGGAACACCATGCCGATGCCACGCTTTGATGGCTCTTCCCAGGTGACGTTCTTGCCCTTGATGAAGATCTTGCCCTGTGTCGGCTCGAGGAGGCCGGCGATGCAGTTCAGCAACGTGGACTTGCCGCAGCCCGAGGGGCCCAGCAGCACCAGGAACTCGCCTTCGGGAATGTCGAGCGAAAGCTCCTTCAGCACCTGCAGCGCGCCATAGGACTGCGCAATGTTCTGGATCGAAACGCTCGACGTTTTGGATTTTGTTGCAGTAGACATCGTTACCCCTTGACTGCGCCAGCGGCGATGCCGCGGATGAAATATTTGCCGGATAGGAAATAGATGAGCAGCGGCACGGAGCCGGCGATCATCGTGGCGGCCATTTCCACGTTATATTCCTTGATGCCGAAGGTGGAGGTGAAGATGTTGTTGAGCTTCACCGTCATCGGATAGTTGGGCAGGCCAGCGAAGACCACGCCGAACAGGAAGTCGTTCCAGATGCCTGTCACCTGAAGGATGACGGCCACCGTCATGATCGGGATGGCCATGGGCAGGAACACCTGGAACAGGATGCGCCAGAAGCCCGCGCCATCCACGCGCGCCGCTTTGAACAGCTCCACCGGCAGCGAGGCGAAATAGTTGCGGAACAGCAGCGTGAGGATGGGCAGGCCGAACACCGTATGGACGAAGACCACGCAGGAGAGCGTTGAATAGATGCCCATGTTCTTGGTGAGCAGCACCATGGGATAGAGCATCACCTGGAAGGGGATGAAGGAACCCACGATCAGCACTGTGAAGAAGGCCTCGGAGAACTTGAAAGGCCAGTTCGACAGGGCATAGCCCGTGGTGAGGGCGACGGCGATTGAAATGGGCACCGACCATGCGGTGATGATCACCGAGTTCAGGAAGTTTGGTGTGATGCCGCGGCACTCAAGGCCGGTGCAAACCTCGAACATGGCGCGGTACCATGGGCTCCACCAATGGGCCATGGCCGTCACCGTGTTGCCGGCAGGGTCAGTCGTGGTGATCTCGCCATAGGAGAACTGCGGCCAGAATATGTTGCCGTCGCGGATGTGATCGAGATCCTTGAAGGAGGTGATGATCACGATATAGAGCGGCATGAGGAAGTAGACCGAAGTGAGGATCAGGAAGGTGTAAACCACGATCCGTTCCCACTCATACCAGTGGCGGGGCTTGGGGCCTTGCGGGTCTAGTGCTTCAGTGGACATGGAGTTTACCGTACCTGCTTGTTCTTGACGAATTCGACATAGACCCAGGGGATCAGGATGATGGCCGAAATCAGCAGCATCACAGTCGAGGCCGCAAGGCCCTGGCCGATGCTGCCGGAGAAGAGATATTTGTAGACGTATTGCGAAGGGACCGAGGTGGAGATGCCTGGGCCGCCATCTGTCAGCGCCACCACGATGTCATAGACACGGAAGTTGCCGGAGGCGACGATCACAAAGGTGGTGATGAGCACGGGGCGCATCATCGGAATGACGATCTGGATATAGGTGCGCCACTTGGGAATGCCGTCCACGCGGGCGGCCTTCCAGACTTCATCGTCCACGCCGCGCAGGCCCGCCAGCATCAGGGCCATCACCAGGCCCGTGCCCTGCCAGACGGCGGCGATGATCACGCAATAGATCGCCAGGTCATTGTCGGAAATCCAGGCGAAGTTGAAATTGCTCCAGCCGAACTGGCGGATGGACTTCTCAAGGCCATAGGTGGGCGAGAATATCCAGGCCCAGACGTGGCCAGTGACGATGAAGGACAGCGCGAAGGGATAGAGATAAATCGTGCGGAACAGGCCTTCGAGCCTGATCTTCTGGTCCATGAACACGGCGAGCAGGAAGCCCAGGATGAAGGACGAGGCCGTGCCCAGCAGGATGAAGATCACGATGTTGTGGACGGCGGTGGACCACACATCAACCGTGAAGAGGCGGTAATACTGCTTCAGGCCGATGAAGTTGAAGACCGGATAGATCTTCGCATCGGTGGTGGAATAGGCCACTGTCCAGAAGGCGCTGCCCACAAAGGCGAACAGCACGATGAACATCATCGGGATCGACGCGATCTTTGAGTGGAAGTTCGAATAGGGCGCGTTCCACACGGCGGCGGCGAAGGTGAAGAAATAGATGAACAGGCTGCCCCACTTCCAGGCGGCGTCAGCAGCGGCGTCGGTGGCATAGAAGCCCCAGCCTGTGCCAGCACCCCAGGCCAGCACGAGCGCAAGGCCCAGCGCCACTGCAAGGCCGATGGTCATGTTGCGGGAGATCTTGAGGCCCGGCACGGCCGTTGCCTGAAGAATGTGCAAGGCGCCATTGGCCGCGAACCACGGGAAGGTAACCGCGGCAACCACGCTGACCAGGAAGCCCAATATGCCGCCGACAATGATGATCCCCGCCAGAAGCGTCTGGAAGGCGTTCTGGATGACCCAGCCGATATATTGGAACAGTTCGAGATAGACCCAGTGGATCAGGCCGAAGAACCCGGCATCAGCCGGCAGCGGAACTGAATCCGGCAAGCCGGCAAAGGGCCACATATTGGTGAAAAGCGCGCCGGAGGGGCCGGAGAAATCAATCGGGCTGCCCTTGGTGTACCAGGCCCACCAGGCGATGGCGACGGCCACGATGTACACATCAAACAGCGCCAGCTTCGGCCACAGTTTCTTGAAGGGAATGTCGATCACGTAGGCAATGACGACAACACCTGCCGCATACATCATTGGCTGGAAGGTGCCGATCTTGGCGAAAGGCCAGTCGAAGTAGATGCAGGCGAAGGCCAGCAGCGCCATCAGCGCGGCAAAGCCATAACGCACGGGATTGGTGAATTGCTGGATGTGGGGCGGCCCTTCGCGCGCGGGCACAGAGGCGAGGTCAAGTGTGGTCATGTGATCTGTCTTTGACAATCTCCATTCCAGCCAAGCCCGCGATGGGCTGAAGCTGCGCCTTCCCGCCACGCCAGGGTGAGGCATGTGAGGGAACGCACCCTTCCAGCCCGCACAAGACGCGTTGACCCAGCCTGTTGCACTTCACGCACAGGACCGGCTCGGCTGGAATGGAGACTTTTTGCAGGAAACAGTCCGGCGGGCGCTGTGCCCGCCGGACCAGGTTCGGCTTTCGCCTTACTTCATCGGAGGAGCGGCCTTGATGATGTCCACGAACTTCTTCTGCACATCAGCCGCAGTCATGGCCGGGGTGGAGAAGAACTGGGTCATCAGGTCGTTGATCTGGTTCAGCGAGTCGCGGTCCAGCATCTGCACGTCGTTCGGGAAAACGGCGTTGGACTTCGGATGGTCAAGAATTTCCAAGCCCTTCTTCATGCAGTCGTTGGCAGCCGACAGATCGACGTCGCCGCGCATCGGCAGCGAGCCCTTCTTCAGGTTGAAGGCCACCTGCACGTCCGGCTTCACCAGTGTGGAAGCCATCTTCAGCTGGGCTTCGGTGATCTTCGGGTCCTTGCTCTTCGGGAAGTAGAACACGTCACCGCCGGTGTTCAGCACAGGGGTGAGGCCGAGGCCCGGCAAGCAATCATAGTCCTTGCCCGGAACCATCTTGGCCACCTGGAATTCACCGCCAGACCAGTCGCCGTGCACCACGCCACCAGCCTTGCCGGTGATCACGAGGGCCACAGCTTCGTTCCACTGCTTGGTCATGTCCTTGGGATCGACCATCGAGCGGGCGTCTTCCACGGCCTTGAAGACCTTGGCGAAATCGGGGCCGCCGGCAACGCCGAGGTCACGATCCTTGTACACCTTCACGAAGCCATCGACGCCAGCCACAGCCACCATCAAGTCCTGGATCAGCAGGCCAACCGGCCAGCCCTGGGCCAGGGCCATCGGCTGAATGCCAGCGGCCTTCAGCTTCGGCGCATCGGCGACGAATTCGTTCCAATCCTTCGGCGGCTGCAGGCCGAGCTTTTCATAGACGTGACGGTTGGTCCACAGCCACTGGGCCGAGTGCAGGTTCACAGGAACGCACCAGACCTTGCCGTCCACCGTGCAGGAAGCCAGCTGGGTCTTGGGACGCAGGATGCCATCCCAGTTTTCCTTCTTGGCCACGTCCGTCAGGTCCTGCATCAGGCCGGCCTTGATCAGTTCGTCGGCGTCATGGCCGGGGTTCAGCTGGGTGGCGCCCATCGGGTTGCCGCCCAAGATACGCGAAATGATGATCGGGCGGGCAACGTCGCCCGAGCCGGCGATGGCGCCGTCAACCCAATGATCGCCCGAGGCGTTCACGGCCTTGGCGAATTCAGCCACGGCAGCGGCTTCGCCACCGGATGTCCACCAATGCGTCACTTCAATGTCAGTGGCCTTGGCCGCACCCATCGCAAAGAGCGATGCAGTGAACGCAAGACCGGCTGCAAATTTCTTCAGACCCATGACAATTTCCTCCCTCGTCTTATTTGGGTGGTGAAACGCTAACTCAGCATTTTTCAAATTGCAACGTTTCAGATGAGAAAATTTTTGGCGGCGAAATATTGCGCTGCACAATTGCTTTTCTGGACTTGAAACGATTCAGGATTTGCCTATGAATTGTGCGCCATGTCGGATGGTTCAGAAAAGCGCCCTACCCTGCGCTCGCTTGCGGAGATCACCGGGCTTGGCATTTCCACGGTCAGCCAGGCGCTGCGTGACAGCCCGGAAATCGCGCTGGAAACGCGCCGCCGCGTGCAGAAGGCCGCCCAGCAGATGGGCTACCGGCCGAATCGCGCGGGCGTGCGCCTGCGCACCGGCAAGAGCAATGTGATCACCGTGGTGCTGAACGCGGAAGACGGCGGCTCGGGCTTCTTTGCCAATATTGTCTATGGCATTTCAGATGCGCTGAAGGACACGCCCTACCATCTGGTGATCACGCCTTATTCGCTCTCCGATCCGATGGACCCCATCCGCTACATTGTTGAAACCAACTCCGCCGATGGCGTCATCATTTCGCGCACCCAGCCGGATGATCCGCGCGTGCGCTATCTCATCGAAAACAACATGCCCTTCGCCACCCATGGCCGCACCGCCATGGGCATCGAACACGCCTATTTCGATTTCAACAATGACGCCTTCGCCTTCGAGGCGGTGCACCTGCTGCACAAGCACGGCCGCAAGAACCTGGTGCTGATCGGGCCGCCAGCACAGCTCAACTATTTCCACCACACGTTGGGCGGCTTCAACCGCGGGCTCAGCACTTTTGGCATGCGCGGCGAACTGCTCAGCACGGTGGACACTGATTCCGAGGTGCAGCAGCTGGTGCTGGCCACCAAGGCGCTGGCCGAGCGGCGCGACGGGCCGGACGGCATTGTCTGCGTATCCTCCAGCGTGGCGCTGGCCACCATCGCCGGCATGCGCCAAGGCGGCAAGATGATCGGGCGTGATTATGACATGGTGGCCAAGCCGATTTCCGAGACCATCCAGCTGTTTGAGCAGAACATTATCGGCATCGGCGAGGATTTCCGGCTGGCTGGCCAGGAACTGGCGCGCATGGTGATGGCGCGTATTGCAGGTACCGAGCCAATTGTATTACAAATGCTGGAACACCCGAAGGTCTAGGCCACTGCCTTGGCCCGCGGGGCAACCATTTGGAAAGTGATCCCCATGAAACTCTCAAGGCCCCTCACCGGCGTTCTGCCTGTTGCCCCCACCGTGTTCCATGACGATGGCGCGCTTGATCTGGACGGCCAGCGCCGGGTGATGGACCTGATGGTGGACCAGGGGTCAGACGCCATCTGCATCCTCGCCAATTTCTCCGAGCAGTTTGTGATGACGGATGAAGAGCGGCGCGTTTCCACCGAGGCCTGCCTGAAACAGGTGAACGGCCGCGTGCCAGTCATTGTCACCTGTTCGCATTTCTCGACGCAAATCGCCGCTGCCCGCGCCAGGCATGCGGCCGACCATGGCGCCGCCATGCTGATGCTGATGCCACCCTATCACGGCGCCGCGCTGCAGGCCGATGAAGGCGCGATGATTGAACACTTCGCGGCCATCGCCAAGGCCAGCGGCCTGCCCATCATGGTGCAAGATGCGCCGCTTTCGGGCGTCAAGCTTTCCGTTCCCTTCCTTGTGCGGCTGGCGCAGGAAGTTCCGCTGGTTTCCTATTTCAAGATCGAGGTGGCCTTTGCCGCGCAAAAGCTGCGTGACCTGATCGCGGCAGCCGGCAAGAGCATCGTGGGCCCGTTTGACGGCGAAGAGTCGATCACCCTGATGGCCGATCTTGATGCCGGAGCCACCGGCTCGATGTGCTCGGCGATGATCCCTGACCTGATCCGGCCCGCGATCATTGCTCATCATGCGGGAGACCGCGCCAAGGCGGCCGCGATCTACAAGAATCTGCTGCCGCTGATCAATTACGAGAACCGCCAGTGCGGCCTGCGCTCCGCCAAGGCGGTGATGAAGGAAGGCGGCGTGATCAAGTCCGATCATGTGCGCCACCCGCTTCGCCCCTTGCATCCGGAAACGCGCAAGGGTTTGCTGGAACTGGCGCGCGAAGCAAATCCGCTGGCGCTGCGCTGGGGAAAGTAAGACATGCGCATTCTCATCACCGGGGCAGCCGGCATGATCGGCCGCAAGCTCACGGCGCGGCTGATGCAAGATGGCCAGCTGAACGGCAAGGCCATTACTGCCATTGACCTTGTTGACGTGGTGGCGAGCGAATGGCCGCGCGGCGTCACACCGCTCAATGCCCATGTGGGCGATCTTGCGGCCCCCACCTTCGCTGCTGGGCTGATGGCAGCCAAGCCCGATGTGGTGTTTCACCTGGCGGGGATTGTCTCGGGCGAGGCGGAAGCGAACTTCGATCTCGGCTACCGCGTCAACCTCGATGGCACGCGCGTGCTGTTTGACGCCATGCGCGCGGCGCGCATTTCGCCGCGCGTGGTGTTCACATCCTCTATCGCGGTGTTCGGTGCGCCCTTCCCTGCGGTGATCCCCGATGATTTCCATCTCACGCCGCTCACCTCCTATGGCACGCAGAAGATGATGAGCGAGGCCCTGCTGGCGGATTACACGCGCAAGGGCATATTCGATGGCATCGGCATCCGCCTGCCCACCATTTGCGTGCGGCCGGGGAAACCCAACAAGGCGGCCTCCGGCTTCTTCTCCAATATCATCCGCGAGCCGCTGGCGGGCCAGGAAGCGGTTCTGCCCGTGCCGCGCGATGTGGTGCACACCCATGCGAGCCCGCGCTCGGCGGTGAACTTCCTCATCCATGCCGCCAGCATTGATGGCGGGCGCGTCGGCCCGCGGCGCAATCTCACCATGCCTGGCGTGGGCGTCACCGTGCAGGAGCAGCTGGATGCGCTGAAGCGGGTGGCGGGTGACAAGCCGCTCGCGCTCATCCGCGAGGTGCCGGATGACACCATCTGGACGATCGTAAAGGGCTGGCCCACGCGCTTTGAGGCGCGTCGTGCGCGCGAGCTTGGCTTCGAGGCCGAGAAGAGTTTTGACGACATCATCAAGGCGCATATCGCCGATGAGCTGGGCGGGCGGCTGCCGCAATAAAAAAGGGCGCCACAATGGGCGCCCCTCTCATTCGCGCTGGCTTGGGATCAGTTGCCCATCTTGCTCTTGATCAGGCCAACGATGATTTGCAGCACCAGGCCGCCCACGCCGCTGGCGGCGAGATTGCCAACCGTGGAGCCACCGGCCGCAGCCGAGGCAAGGGCAGGAATCAGCGAGCCCAGAACCGTGCCGCCGCCAAGGCCGCCCACGGCGCCGGCAATGGTGTTGCCGATTGGCCCGAGGCTTTGATCCTTCATTGCGGTGCCACCCACATTGCCGCCGACAGCGCCGGCAACGAGCTGGATGAGAAGTGACGTGATATCCATTTTTCTACCCCCTTGATTCGATCTTCCGTGATGGCAGACCTCGCCGAGTTGTAACATCGAAGCGGCACATCACCAAACCAAAGCCGTGATGCAGCGCACAACAAAACAGCCGCAAACCTTGCGGTTGGCGGCCGCGGAAATGAGATGCGTGGCGCGCGGTGTTACTTCGCCGCCGTGCCGCCGCCCATGTTGTTCTTGAGGGCCGAGACGATGGCTGTGAGCACGATGCCGCCGATGGCGCCGCCACCGAGGTTGCCGCCATTCACCGTGCCCGTGCCGATCTGCTGCAAGGCAGGAACCAGCGCGGCGATCAGGCCACCAAGCACGCCGCCGATGGCGCCCGTTGCAGTGTTGCCCACCGGGCCAAGGGACGTGCTCTGGTTGGCAGCACCCGTGCCATGGCCCGCGGCCAGGCCAGCGATGGCCGAAATGATGAGGTTGAGAGTGTTCTGATCCATGTTGATGCTTCCCCAGGTTCTGTTGCCTGCCTTTGCGGCAGTTCAACACAGGGTTAGCATTGATTTGGCGGAATACCAACCCGGAAGGGGCCGCATTACCGATCAGTAGGCGTTTTCGCTTTTCAGCAAGGCCAGCGGCGTCTTCATGAGAATGTAAAGATCAAGGCGCAGGGACCATTGGTCGATATATTCAAGATCGTGCTTCACACGCTGTTCGATCTTTTCAACGGTGTCGGTCTCGCCGCGCCAGCCGTTGATCTGCGCCCAGCCGGTGATGCCGGGCTTCACCTTGTGGCGCGCGAAGTAACCTTCCACCACCTGATCGTAAAGGCCGCCGGCGGCCTTGGCCTGGGTGGCATGCGGGCGCGGGCCGACAAGCGAGAGCTGGCCCTTGAGCACGTTGAAAAGCTGCGGCAGCTCATCCAGCGAGGTCTTGCGGATGATGCGGCCCACCCTGGTGACGCGCGGGTCACCCTTGGTCACCAGCTTGGCGGCGGTGGCGTCGCTCTTGTCCACATACATGGAGCGGAACTTGTAGACCTCGATCAGCTCATTGTTGAAGCCGAAGCGCTTCTGCTTGAAGATGATGGGCCCCTTGCTTTCGAGGCGCACGGCCAGCGCCACCAGCGCCAGAACCGGCGAGAGCAGAAGGATGGCGATGAGCGCCACGAAACGGTCCAGCACATCCTTGGTGAATTCGTTCCAGTGGCTCAGCGGGCGGTCAAACAGCGGCAGCAGCGGCAGGTCGCCCAGATGGTGATAGGCCGAGCGCGACAGGCGCAGCTTGGCCGCCTGGCCGGAGACGCGGATGTCCACCGGCAGTTCCCAAATGCGCTTGAGGATTTGCAGCAGGCGCTGCTCGGCCGAAATGGGAATGGCAACGATGACCAGATCCACCGCATTGGCGCGGGCATAGGCATCAAGATCGGCGATCTTGCCCAGCTTCTTCACGCGGTGAATGGAGGCGGGGCTGCGGTTGTCGAAACGGTCGTCAAACAGGCCGAGGATTTCAATGTCGAGACCCTTGGAGTTTTCCAGCGTGGTGATGGCGTCTTCGGCCGCCTTGCCGCCACCCACAATGGCGATGCGCTGGCGCAGCGCGCCACTGTGCACATCGCGGCGCACCAGAGCCCAGGCGAGAAGCCGGGAGAGCATGATATAGGCCGCGCTGCCCGGCAGCCACAGGCGGGCCCAGCCTTCCTCAAACTGCAAGCCGATGAGGCGCGCGCAAAGCGCGGCCGCCAGGCCAACAATGGCCACGGCAGTGATGGATTTGATGATGCTGGAGCCAAGGTGCACCTGCTTGCGCGCCTCATAGAGATCAAGGCCGCGCAGGATGATCATGCACAGGAAGGTGAGGGCAAGGGCGAAGAAGCCGGCCAGAACAGCATCGGCGCCATCACCGCCGCGCACCGCCAGGAAACTGGCCACAAGACTGAGGCCGCCAAGCCCTGCCAGATCAAGGCCCTTGAGCAGCCGTTTGCCCACTTCGTCATTGAGATTGCGCCGCATGGCTTCCCCCGTTTCTTCACGGCTTAGGCAAGGGCCTTTGAAAGACGGTGAACAAGTTGCAATGCACGGCGCGCGCACGCGGGATTTTCCCGCCCAACACCAACAGGCCGTTAAGGCCTTTGCTTAACGGCTGGTTGATGGGCTCCTGCCCTTGGCGGGCAGGAGCGAAACTTGTGACGCCGGCGGCCGGTCAAAGATTGGCGGCGTTGAAGGTGTCGCAATCGTTCAGGCTCTTGGCGGCAAGGCCGGTCTTGAACCATTTCACGCGCTGGGCCGAGGTGCCGTGGGTGAAGGTGTCCGGCACGGCATAGCCCTGCGAGGCCTTCTGCAAATGGTCATCGCCAATCTGGCTGGCGGCGTTCAGCGCTTCCTCAACGTCGCCGCTTTCGAGAATGTGGCTCATGGCATCAGCCTCGGTGGCCCAGACGCCGGCAAAGCAATCGGCCTGCAGCTCCATCTTCACCGAGAGGTGGTTGGCCTCGGTTTCGGAAGCGCTGCGGCGGGCGTTATCCACCTGATCGGCGATGCCCAGCAGGTTCTGCACATGGTGGCCCACCTCATGCGCCACCACATAAGCCTGCGCGAAATCGCCGGGCGCGCCCAGCTTGTCCTTCAGCTCCTTGTAGAAGGCGAGGTCGATGTAGACCTTCTGGTCGGCCGGGCAATAGAAGGGGCCCATGGATGATTGCGCCGTGCCACAGCCGGATTGGGTGAAGTTCGAGAACAGCACCAGGCGCGGCTTTTGATATTGCTGGCCCATGTCGGCGAAAATCTTGGTCCAAACATCTTCAGTGGAGCCCAGAACCTTGGCCACGAAATGCTTGCCGGGATCGCTCGCGGCATCGGCGGCGGACTTCGTGCCGCCAGGGGCCACGGCCGCGCCGGGCTGGCCAATTGAGGATGATGTGGTGGTGGAAGGAAGCTGAAAGCCCGTGCCCCCGCCGCCGGCTGCGATGTTCAGCAGGTCAACGCCCGTGAACATTTTGAGCGCGAAATAAAGCACGGCAAGAACGATGACGCCGCGAAAGCCGATGGTGTTGAGCAAGAGCGGCAGCAAAATGCCAAGGCCGCCGCCTCCCCCGCCACCGCCAAAGCCGGAAGAGCCGCCGCCGGGAAAGCCCATGCCGCCGCCCTGGCCGCGCTGGTCATCAATGTTTCCGCTTTCACGCTGGTTGTCGAGACGCATTCATTCCCCCTGTTGGATGGCGCGGCCGGCGCGCGCCGAAAGACCTGCGGAATTTGGCGGTTCATCCCCCATTTTGCAAGGCTGAATTGCTGGTGATTGGCGTTGCCTGTGCCTTGCGCTAAGAGCAGTTCATCATGACCGACAAACTCACCATCGCCCTTGCACAGCTTAACCCCACGGTTGGCGCGGTTTCCGCCAATCTTGCCAAGGCCAAGGCCGAGGTGGCCAAGCTTTCAGGCGTTGACCTCGTGCTGTTTCCGGAGCTGTTCATCGCCGGCTATCCGCCAGAGGATCTCGTGCTGCGGCCCTCATTCGTCGCGGCCTGCAAGGCGGCATGCGAGGAACTGGCGGCGGCCTTTCCCAATGGCCCCGCGATGCTCATGGGCCTGCCCTGGCGCGAGGGTGAGAAGCTGCACAACGCCGTGGCGCTGTTGAATGGTGGCAAGATTGAAACCGTTCGCTTCAAGTTCGACTTGCCGAATTACGGCGTGTTTGACGAGAAGCGCGTGTTCCAGCCGGGGCCGGCGCCGGGGCCGATCAATTTCAAGGGCGTGCGCATCGGCGTTCCCATCTGCGAGGACATCTGGAAATCCGAAGTGTGTGAGACGCTGGAGGAAACGGGGGCGGAGCTGCTGCTCTCGCCCAACGGCTCGCCCTTTGAGCGCAACAAGGATGACGTGCGCCTGAACCTAGTGGTGGCGCGCGTCACGGAAACGGGGTTGCCGCTGGCCTATCTCAACCAGGTGGGCGGGCAGGATGAGCTGGTGTTTGATGGCGCGTCCTTCGTGCTGAACGCCGACCGCTCGCTGGCGCTGCAGATGCCGATGTTCGAGGAAGCCGTTGTCATCAGCGAGTGGAACCGCATGGACGATGGCTGGCAGTGCAAGAAAGGCGATTTTGCCGTTCTGCCCGAGAAGGAAGAAGAGGCCTGGAAGGCCTGCGTGCTGGGCCTCAAGGATTATGTGAACAAGAACCGCTTCCCCGGCGTGGTGCTGGGGCTTTCGGGCGGCATTGACAGCGCCGTTGTCGCGGCGATGGCGGTGGACGCGCTGGGCAAGGAGCGCGTGCATTGCGTGATGCTGCCTTACGCCTATACCAGCAAGGACAGTCTTGTTGATGCCGAGGAATGCGCCAAGCTTCTGGGCGTGCGCTATGATGTGGTGCCGATCAAGGAGCCGGTGGAAGGTTTTCTCTCGGCCCTGAAGCCAATGTTTGCCGGCAAGAATTCCGACATCACTGAGGAGAATGTGCAAAGCCGTTCACGCGGCGTGATCCTCATGGCGATCTCCAACAAGTTTGGCGCGATGGTGCTGACCACCGGCAACAAGAGCGAGATGAGTGTTGGCTACGCCACGCTTTATGGCGACATGAATGGGGGCTTCAACCCGATCAAGGATATCTACAAGGTGGAGGTTTATAGGCTGGCCGAGTGGCGCAACACGATGGGCTTTGTGATTCCCACACGCATCATCACCAAGGCGCCCACGGCCGAGCTGCGCGAGAACCAGAAGGACCAGGACTCACTGCCGCCCTATGAAGTGCTCGATGACATTCTCGAAGGCTTGGTTGAGCTTGAGGAACCTGTGAGCGCGATCGTGGCGCGCGGGCATGACGTGGCGCTGGTGAAGCGCATCCAGCACTTGCTCTATGTGGCCGAATACAAGCGGCGGCAAAGCGCGCCGGGTGTGAAGATCACGAGAAGGAATTTCGGGCGCGACCGGAGATATCCGATCACCAACGGATGGCGCGATCTGGGGTGAAGCCACGTGCAGGCGCGCGCCCCGCGCAACCGACGATAGATTTCAATTCCTAGGCACTTTGCGGCCTCATACAGAAGACTTTTATCCTTTCCGCGGTTCCCCAGCGGGCACCAGGTGGAACACGCTGTAGGGCCGTTTCTGGCGGATTAAAAGCCTATTGCTGGGTGGCATTGGCTGAATTGGCCACTCACCGCCCGCCCCGGCCGTCATCCCCCCGAAAGCCGGAATCTGTGTTTGAACCGGTTTGTGACCAATGCCTAATTCAAAACTGGGATTCCCGCTTTCGCGGGAATGACGGATTTCTGGTGCACGGCGTTTTTCAGCAATACTGCTCCGCCGCGCCCTGCTGCTCGTGGGAGTAACGGTTTCCATGAGCGGAACCTAAGGGCATGATGTCTTCAATCTCGGCCAAGTCTTTCGCGCTCAGTTTGATGGCGGAAGCGGAGGCGTTGTCGGCCAGGTGTTCGGCGGTTCTGGTGCCGGGGATGGGGATGATGTGTTCACCCTGTGCCAGCACCCAGGCATTGGCCAGGCTGGCGGGCGTCCAGCCCCTCGCTTTGGCATAGGCCTTGAACATTTCCACGCGCTGCATGTTGAGCGCAAAGTTGGGCGCTTGAAAACGCGGGATGCCTTTGCGGAAATCTGATGCAGGCAGCTTTTCAGTGTCAATCACCACATCGGTCAACACGCCGCGGCCCACGGGCGAGAAGGCGACCAGCGTGGTGCCCAGCTTCTTGCAGAGCTGCGTGAGGCCCAATTCTGGCAGGCGGGTCCACAGCGAGTATTCATTCTGCACGGCGGCCACGGGGTGAATCTTGCTGGCGCGTTCCAGCGTGGCGGGGGAAATTTCGGAAAGGCCAATGCCGCCGATTTTCCCTTCTTTCACGAACTGCGCCATGGTGCCCATCACATCCTCGATGGGGATCGCATGTTCGCGGCGGTGGACATAATACAGATCCACCCGCTCCACCCCCAGCCGCCTCAAGGAGCTTTCGAGGCATTCGCGCATGAAGCCGGCCGTATTGCTCACGCCGCGCGGGTTGGGGTTGATGCCGCCCTTGGTGGCGATAGAGAAGGCTTTGCGCGCCGCCGGGCTCTTCGCCAGATATTCGCCGATCACTTCTTCCGAGACGAAGGGGCCATAGATCAGCGCCGTGTCGATATGCGTCATGCCCACATCCAGCGCCTTGTCCAGCGCGCGGTGGCTGGTGGCCTTGTCGGTGGGGCCGAAAATGCCGCCAAAGCTCATGGCGCCCAGGCCCACTTCACCCACCATCGGGCCATTCTGCCCCAAACGCCTTTGCTTCATCTTTTGCCTCGCAATATTGATTTTGCCTGTTGTAACGGCTAGCTGGCTTGCATGTCCACGATTGTCCGCTTCGCCCCCTCGCCCACAGGCCGCATTCATATCGGCAATGCGCGTGCCGCATTGCTCAACTGGCTGTTCGCGCTGAAGACGGGCGGGCAATTCATCCTGCGCTATGATGACACCGACGTGGCGCGTTCGACGCAGGAGTTTGCCGATGGCATTGCCGCCGATGTGGCCTGGCTTGGCATCAAGCCCGCCCGCGTGGAATGGCAGAGCAAGCGCTTTGCCCGCTATGACGCGGTGGCCGCGGATTTGAAGGCGCGCGGCTTTCTCTATGCCTGCTATGAAACCGCCGATGAGCTGGACCGCCGCCGCAAGCGCCAGCAGGCGCGCGGGCTGCCGCCAGTTTATGACCGGGCCTCATTGAAGCTTTCGCCCGGAGAGATTGCCGCCTTTGTTGCCGAGGGGCGCAAGCCGCATTGGCGCTTCAAGCTGGCGCAGAAGCCGGTGGAGTGGAACGACCTGATCCGCGGGGCAGTGCATATCGACACAGCGACGCTGAGCGACCCGGTGCTGATCCGCGAGGATGGCACCTATCTCTACACCCTGCCCTCGGTGATTGACGACATTGATTTTGACGTGACGCATGTGATCCGCGGCGAGGATCATGTGGTGAACACCGCGGTGCAGATTGAAATCACCGAGGCGATTGGCGGCAAGGTGCCGGCCTATGCGCATTACAGCCTGCTCAATGGCGCCGACGGCAAGGGCCTCTCGAAGCGGCTTGGTTCGCTCTCCATCCAGCAGTTCCGCGAGGATGGGCTGGAGGCGATGGCGGTGGTTTCCATGGCCTCGCTCTTGGGCACATCCGACAGCATTCATCCGTGCACGGACTATTCCGAGCTTGTGGAGAGCTTTGACCTTGGCAAGCTTTCGCGCGCGCCCGCACGCTTTGACGAGGCGGAGTTGAAGCTGATCAACGCCAAGCTGCTGCACATGCTGCCATGGGGCGCGGTGAAGGACAGGCTGGCTTACGGCGACGAGGCCTTCTGGCTGGCGGTGCGCGGCAATATCGAAAAGCTGGCCGACGCCAAGGCCTGGCATGGGATCGTGGCCGGAGACATGAAGGGCGAAGTGGCCGAGGCGGATGCCGCATTCATCGCCGCCGCCCGCGCCGCCTTGCCGCCCGCACCCTGGGATGGCAGCACCTGGAAAGCCTGGACGGAAGCCGTGAAAGCCGCCACCGGCCGCAAGGGCAAGGAGCTTTTCATGCCGCTGCGCCGGGCACTGACCGGCCTTGACCATGGCCCCGAACTTGCAGCCCTTTTGCCGCTGATCGGCCGAGAGAAGGCCCTTGCGAGGCTGGGCTAATCCGGGCAGAGTCCGGGCATGATCCTGATTGGCCAGTATGACTCTCCGTTCGTGCGCCGCGTGGCGGTGACGCTGCATCACTATCACATGCCCTTCACGCGCAAGCCGCTTTCGGTGTTTGGCGACAAGAAGGAAGTTCAGGCCATCAATCCGCTTTGCCGGGTGCCCATCCTCATTCTTGAAGACGGCGAGACGCTGATCGATTCCAACGCCATCATCGACCATCTTGACCATGTGGCGGGCGGGGCGCGGGCGCTGACGCCGCAACATGGCGCGGAGCGGCGCAAGGTGCTGCAGGCCTGCGCGCTTTCCACCGGCATTTCCGACAAGGTGGTGGGGCTGTTCTTTGAACGGCAGTTCCACGAGAGCGGCCATGTGAGCAAGAACCTTGATGCGCGCATGGCCTCGCAGATCAAGGCCGCGCTGGAAAAGCTGGAGCATGATTGCGGCAACCCGTGGTTCTTCGACAACAAGATGAGCCAGGCGGACATCACCATCGGCTGCATGCTGTCTCACCTCAAGCTGCGGCTGCCGGAATTCTTCCCCGCCGACAAATATCCCAAGCTGCACGCGCTCTCGCGCCATTGCGAAATGCGCGAGGAATTTGACGCGGCGCGCATCGGCGCCAATGAGACTGTGCCGAAGAAGCTGTAGCGCCTCGAGCAAAGCCCGTGCCGCCGTCATGCCCGCGAAAGCGGGCATGACGTAACTCGGTTTTGGACTACAAATGCAAATTCACTTCTGCTTCCAGGCGCGGGATCACGTCATAGGCGCCTTCGGGCAGGACCGTGACGCCACCCAGCAGCAGGGCGGCGCGGGCTTCGGCCAATGCAGGATCAACCATCGCGGCAGCAAGCGCGGCGCGCAGCCTCGCCACATCGCCCACGCGGGTGACATAGGGCAGCGCTGGCACGAGAGGCGAGCGGGCGATTTCCACCAGCCCATCCAGATCCCCCGTGCGATGCCTGCGGGCGAGGCCGACGCAGACCGCATCCACCGCGCAGACATCGGCGCGGCCTTCGCGCACCGCCTTCAGCGAGGCGCGGTGGCCGCCGCTCACCAGGGCTGGCGCAAAGAATTCACCCGCGGTGGCAAGCGGCGCAAACACCAGCTTGAGCGCCAGCATGCCGGACATGGAGTCCCTGCCATTGATGGCGGGCGTGGCACCGCGCAAATCCTTCAGCGCCACATGCTCGCGCGCGAAGACGAAGCTGGAATAGCGCGGGCCATCGCAGCCTTCGGCAAGATAATGCGGCGTGGCAACATAGCTGAGCAAGCCCTTGAATTCATGCGTGAAAGGATAACCGCAAGTTTGGCTGAAAAGGAGTTCCGGGTGACGCCAGGGCTCACTGTAGGCCAGCGCCCTCTCAAGCGGCAGCGCCACGCCGGCATGGCGCGCAAGGCCCGCCCAGAAGGCATCGGTTGCGGCGCGGATTTCCGGCCAATCATACATCGGCAGGGAGGCCATGAGGGGTGCGGCAATCATGAAGCGGGCTGCTCTTGTGGCGGGTGAGGCGAGCTTATAGATTCAGCGCAGGAGTGGAAGCGCAAATGGCAAACGGCAAATTCTTTCAACGCATCGAGTGGCCCACGGTGGGGCTCATCGCCTCCACCTATCTTGTGGTGGGCGGGCTGGTGTGGTTTCACGCCGCGCTGCCATGGTGGGTGATCCTGCCGGTTGGCGCCTATTTCGCGGCGCTGCACTCCTCGCTGCAGCACGAAGTGTTGCATGGGCACCCCACGCGCTCGCGCCTTCTCAATCAGGCCTTGGTGTTCGTGATCCCCAACATGTGGCTGCCCTATGGCCGCTACCGCGACACGCATTTGCAGCACCACAATGACGCCTATCTCACCGACCCGGAGAAAGACCCCGAGACCTATTACATGCTGCCCGCAAGCTGGGCTGCCCTACCCGGCATCAAGCGCATGGTCTACAGCTTCAACAACTCCCTGCTGGGGCGCATGAGCATCGGGCCTGCGGTGAGCATCATCCGCTTCTGGTCAGCCGACTTGGGCGAGGCCCTGAAGGGCGACCGCTACCGCGCCGCCTGCTGGGTGAATTTCGCGCTCTCCTGCGCTGTGGTGCTGGCCTATGTGCTGTGGTGCGGCATGCCTGTCTGGCAATATCTGCTGCTGATCGCCTATCCTTCCATTTCGCTGGCGCTGGTGCGCTCATTCTGCGAGCACCAGGCGGCGCCGGATTATCACCACCGCACCATCATCGTTGAGGCCTCGCCCTTCTGGGGCCTGCTGTTCCTGCACAACAACCTGCATGTGGCGCATCACGACAGGCCCGCCTTGCCGTGGTATGAAATCCCCGCCTATTACCGGGCGGAAAAGGCGCGGATGGTGGCGCAGAACGGCAACTACACGATGCGCGGCTATGGCGAGATCTTCCGGCGTTATTTCTTCGTGGCCAAGGAGCGCGTGCCTTACCCGGACCTGCGCTGGCTGAAGCCGTGACGGCCCGTTTCAGCGTCATCATCCCGACGCGCAACCGCGAGGAGTTCCTGCCGCAAGCGGTGGAGAGCGTTCTGGCGCAAGAGGGCGTTTCGCTGGAGCTGCTGCTGGTCAATGATGGCGACCCGCTCACCCTTTCGTTTGCCGACCCGCGCGTGCATGTGCTGGACAATCGCAAGCGCACGGCAGTTCCCGCCCGCAACCTTGGGGTTGCGCATGCGACGGGCGAATTCATCGCCTTTCTTGATGACGATGATTTCTGGATTGACCTGCGGCACCTGGCAAAGGCACAGGCGCAATTTGATCAGCATACGGACTTTTATTTCGCCAATGGCGAGATGCGCTTTGCAGATGGCAGCGTGAAGCTGTTTGACCGGAACGCCACGGCTTCTTCGCTCGAGAAGGACAACACCATCCTGATTTCTGCGGTGTGCTACCGGCGCAAGATCCATGAGCAGCTGGGGCGCTTTGACGAAGCCCTGCCCTATTACTGGGATTGGGACTGGTATCTGCGCGTGGCGCGCGGCGGCTTCTCACTGTTCCACCAAAAGGCGCCTGCCGTGGCCATCCGCGTGCATCAGGCCAACATGTCCGGGCAGAACGAGGCGGCGCGGCGGGCCAATCTTGATGCCCTGCAGGCCAAGCACAGCCTGCCGCCGATTCCACTCAAGAACCACACGGATTTCGTTTAACTCGCTGTTTTTATGTACCTTTCTGGCGTTAACGGAAAATTAACCGCTGATTCCTTGGCTTTTCTCAAGCGCGATCGAAAAAACCTGCGAAAAATAAGGGTTTTCACGACGTTGCCAATTCGTTAATTTGGCTGGCATCTTGATTCGCCAACTGAAGGAGAGAACCATGGCTGACGAAAAGATTGTGACGATCGCGTTGACGAAGATTTCTGCCGACCTCGCCGAGAAGCACGAAATGTCCAAGAAGGCCACCGCCGCCTTGCTGGCTGATTTCGTTGAAGCCACCGTGAAGCACCTCAAGAAGGGCAACAAGGTGCGCGTCACCGGCCTCGGCATCTTCCAGGTGAAGAAGCGCCCGGCCCGCCTCGGCCGCAACCCGCTGACGGGCGAGCAGATCAAGATCAAGGCTTCCAAGAAGCTGGCCTTCCGCGCCGCCAAGGAAGTCAAGGAAGCCATCTAAGCGCTTCTGGCTTTTTGAATTTGAAGCCCCGCCGGCAACGGCGGGGTTTTTCATTTCTTGCGCAGGTAAATGAGAATGTCGCCTTCGCTGGAAGCGAGGCTGTAGTTCTGCCACAGGGCGGCAAAGCGCGCATCCTCCGACCAGAATTTCAGGAACTCGAAGCCGCCCATCTGCTCGCGCTGGGCCTTGGTGTTGTCGATGGCGATGATATCGGGCTTGAGGGTGGCGAGATCCTCCATCGTCCAATCCAGCGCCTTGGCGGTGATGGGATCATGCGCCGCCTCACCCTTCTGCCAATGATCGCTCACATAAGGCACCAGCCATTGCGTGGGCAGGCGCGAGGCCCATTGCAGCTTCTGCTCCACCACATAAGGGAAGGCATGGGAGAAGCGGTTGGAAGCGATAAAGACAGATTGCGTGCCGGCGCTCCGGTAGGCTTCGATGCGGGAACTGATGTCGCGGTTTTCGCGGTAGATTTGCGGCTCTGACGCCAGCATCGCGGCGGCGGCCACGGCCATGAGGGCGGGGGCGAGGCCCTTGCGCGCCTCGAACAGCGCGGTGGCGGCACAGGCGAGCAAGGCAAAACTGGTGGCGGGCAGGATGTGATAGGTGAAGCCCTTGTTCTGCAGGGCATAGGCAACAAGGAAGCCCGCCGCCGCCGCCCATAGCACCTGCACGGC
>JAGWTZ010000039.1 GCA_028868695.1 Alphaproteobacteria bacterium | reverse complement strand
TTCCTCATATTCTGCGGCGGGCTGCGAGCGCGCGGTGATGCCGCCGCCGCCCTGCACATAAGCCTTGCCGCCCGCAAACAGCGCGGTGCGGATGGTGATGTTGAAATCGGCATGGCCGTTGTGGCCCATCCAGCCGATGGAGCCGCAATAGAGGCCGCGGGCTTGTTGTTCCAATTCCGCGATGATTTCCATGGCGCGGATTTTGGGAGCACCGGTGATGGAACCGCCGGGGAAGACGTTTTGCAAAAGATCGATGGCATCCAGCCCATCGCGCAAGCCCGCCTCCACCACGGAAACGAGATGGTGCACATTGGCATAGGATTCGAGGCCGCAGAGCACAGGCACCTTCACCGTGCCGGGCTTGGCAATGCGGCTCAGGTCATTGCGCAAGAGGTCCACGATCATCACATTCTCGGCGCGGTCCTTGCGCGAGGATTGCAGCTCGGCGATCAGCGCTGCATCGTGTGCCGGGTCTGCATCGCGCCGCCGCGTGCCCTTGATGGGGCGGGCTTCCAGCGCGCGGCCTTCCATCTTCACCAGGCGCTCGGGCGAGGAGGACGCCACTTTCACATCGCCATAATCCAGGAAGGCTGCAAAGGTGGCGGGGTTCAGGTTTCGCAGCTTGCGGTAAAAGGCGAAGGCATCAAAATCCTCCGGCACACCGGCCGAGAAACACTGGGTGATGTTGGCCTGGAAAATATCTCCGGCGAGGATGTATTCCACGGTTTGGGCAATGGCCTTTTCATAGGCGTCGCGCGTGAAATTGCTGCGCCAGCCCTCAATCACATGGCTGCCAGTGATTGGCGGCTTGTGCCTCAACAGCTTTTCCAGCGCTGGCGCGCCGGGGCCGATGATGAAGGCGCGCTCTTGCAGATGGTCAAAGCCGATCACTGTTTCATAGCGGTGGAAGATGACACTGGGGCAGAGGGGCTTGAATTGCGGCGGGTGCCGCGCGGCCTGAAAGGCCCAGCCGGCATCATAGGAGATGAAGCCCGCCCAGCCGCCCTGAAAGGGGGGCAGGCCTGGGATTGGGGCCACCACGCGGTCGGCAAGATCGCGGCGGATTGCTTCAAGAGCAGCGGCGCCCTGATCCTCGCGCAGCGTTTCAGCCGGGTTGCAGGCGAGGAAAGACCAGCGGCCCAGATGCTCATGGCGCTGCACGCTTTCCAGCAAGGTGAGGTGCTGCTGGCCGCGCAGGCGGGCCGCATAGAGCGAAGGCTCGAGATAGGCGATCTCGGTGACTTCCGGCGTGGCTGGCGGGCGGTGCAGCATGGCCTTTGATATAAGGCTGGAACTCCAGCCTTTCAAAATGTATTCCTGAACATATGGAGAACCCCATCAGAATCGCGGAAGTGCTTTTGCCCCTGGCGCTGGGGCAGGCCTATTCCTATGCGATTCCGGATGGCATGGAGCTGGCAGCGGGGGACTTTGTGGAAGTGCCCCTGGGCACTCGCAGCTATTTCGGCTGTGTGTGGGAGGTGGGCCAGAGCTTCGGCACCAACATGAAGCTGCGTGCGGTGACGCGCAAGTGTGATGCGCCCGGGCTTTCAGCCACGCACCGGAAATTCATGGAATGGCTTTCGGCCTATTATCTTGAGCCCAAGGGCAACTGCTTACGCATGGTGATGCGCGTGCCGGCGGCATTGGATGACCCGCGCATGCAGATGGCCTGGGTGCTGGGTGACATCAAGCCCGCCAAGCTGACGCCGCAGCGGGCGCGCGTTCTGGAAGTGGCGGGGCAAGGCTTTGCCATGAAGACCTCTGAACTGGCGGAAGCCGCGGGCGTTGGCGCCTCGGTGGTGAAGGCGCTGGGCGCACAAGGGGCCTTGAAGGAAGTTGCCTTGCCGCCGCACCAGAAATTTGCGGCGCCGGATTTGAATGCGGGTGGCTTTGCCCTGAATGGCGACCAGCAGGCGGCGGCCCAGGCGCTCCGTCAGGTGGTGGCAGGGCGGGACGGCAAGGTTGTCCTGCTCGACGGGGTGACCGGCTCGGGCAAGACGGAAGTTTATTTCGAAGCGATGGCGGCATCACTGGCGGCGGGCAGGCAGGTGCTGCTGCTGCTGCCGGAAATCGCCCTCACCGCGCCCTTCATTGCGCGCGTTGAGCGGCGCTTCGGCTGTGAGGCGGCGCAATGGCATTCCGACCTGCGGCCGCGCGAGCGCGAGCGCGTGTGGCGCGGCGTGGCTTCAGGTGAAGCGAGGATCGTGGTGGGGGCGCGCTCGGCGCTGTTCCTGCCCTGGGTCAATCTTGGGCTCATCGTGGTCGATGAGGAACATGAGAATGCCTACAAGCAGGATGAGGGCGTTCCCTATCATGCGCGGGACATGGCGGTGCTTTATGGCAGCCTTGGCAAGTTTCCGGTGGTGCTGTCCTCGGCCACGCCTTCGCTGGAAAGCCTGATGAATGTGGACCGCGGGCGCTACAGCACTGTGAAACTGAAGGACCGGCATGGGCGGCCGGAGCTTCCCGAAACGCGGCTTATCGACATGACGGCGGAGAAGCTGGAGCCGGGCACCTGGCTTTCACCGCAATTGCGCGAAGCAACCGCGCTGACGTTGCAGGCGGGGGACCAGGCGCTGCTGTTCCTCAACCGGCGGGGTTTTGCGCCGCTCACCCTGTGCCGCGCCTGCGGGCACCGCCTCAACTGCCCGGATTGCGCGGCGGCGATGGTTGAACACCGTTTCCGCAAGATCCTGCAATGCCATCACTGCGGGCATCAGGAGCCTGTGCCGCAGGCCTGCCCTTCTTGCGGCGAGGCAGGCAAGCTCACGCCCGTGGGGCCCGGCATTGAAAGGCTGGCGGAAGAGGCGGCCCAGCTTTTCCCCGAGGCGCGCATGGCCATTCTCTCCAGCGACCTGGCGCGCGGGCAGATGCTGCGTGACACGCTGCGCGGCATAGAGGAAGGGGAGTTCAACCTCATCCTCGGCACGCAGCTGGTGGCCAAGGGGCATCACTTCCCGCATCTCACTTTAGTGGGGGTTGTCGATGCAGACTTGGCGCTGGAATCCTCCGACCCGCGCGCGGGCGAGCGCACCTGGGCGCTTCTGGCGCAAGTGGCGGGGCGTTCAGGGCGTGGCGAAAAGCCGGGGCGGGCGCTGGTGCAAACCTATCTGCCGCAGCACCCCTTGATGAAAGCCTTGGCGCGGGGCGACCGTGACGCCTATCTCAATGGCGAAAAGCAAATCCGCGAGGTGGCGGGCCTGCCGCCGGCAGGGCGGCTGGCGGGGCTGGTCATTTCTGGCAAGGACGCCAACGAAACCCAGCGCTTTGCGCGTGATGTGGCGCTGGCAGCACCGCCTGCTGAAGGCATTTCGGTTCTGGGGCCGGCACCTGCGCCCATCGCCATGGTGCGCGGGCGGCACCGCATGCGGCTGCTGGTCAAGGCACGGCGCGATGTGAACCTGCAGGCCTTTCTTGGCGCCTGGCTCAAGGACGTGAAGCCCAAGGGCTCATTGGCGCTGCAGCTGGACGTGGACCCCTATAATTTCCTGTGACGTGGAGCATGACATGCCCGAGATCAAAGTGAGAGACCTTGCCGCCTTCCGCCAGCCGATGGTGACATCGCTGGGCATCATCATGGGCTTCCTGCTCAACTTTCTCGCAGGCTGGGCGACGCGGGATGACAACACCAGCGAGATGAAGAATTCCGCCGACTGGATCGTGGCGGCCACGCTCTTGCCCGCTCTGGTGATCATGGTGATCGTGCTGTACCGGATCCTCGACATCCGCCACAAGGCCGATGAGGTGGTGGCGATCTACACCACCACACTGCGGCTCTACATGCTGGCCATCGTGCTGGCCTTTGTCGGCGTGGGCGCGGCGCTGTTCTTTTAGGAAAACCGCCACTCGATGCGGTTGCGGTAAGTGGTGCCGGGGCGCAGGATTGAACTGGGGAAGCCTGGGTGGTTCGGCGCATCGGGCACGTTCTGCGGCTCGATGGCGATGGCCTGGTGCTGCTGCAGCGGCCTGCCCTTGCCAGGCAGGCTCTCGTTCCAGTGGATGGCGGTGTAAAACTGGATGGCGCATTCGCTGCTCCACACTTCCATGCGGCGGCCTGATCCCGGATCACGCTGGGTGAGCACATGCTTCATCTCGCTGCGCGGGCCATCCATCACGAAGCAGTGGTCATAGGCGCGCGCCACCGGGCGCAGGGTGCGGAAATCAAAATCGGTTCCGGCCACATCGGCGAATTCGCCGCTTGGCAGAAGCTTGTCATTGGTGACGAGGCGGCGCGAGGCGTTCATCATCACTTCCTGGCTGAAGGCCGCATCCTTCCCGGCGCTAGGGCCGGCAAGGTTCCAATAGGCATGGTTGGTGAGGTTGACCACGGTGGGCTTTGAAGTGGTGGCCGTGAGTTCAGCCCACATCACGTTGCCGCGCAGGCCGTAAACCGCCTTGGCGTGAAGTTCTCCGGGGAAGCCCTGGTCACCATCCGGGCTTGTTAGCGTGAAGGTGATCTCGGAATCGGTCTGGCTGGCGTTCCAGATCAGGCTGCCGAAGCCATGGGGGCCGCCATGCAGCTGGAAGCCATCACGGTTCGGCACCAGCTTGATGATTTCGCCATCCAGCGGAAACTGCGCGCCGGAAATGCGCCCCGCATGGCGGCCGCAGGTAATGCCGGCGGAGGGGTCCCAGCTCGCATGCTCCTCGTTCAGCGGCGTGCCGAAGCCCACGTCCAAGCCATCCACCTCAAAGCCCAAAAGGCGCGCGCCATAGGTGGAGAAGGTGGCCTTCAATTGAGGGGATTGGATGCTGTGCATGGGTGAGTCCTGTCATGGCACTCCATGGGCGGGGCGTGCCCGCCCATGGAGAATGCGTTCTAGTGATTGTCGCGCGGGATGCCGAAGGTCTTGGCCACGCGGCGGAACTTGGTGGCGCCTTTCAGCACCATGCCCTGGGCTAGTTGGTCGGTTTCCTTGCGGAAGATTTCCTGCCAAGGCGTCTGGGCGGGCGGCACCTTGTAGCCGCCGCTCTTTTCCAGCTCGGCCTTGCGGCGGGCGATCTCTTCCGGGGCCACCAGCATGTTGCAATCGCCGGTGTTGAGGTCGATCCTCACCTTGTCGCCATTCTTCAGGATGGCTAGACCGCCACCGGCCGCCGCTTCCGGCGAGGCATTGAGGATGGAGGGCGAGCCCGATGTGCCGGACTGGCGGCCATCGCCCACGCAGGGGAGCGAGCGCACGCCTTTTTCCAAAAGGTAGTTGGGGGCGCGCATGTTCACCACTTCGGCAGCGCCGGGATAGCCCATGGGGCCCACGCCGCGGATGAAGAGGATGGTGTTTTCATCCACACCGAGCTTCGGGTTGTCGATATTGGCGTGATAATCCTCCGGGCCGTCAAACACGATGGCCTTGGCCTCGAAGGCGCCTGGATCCTTCGGGTTGGAGAGATAGCGCTGGCGGAATTCTTCCGAGATCACGCTGGTTTTCATGATGGCGCTATCAAACAGGTTGCCATGCAGCATCTTGAAGCCCGCGGTCTTCTTGATCGGGTTTTCAAACTCGCGGATGACCTTGCGGTTCCAGGAGAACTTGCCCTTGTTGTTTTCACCAATGGTCTTGCCGTTGGCGGTGAGGGCGTTCTCGTGGATCTTGCCGGCCTTGATCAGCTCAGCAATGACGGCGGGCACGCCGCCGGCGCGGTGATAATCCTCGCCCAGATATTCGCCCGCCGGCTGCAGGTTGACGAGCAGCGGCAGCTCATAGCCGTGCTTTTCCCAATCCTTCACCTCGAGCTTGATGCCGAGGTGTGCAGCGATGCCGTTCAGGTGGTTGGGGGCGTTGGTGGAGCCGCCGATGGCGGTGTTGACGGCGATGGCGTTTTCAAAGGCCTCGCGCGTCATGATCTTGGACGGTGTCAAATCCTCGGCCACCATTTCAACGATGCGCTTTCCGGTTTCATAGGCCATCTGGCCACGCTCACGGTAAGGCGCGGGGATTGCGGCATTGAAGGGCAGGCACATGCCCAGCGCCTCGGCCAGCGAGTTCATGGTGGTGGCGGTGCCCATGGTGTTGCAGAAGCCGGTGGAGGGTGCCGATGAGGCGACGAGGTCCACAAAGCCCTTGTAGTCCAGCTCGCCCGTGGCCAGCTTTTCGCGGGCCAGCCAGACGATGGTGCCCGAGCCCGTGCGCTGGCCCTTGTAGTCGCCGTTCAGCATGGGGCCGGAGGAAAGCGCGATCGCCGGAATATCAACCGTGGCTGCGGCCATCAGGCAGGCGGGCGTGGTCTTGTCGCAGCCCACGGTCAGGACCACGCCATCCAGCGGATAGCCGTAAAGCACTTCAACAAGGGAGAGATAGGCGAGGTTGCGGTCCAGGCTTGCGGTGGGGCGCTTGCCGGTTTCCTGGATGGGGTGGATGGGGAATTCCAGCGGCACGCCACCGGCGGCGATGATGCCATCGCGCACGCGCTTGACCAGTTCCACATGCACGCGGTTGCAGGGGCTGAGGTCTGAGCCAGTCTGGGCGATGCCGATGATCGGCTTGCCGCCCTGCAGCTCGTTCTGGGTGAAGCCATAGTTGAGGTAGCGCTCGAGATAGAGTGCTGTCATGTCGGCGTTGGCGGGGTTGTCGAACCAATATTGCGAACGCAGCTTGAGTTTCTTGTCCGGCGTGGTGCTCATGAGCTTTTCGGGCCTCCCATTATTTGTATGACAATAGACAAAGAGCGGCTTTGCGTCCAGCTTCCGGCGCAGGGATTATTTTGCCGCAGGTGCGGCCGCCTGGCGATGGGCGGAACCTTGGTGAATGGCCTCTCAAGGCTTAGGGCTTGGCGCGGAAACCGCAAGGCGCAAAAAATTTGACCAAATGGACAAACTGAGTTAGCGTTCCCAAAAATCATAAATGGAGGGAATGATGGCGAAAGCCGCAAGCGTCCAATCCAAGAGGCTCAGCAAGCAGCAGCTGGCCGCGAATTTCGCCGACCTGCATCCGCCGCTTTCGGCCCATGAGGCGCTGGTTGAATCCGACCGCTGCTATTTCTGCGCCGATGCGCCCTGCCAGCAGGCCTGCCCCACCTCCATCGACATTCCCATGTTCATCCGTGAGATCCAGGCGGGCCACCCCACTTCGGCAGCAAAGACGATCTTCGACCAGAACATCCTTGGCGGCATGTGCGCGCGGGTGTGCCCAACGGAAACGCTTTGCGAGCAAGTCTGCGTGCGCGAGGTGGCGGAAGGCAAGCCGGTGAAGATCGGCCTTTTGCAGCGCTATGCCACCGATGTGGCCATGCGCGAAAAGCAGCCTTACAGCCGTGCTGCGGCCACGGGCAAGAAAGTGGCCGTGGTGGGGGCGGGGCCTGCGGGCCTGGCTTGTGCGCACCGCCTTGCGCTGCATGGCCATGCCGTGACCATGTTTGACGCCCGCAAGAAATCCGGCGGCCTCAATGAATTCGGCATCGCGGCCTACAAGGCCGTGGATGATTTCGCCCAGAAGGAAGTGGATTATGTGCTGGGCATTGGCGGCATCGTGGTTGAGCACGGCAAGGCGCTGGGCAAGGGCCTGAAGCTTGCGCAACTGGAAAAGGATTTTGACGCGGTGTTCCTGGGCCTTGGCTATCAGGGGGTCAACGCGCTGGGCCTGAAACATGAAGGTGCCAAGGGCGTTGAGGATGCGGTGGCCTATATTGCCGAGCTGCGCCAGGCGAAGGATCTCTCCAAGCTCAAGGTGGGCCGCCATGTGCTGGTGATCGGCGGCGGCATGACGGCAATCGACATTGCCGTGCAATCCAAGCTTTTGGGCGCTGAAAGCGTCACCATCCTTTACCGGCGCGGGCGTGACGCCATGAAGGCCTCGCCCTATGAGCAGGAACTGGCGCTGAGCCATGGCGTGGCCATCCAGGAATGGGCCGCACCCAAAAAGCTGCTGATCAAGGGCAGCAAGGTTGTGGGCCTCAAGGTTGAGGAGACCGCGCTGAAGGGCAAGAAGCTGGAAGGCACGGACAAGAGCTATGAGCTGGCCGCTGACGTGATTTTCAAGGCGATTGGCCAGAACTATGTGGATGTGACGGCGGGCGCCTTGGCCCTGCAGGATGGCCGCATCAAGGTGAATGACGAAAAGCGCACCTCACGCTCCAAGGTGTGGGCGGGCGGTGATTGCGTGGCCGGCAACAAGGCGCTTACTGTCGCTGCCGTCGATGACGGCCGCCGGGCCGCTGAATCCATCAACGCTTATTTGAAGGGCTAAGACCATGGCTGACCTTCGTTCGAATTTTGTTGGCATCAAATCTCCCAATCCGTTCTGGCTGGCCTCGGCGCCGCCCACCGACAAGGAATATAACGTTGTGCGCGCCTTCAAGGCGGGCTGGGGCGGGGTTGTCTGGAAAACGCTGGGCGAGGAAGGCCCGCCTGTGGTCAATGTCAATGGCCCGCGCTATGGCGCGATCCATGGCGCGGACAGGCGCCTGCTCGGCCTCAACAACATCGAGCTGATCACCGACCGGCCTCTTGAAATCAACCTTCAGGAAATCAAGAAGGTGAAGCGCGAGTGGAAAGACCGCGCGCTGGTGGTTTCCCTCATGGTGCCTTGCGAGGAAGAGCCATGGAAGAAGATCCTCAAGCGGGTGGAAGAAACCGAGGCGGACGGCGTTGAGCTGAACTTCGGCTGCCCGCATGGGATGTCGGAGCGCGGCATGGGCGCTGCCGTGGGGCAGGTGCCCGAATATATCGAGATGGTGGCGCGCTGGTGCAAGCAGCACAGCCGCATGCCGGTGATCGTCAAGCTCACGCCCAACATCACGGACATCAGAAAGCCCGCCCGCGCGGCGCTGAAGGGCGGGGCGGATGCGGTGTCACTCATCAACACCATCAATTCGATCACCCATGTTGATCTCGACAGCTTCTCGCCCATGCCTTCAATTGACGGCAAGGGTTCGCATGGCGGCTATTGCGGGCCGGCGGTGAAGCCAATCGCGCTTTCCATGGTGTCTGAAATCGCGCGCGATGCTGAAACCCGCGGCTTGCCCATCTCAGCCATCGGCGGCATCACCACCTGGCGGGACGCGGCCGAATTCATCGCCATGTCCGCAGGCACAGCGCAGGTGTGCACCGCGGCGATGACTTACGGCTTCCGCATCGTGGAAGAAATGAAGGCGGGGCTGGCGCGCTGGATGGATGAGAAGTGCTATGCCACGATTGAGGACTTCCGTGGCCGCGCCGTGCCCAATGTGACGGATTGGCAGTATCTCAACCTCAACTATGTGGCCAAGGCGAAGATCGACCAGGACGCCTGCATCAAGTGCGGCCGCTGCTATGCGGCCTGCGAGGACACCTCGCACCAGGCCATCATGAAGGAGAAGGATGGCAAGCGCCACTTCGAGGTGATGGATGATGAATGCGTGGCCTGCAACCTGTGTGTGGAAGTGTGCCCGGTGGAAGGCTGCATCACCATGGAGCCGATGAAGAAGGGCGCGGTTGACCCGCGCACCAGCCGCAAGGTCGGTGATTACGCCAACTGGACCACGCATCCCAACAACCCGATGCGCAAGCAGGCGGCGGAGTGATCAGGCGGGGCTGGCTTTTGCTGGGAACGTTGGTCCGCGCTAGGCGGCGATAAAGGCATCGAAGGCCGCGAGGAAGCGCTCGCGGATTTCGGTTTTCTCGTTGAGAATTTCGTGCCGGGAGTCGGCGATGGTGAGCGAGGAAAAGCCCGGCGCCCGGCCGAGGAAGGCCTTTGTGCCCGCATTGTTGACCACGCGGTCCATGCCCGCCAGCGCCATCAGCGTGGGGCAGGAGGGGCCACGGTTGGCGGGCCATTCCATCAGCTCATCAATGGAATCGAGTGCTGCGCGCAGCCAGCCGAAAGTGGGGCCGCCCACCGCCAGTTGCGGGAACTGCTCGAGGGTGGACATGTCCCTGTCCCAGCGGCGGCGGTCGGAGGTCAGGGCGTTGCTGTCAAAATCCTCGCGGCGCTGGGGCAAATGCGAAAGGCCCGGCAGATAGGCGCTGCCAAGGCCAAGGCGCGTGGCGCCGAAGCTCAGGCCGCGGGCCAGCGGGCGCGGCCAGGCGCCGAAGTGGAAACCGAGCAGTGGTGCGGTGAGCACGGCGCGCTCCAGCCATTTCTTGCCACGCAAGGTGCGCAGCATCAGATGGCCGCCGGTGGAATGGCCGAGGCCGAAGAAGGGCTTTGGGCAATGGGCGATGATGACGCGCGAGAAAACCGCATCCACATCGGCGTCGAAGTCGGCAAAATCCACGGCATGACCACGGAGGCGGTTGGGCAACAGGCGATCGGATTCACCCTGGCCGCGCCAATCAAAGCTGACCACGGCCAGCCCGCGGCGCAGCATGTCATTCATGGTTTCGAAATAGCGCTCAAGATATTCGGCGCGGCCGCCGAAGATCACCACTGTGCCCTTGGGGCTGGCGGGCACCGCATAGGCGGCGCGCAGCCTGATGCCGCCCTTGGAGAGCACCTCAAGGCAGGTGAGGCCCGGCGGCGTGCGGTTTTCAGTGGTGGGGTAAAGCTGCATGAAGAGGCTCTAACCCCTTCATGCAGGGCCTGCAAGCTAGAGCTTCTTGACGGCCGTCAGCTCACCGCTGGCGGCGCTCACGTCAATCTCAAAGGGCTTGCCGCTGCGCTCGGCACCATAGACCAGCGTGGCCCCGGTGCAGGACTTGGTGGTGACATTGGAGAAGCCAAAGCTGGTGACGATGGAGGCGCCCTTGTCACAGCTGACGCCGCCGGCCTTGGCCGGCTTGGCTGCGGGTGCTGCCGCAGTGCTGTTGGCAGCCACCGTTGTAGTGGCGGCAGTGGTTGAAGCGGTGACGGCGCCGGGCTGTACCGCTGCCGTTGCTACAGTCTTGGGCAACACGGGCTTGGCGTGGGCCAGTTTCTTCACCAGCTTCTTGTGCTTCACCGGATAGACCGGTGCGGCATAGGGCGGGGGCGGGCCAACATCGGCCTGGCCATAGCCGCCCTGGCCGTAACCGCCCTGGGTGTCATAGGCAGGCGGATAGTCTGGCTGCGCGGCGGCGCGGGCGCGGTAACGCCTCGCCATTTCGCGGCGGTATTGCTCATATTGATATTGGTTGAACTGCTCGTCCGGGTTGGCGGCATAGGGGTCCGGGCCATAGGGGCCATCCTGCGCGCCATAATCCTGCGGGGCATAGCTGTCGTTATAGACATCGGGTGAGACGGCCGTGCCATCGGGATTGACCATCTGCCACCAGAACAGGCGGCGCGCCTCGGCGGGCTGGGCAAAGGCCAGCAGCGGCACAAAGGCCAGGGGAACCAGTTTTTTCAGCATCGCCAACCTCATATTTCCAGCCTTATGGGCCGCAATCCCAGCTGAATCGCGGCGCGATTGGGGCGAAGGGGAGGCATTTCAAACCTCTCCCCCGCCCATCATGTCTAGCAGGTTTTGCCCTTCAATACAGCGGGTCAACGGCAACAATGGCGCCTCTGGTTGACACGCCGACGCGGAACAACTCGCCGTGTTTCCAGGCTTCATAGCCATAGACCGGGGCCGAACAATCAACGGCATGCACGCCGCGGAAGCCATGGGCGCGCACAACGGCGCTGGCCGCGCCGCAAGACAGGCCATAGCTCACCGGGCCGGGATAGCCCCAATCATGGTGGTGATGGTGGCGATGATGGAGGTAGTAGGGGTAAGGCGCGCCGTCATAGCCATAGCCGTCATAGCCGTCATACCCGCCATCGTAGAAGCCATAGCCAGGCGAGGTGATGCCAAAGGAAAAGCCAATTGAGGGGTCTGCCTGGGCAGCCGGGGCGGCGGCCAGGGCGGAAACGGAAACGAGGGCGGCGGCAAGCAGGGATTTGGCGAACATGATGATTACTCCAATGCACTTTCGGGGCGGTGCAGCCTTCACCGGCCCTTCATGGCGCGGTTCTAGGTGAAGGCGGCTGAACATTGGCCGATGAAGCCGTTCATCTGGCGTTCAGAATTCTCAGCTTCGGCGGCAGGCGGGGGCTTGAAAAGGCGTTTGCGGTTCCTACCTTCTGTTCAGGATGCCTTCGGGGTCCTGTTGTCAGATTGCTTAAGGAGAATTGACATGTTTGATTTCACCCCCCTCTACCGTTCCTCGGTTGGCTTTGACCGGCTGTTCCAGCTTCTCGATGAAGCCGCCGCCAGCGAGACCCAATCCTATCCTCCCTATAACATTGAGCGCGTGGGCGACAATGAATACCGCATCACCATGGCGGTTGCGGGCTTTGGCCCGGCGGATGTCGCCATTGAAGCCAAGGGCAACACCCTGACCGTCACCGGCAAGAAGGCCGAGAAGGCCGCGCCTTCGGGCGAGATGCTGCATCAGGGCATCGCCGCGCGTGGTTTTGAGCGCCGCTTCCAGCTGGCCGACCATGTGGAAGTCAAAGGTGCCGACATGGACAACGGCCTGTTGCACATCGCCCTGGAACGCCGCGTTCCGGAAGCCCTGAAGCCGCGCCAGATTCCGATCGGCAACGGCCCGAAGCTGAAAGCCATCGACGGCGAAAAGGCCGCCTGACATCTATCTGTCTAGTTTGTCGTTTTGGGGCGCAGGGAAACTTGCGCCCCATATTTTTTTGAAACTTCGGCATTCGCCCAATAGATGAAGCCAAGGGCAAGAACCGCGCCGGTTGCAGCGGCGATGTAAATGGTGCTCAAACCGTAGTTTTGTGCAAGGAAGCCCAGTAGCAGCGGCAATAGCACACGTGGCGGGCCGCTTACAGCGGATACCAAGCCCAGCGCTGCAGCACGTGATTCTGGCGCGAGGCGCGCAGCCACCGAAAATAGACAGGGGAAAATTACGCCAAGCCCGATGCCGGCCACCGCAAATGCAACCACTGACACGGCGAAGCCTGGCCCCGTGGCCAATACCACAAAGCCCATCAAGCCGATGGCAAAAGAAACGGCAACGAGGTGCAAGTCATCAAAGCGGGCGCGCAGAAAATCGCCCACCATGCGCATGCTGCCATTGCACAGGCCGAAGAAGGCCACGCCAAGCCCGGAATAGGCGGCGAGCTTGGGTTGCAGCTCGTTGAGCATCTGGCCGGACCACTGAACACACGTGAGCTCGGCCGCTACATCCAGCCCGATAATGATGCCGATCAACATCAGGATCTTGCGTGGCAAGGGTGCAGGTTGCGCGGGAGCATCCTCATGGCTTTCAACGCGGTGGGGAATTGCCGCATTCACCGCAAGCACTGCCGCAATCACAAAAGGCAAGGCAGGAAGCGCCGCCCAAATTGGCCCCCATTGAACCGCGATGAAGCCGCCAACCAAACCAAAGGCGCCTATGGCATAAAGCGCTGCGCCGTGAAATGTTGAAAAAACGGGCTTTTTGAGTTCATGCTCCACCACGGAAGCCTCGGCATTCATGAACAAGTCCATCGCGCCAGTGCATAGGCTCAGCGCGATGAAGCTCAGCCCAAAGGCAAAGACAGAGTGAACGGTGAGGCCCCAAAGGAAAGCCGTGAACGCCATGGGCATGATGAACAGCAAAACGCTGCGATGATCAAAATGGCGATTCACCCAGCCGCCGAGGGACATGGAGAGAATGGTGCCGACGGTGCCCAATGACGCCAAGGTGCCGAATACAATGGCATCTGCCCCGGCCTGTGCCTTTATCACAGGAATGGTGCCCACTTGTGAGCCCACCATGGCCCCAAAGGCCACAAAGGTAAGCGTGATGGCGACGCGCGGGGTGACCTTCATGTGCGCTCAGCCACGGCCGACCAGCGGCATCTTGGTGGCCATCACTGTCATGGTGAGGACGTTGCTCTCAAGCGGCAGAGACGCCATGAACACCACGCTGCGCGCCACGTCCTCCACATCCATGCGTGGCTCCGGCTTCACGCTGCCATCGGCCTGGGGCACGCCGCCGGTCATGCGGCTGGTCATGTCGGTTGCGGCATTGCCAATGTCGATCTGGCCGCAGGCGATGTCATATTTTCGGCCATCGAGGCTCGTTGATTTGGTCAGGCCGGTGATGGCGTGCTTGGTGGCGGTGTAGGGCGCGGAGTTGGGGCGCGGCGCCTGGGCCGAGATCGAGCCGTTGTTGATGATGCGGCCGCCGCGCGGGGTTTGGCCCTTCATGAGCCTGAAGGCTTCCTGCGTGCAATAGAACACGGCGGAGAGATTGACATTCACCACATCCAGCCATTGCTGCGGGGTGAGGTCCTCGAGATTGATGCCGGGGGCCGACATGCCGGCATTGTTGAACAGCACATCGAGGCGGCCGTATTTGGCCTTGGTTGCGGCAAAGAGCTTCGCCACCTCTTCAGGCTTGGTCACATCAGTGGGAACGCAAAGCGTCTCGCCGGGCATTTGCCTGGCGGTATCCTGCAAGGCGTCCTGCCTTCTGCCCACCAGAACGATGGCATAGCCTGCCACGCCCAAGGCCTTTGCGCAGGCACGCCCGATGCCCGAGCCCGCGCCTGTGACCATTGCAACCTTCATTTTGTCATTTTCCCTTCGCGCGCTTCCAGGCGGAAACGAGGTTATGGGCCGATTCCGCAATCTCGGCCAGCGGCTTGCCCTGCTTGTAGAGCGCGGAGCCTATGCCGAAACCCGAGGCGCCGGCGGAGAGCCATTCCTTCATGTTTTCCGGCGTGACGCCGCCCACGGCATGCACCTGCACATGCTTGGGCAGCACCGCCTTCCAGGCCTTGATGGTGAGCGGCGAGGCAGCCTCGGCGGGGAAGAGCTTCAGGTGGCTTGATCCGGCGCGGATGGCGGCGAAGGCTTCGGTGGGCGTGAACACACCGGGCAAGGGCTCAATGCCCAAGGCAATGGCGCGGACGATGGTGGCGGGGTTGCAATCCGGCGAGACGGAAATTGCCCCGCCATGCTCCTTGAGCAGGTTCACGTCAGCCTCGGACAGCACGGTTCCCGCACCCACCACCATTTTGCCATCGAAGCTTTTGGCCAGCATGGAAATGGAGGTGAAGGGATCTGGCGAGTTGAGCGGCACTTCGACAATGCGGATGCCCTGATCATAAAGGGTTTGGGCCACGGCCACCACCTCGCCCGGCGCAACGCCGCGCAGGATGGCGATGATGCCGCAGGCTTCAAGAGCGTCATTCAGTTTCATAGGACACCTGCTTCATGGGCGATGATGCGCTGGCCGGAGATGGCGCTGGTGGCGCTGCCCTGTTCGGCCTGCAAGCCCGCCAGTTTGAGTGCTGCGATGCATGTGGCGGCTTGGGCGGGCGAACCCAGCACCACGTGTTTTGCGTCCCTGCCATGGCTGCTGGTGGCATGGGCCACTTCGCTGCCGATGAGCAGGCCGGAGAGATAGGAGGCGAGATGGGTGGGCGGAAGCTCATTGAACAGGCCCAGGGTTCGCACCGAAAACAGGTCATGCAGCAGGCCGGCCGGGTCTGCGAGTGATTTTTCAACGCCGCGCCGGAAGGCCGCCTCATCTTCAGGCGCTTCCTGCATCAGGCGGCCGAGAATCGAGTGCTGCCTGTAGAGGGCGAAGCTTTCGCCCGTCATGTAGGTGGCAAAGCCAGTGACCTTGCCGTTGGCCACATCAATCCATTTGCAATGGGTGCCGCGGGTGATGAAATGGGCAGCACCGGTGGCGAGCGAGCCCAGGACTTGCGTCTCCTCCCCCCTGATCACATCATGGATCACCGAAGGGCTGGCATAGTGCAGGCCGGTGATGAAATGCACGGCGCGGCCCGAGGACGTGGTGTGACGGGTGATGGCGCGCGCGAGGTCAGACGCCCCGGCCGGGCATTCGGCATAGGCGCATTCCACCCAGCCCTGGCGCGAGGTGATCATGCCGGAGGCGACGATGGGCAAGGCCTTGCTCCAGCCGCCTATGTGTTTTTCCAGCGTGGCCTCGAAGGCGTTGTCCTTCACGGCAAGGATGCCCTCAGGGGCGGCGGCCTCATTGATGATGCCGCCTTGCGCATTCACCTCATAGGCGCGGAAGGATGTTGTGCCCCAATCGAGGGAGATGAAGGGCTTCATGCGCCGAACCTGTGTTTCAGCGCGCCGCTTGTGCCGGGGTTGAAGCAGAACAGGCCGCCGGAGAGCGGGTGCGCCTTCAGCACATCGGCCGGCAGGTTGGCGGCGGATGAGGTGACGTAAAGTGTATCCAGCGCCGGGCCGCCGAAGACCACGCAGGTGGGCCGCGTTACCGGCATGGGGATGATGCGGTCAATGCGGCCCTTGGGGTCAATGCGCAGCACGCAAGAGCCTTCCCACCTGGCGCTCCACAGGAAGCCTTCGGCATCCACCGTGGCGCCATCGGGATAGCCATGGGCCTTGCTGTCATTGAACACCCGCTGGTTGGAGAGCGAGCCCGAGGGAATGTCGAAATCAAAGGCCCAGATCACCTGGTTGCGGCTGTCGGAGAAATAGAAGGTGGAGTTATCGGGCGACCAGCAGGGGCCGTTGGACACACCCACCTGATCAAGCATCAGCTTGGAGACGCCATCGGTGCCCACGCGGTAGAGTGCGCCGGAATCCTGCGTGATGTCGAGATCGCCGCCATCGGGCGCAATGTTCTGCTGCATGGTGCCGAACCAGAAGCGGCCCATCACGTCGGCAGCGCCGTCATTGCCGCGGTTGTGCGGGCGGTCAATCTCCGGCCGCGCAAAATCCGTGAGTGCGCCTGTCGCCGGGTTGAAGAAGAACAGCCCATGCTCCCCGCCCAGAAGCAGGCGGTTGCCGCCAGCCAGGCTGAAGCAGGTGACGATCATCGGGAAGGTCCAGTGCCGGGTGGCGCCGGTGGCGGGGTCAAGGATGTGCAGCTTCGAGATGGGGGCAATGTCCAGCCACCAGAGGCATTGGCCATCGGCATCCCAAAGGCAGCCCTCGCCCAGCTTGTTCTTGGCTTCCAGCAGGCATGTGATGTGGGGATTAGACATGAGGATCAACCGGCCATGTGTCTGACACCTTGTAGCCCGCGGGCCATGGATCAGAAGGTGAGAGCATGAGGGTGGAGCGGCCATAGACCCAGGCGCGCCCGGTGATGGTGGGAATGATGGCGGGGTGGTTGCCCACCGTGGTTTCGCCGGCAATGCGCCCGAGGAAGCGGCTCTCGATCACTGAGCGGCCGAGGAATTCATCGCCCGGCTTCATCAGGCCCTTGGCGCGCAGCACGGCCATCAGTGCCGAACAGCCCGTGCCGGTGGGTGAGCGGTCAATCTTGCCGGGCTTCACCACACAGGCGTTGCGGCTGGAAAGCTTGCCATCCACACGCTCCAGCGGGCCAGTGAAGAAGCAGAAGGAGAAGTGCTTCCACTCCGGCAAGGTGGGGTGGTGGAAGCCCAGCGTGGCATTGGCGGCGGCCACGATCTTGCGGCCAGCCTCGGCCATGGCGCGGCCCTCTTCGGGCAGCATCTTGAAGCCCAGGCTGGCGCCATCGACCATCACGAAACTGTCGCCGCCATAGGCGGTGTCCACGGTGAGGGTGCCAAGCCCCGGCACCTCAAGCGGCACCTGCAGGCGCTCGGCAAAGGCCGGCACGTTTTTCAGCGTGATGCTGGTGGCCTTGCCGCCGGCGCATTGCGCGGTGATCTCCACAAGCCCGGCGGGGGCTTCCAGCACCAATCTGGTTTCCGGCTCGGTCATCGGCAGTATGCCTGAATCAAGCAGCACGGTGGCCACGCAGATGCAGTTGGAGCCGGACATGGGCGGGGTATCCTCCGGCTCCATGATGATGAAGCCCATCTGGGCGCGCGGGTCCTTGGCCGGCACCAGCAGGTTCACATGGCGGAAAACGCCGCCGCGCGGCTCGCTCAGCACGAAATTGCGAAGCTCGCCATTGGCATGGATGTAGCGCGATTGCTCCCAGAGCGTATCGCCAGGCGGCGGGGCGACACCGCTGATGATCACATCGCCCACCTCGCCCTCGGCATGGCAATTGACCACTTCGATGGCCTTGAGCGAGGCGATGGGGTGCTGGGCAGGGCTGGGCATGGTTTTTGTCATACAAATCCTCGGGGGCTGAGACAAGCGCCCTGCAGCCTAGTCAATGATGACCGTCTCGCCAATATCAGCCACGCGGAAATCCTGGCGGGTGAGGCCGGTGGCGGCCAGCGCCTCATCCAGGGCGGCAACCGGCGCGCCAATCGGCTCATCGGTGAGCTGGATGGTGCCGTGATGGATGGCGAGGCTGGTCTTGGCGCCCAGAAGCTGGTGGGCCTGAACGGCTTCCTCTGGGTTCATGTGCTGGGGCGCCATGAACCAGCGCGGCTCATAGGCGCCGATGGGCAGCAGGGCGAGGCGCGGCGCGCCGAAATGGGCCTTGGCCTCGCGGAAGGTCTGGCCCTGGCCAAAGCCGGTGTCGGCGCCGAAATAGATCGCACCCATCGGCCCTTCCAGCATGAAGGCGCCCCACAGGCTCTTGTTGGTGTCGCCAATCGTGCGCTTGGACCAGTGCAGCGCGGGCAGGGCCGTCACCTTGAGATGGGCATGGGCGTGGCCTTCATGCCAATCCAGCTCCACCACGTCATGGCCCCGGGCGTGGCGGGCGTTGTTCAGCGGGGTCACCAGCTTGGCCTTGTGGTGGCGGGCCAGCCAGCGCAGGGCGGGCTTGTCCAAATGGTCATAGTGGCTGTGGCTGAGCAGGATGAGATCAAGCGGCGGCAGATCAGCCAGCGCCACGCCGGGGTTGCGCACGCGGGCCGGGCCAATCAGTTGCGTGGGGCTGGCGCGCCTGGAAAAGAACGGGTCCGTGAGGATGTTCAGGCCAGCGGTTTGCAGAAGCACGGTGGAGTGGCCGATCCAGGTGGCGGCAATCTGGTCTCCCTCCACGCGGGCGGGCGGCGGCGGATAGGCCTTGTTGGGCACATGGCTTGGCCATTTCGAGCGGCTGCCGGAAAGCTGCCATTTCATGATTTCACGGAATGAGGCCTCGCCCCGCTGGCGGGGCAGCTCGAAGCGGCCGTCACGCTTTTCATATCTGATCATGTCAGGGCACCGCCGAGAGGAAGAGGAAGGCGCCGAAGATCACCAGATGCACCGCACCTTGCAGGATGGTGGTGCGGCCGGTGGCGAGCGTGACCGAGCTGATGAACAGGGTAAGCACCAGAAGGGCGATGGATTGCGGGCCGATGCCCAGCGCCAGTTTGGCACCCGACCACAGCGAATAGGCCGCCAGCGTGGGGATGGTGAGGCCGATGGTGGCAATCGCCGAACCCAGCGCCAGGTTCAGGCAGGTTTGCAGCTGGTTATGGCTGGCAGCACGCAGGGCGGCGACACTTTCCGGCAACAGCACGATTGCCGCAATGACCACGCCCAGAAAGGCGGCCGGCAGGCCCGCGGCAGAAAGCGCCTCATCAATCGGGCCGGACAGGGCCTTGGCCATCAGCACGACAATGAGCAGCGACAGCGGCAGGAAGATGATGCTGGTCAGCACGGTGCGGGTCTCAAGCCCGCCAGGTTGGGTGGCCCCGGATTCGCCATCGGTGAAATAGTCACTGTGGCGCACGGTCTGGACGAAGACAAAGATGCAATAGAGCGCGAGGCTGATGAAGCCCACAAAGGCCAGCTGCGATGAGGAATAAAGCGGGCCGGGCGCGGCCGTGGTGAAATTGGGCAGGATGAGCGCCAGCGCCGCCAGCGTGCCCAGCACGCTGAGGGCTGATGTCGCGCCATCAAGGCTGAATTGCTGCTGGTGGTGGCGCGCGGCGCCAATCAGCAGGCCAAGGCCGACAATGCCGTTCAGCACGATCATCACCGTTGCGAAAACCGCATCGCGGCCAATGAATTCCACGCCGGGCTTGGCCGAGGCCATTTGCGAAATGATCAGCGCGGCCTCGATCACGGTGACGGAAAGCGCCAGGATGATGGAGCCGAAGGGCTCACCCACCTTCAGGGCCAGCACCTCGGCATGATGCACCGCGCCGAACACGGCAAAGCCGAGCAGTGCTGCCTCCAGCGCCACGATCAGCGGCGAGTGGGGCAGTTCCACACCGCCATGTTTGAGGCCAAGGAAGGCCAGTGCTGCCAGCGCGGAGATGATGAAGGCCCAAGGCGTCTTGTTCAGGGATTCAGGAGAGGAGGACATGGCGGCAGCATAGCGCGCTTCGCGGGCGCGGCAAATCGCTTGCGCCTGATAAAGCATTTGTGAATTTTGTGCGCCAAGTGCCGATGTTACAGAAGGCCATGCCGATCCTTGAGCGAGACCCATGGCGGGAGCAGTATTTCGAGCATGTCTCCTGCCCCGATGATGTTGCCATTCCCACTGATGACCCCGATTGCTGGGCGCTCTACCCGCAGCACTGCTGGATCTATGACAAGCTGCGCGTGGCGCAGACGCAAGGGCTTGCCTGCGGGCCGCATGGTGTGATGCCGGCAGGCTATCCGGTGTTTTCAAAGCCGATGGTCAACCTCAGGGGCATGGGCGTTGGCAGCCTGGCCATTGCCGATGCGGAGGAAATGCAGGCGGCCTATATGCCGGGGCACATGTGGATGCCGCTGCTTGAGGGCGAGCATGTCTCAACGGATTGCGCGGTGATGGACGGCGAGGTGAAATGGCTGCGCCATGCCACCGGCCTCACCGGCGCTGGCGGCACGTTCCGCCACTGGATCATCGCCGCAGCACAGCGCCCGGCTTTGGATGCCTATCTCAGGGCCTGGGTGGGCCGCCACATGGGCGGCTATTCCGGCATGATGAATTTCGAAAGCATTGGCGGCACCATCATCGAGGCGCATCTGCGCTTTGCCGACCAGTGGTGTGATCTCTATGGGCCCGGCTGGGTGGAGGCGCTGGTGCGGCTTTATGCCGAAGGGCGCTGGCAGTTCGATGATGCGGCGCGGCGCGAGGGCTATTCCATTCCGCTGTTTGCCCGGCACGGCCACCAGTTCCGCCATCCGCCGCTGGATGTGCAAGATGCCGTGCGGGCGATGCCGCATGTGAGCAGCCTGCAGATCACCTTTCATGAAGGCAGGCTGGCCGGGGCGCATGCCATGCCGCCGGGCGGCTTCCGCCTTGCGGTGATCAATGCCACCGATCTCGCCGCGGGCCTTGCGGCGCGCGAAGTGCTGGCAAGCGCCTATCCCGCGGAACTGCTGGTTCCGCGGGGCTAGGGCCGGGTGCCGGTTACACCGTGCGCAGATACCATTCGAAATCGCGCAAGGTGGGTTCGGAGAAGAAGCGGTCGGCCTCCACTTCTTTCAGTGTGCAGAAGGTATCCACGAAGGGCTTGCCGAAATATTCCTTGAGGATGGAGGCGCGCCAGAAGGCATCAATGGCCTCGAACCAGTTGCCGGGAATGTGCTTGGCGCGGCGGCCATAGCCATTGCCCTCGATGGGGGCGCCGGGGTCAATCTTCTCGGTGATGCCATAATGCATGCCCGCCAGAATGGCGCCCATGACGAGATAGGGGTTGGCATCGGCACCTGAGGGGCGGTGTTCGATGTGGCAGGCATTGGCGTTGCCGGCCGGCACGCGCAGCGCCACGGTGCGGTTGTTGATGCCCCAGGTGGCGGCCACCGGCGCATAGGAATTGCGGCGGAAGCGGCGGTAGGAATTGGCGTTGGGCGCGAAGATCAGCATGCTCTCGGCCATGGTGGCCTTGAGGCCGCCGATGGCGTTGAGCAGCAGCTCATTGGTCATCGGGTCATCGGCCGCGAAAAGGTTGCGGCCATGCTCATCGCCGAGGCTGACATGGATGTGCATGCCCGAGCCTGTCCATTCGGCATAGGGCTTGGCCATGAAGGTGGCGCAGAGCCCATGCTTTTCGGCGGTGGCCTTGATCAGGCGCTTGAGCATGATCGCCTCGTCGCAGGCATCGAGAATGTCGGTGCGGTGGCGCAGCACGATTTCCATCTGCCCAGGCGCGTATTCGGCGATCAGCGTCTTGGCGGGCAGGTCCTGGATCTCGCAATATTTGTAGAGATCGGCAAAGAAGGGCGCGAAGTCGTCGGTGTCCTGCAGGTGATAGGCCTGATAGTGCTTGGGCCGCCATTCATTGGTGAGTGACTTGGGCGGAACCGGCTTGCCATCCTCATAGGCGCTCTTCCTGTCCATGAGGAAGAACTCCAGCTCCACCGCGCCCACCGGGTTCATCTTCAGCTCATCCTTGAAGCGGCGCACGATGGCTTCGAGCGCGTTGCGCGGGTCGGCGTAATGCGGCTTGCCGTCAAGATCAACGAGGCGGGCGGTGAATTGGGCGGTGGGCTCCTCGGCCCAGGGCACGCGCACGAAAGTGCCGGGAATGGGCCACATCAAGAGGTCGCGGTCGCCCTCATCGAAGACGAGGCCGGTTTCCGGGACGTCCTGGCCGGTGACGTCCAGCACCAGGGCCGAGATCGGCAGGAAGCGGCCATCATTCCAGGCCGGCACGACTTCATCGCGGCGCAAGACCTTGCCGCGGATCACGCCGCACATGTCTGTCCAGATCACATGGAAGCTCTGCACATCGGGGTTGGCGCGCAGGAAGGTTTCGGCTTCGGCGCCAAGGCGCGGGGTTACCATTGCCATTTTCAGTTCTCCATTTGGCGCCAGGTTCCCTTGACCGTCATGCCCGTGAAAACGGGCATCCGCGTTTTAGGCAGTAACAGAGATTCCCGCTTTCGCGGGAATGACGGGAAGAGAAGTGGCTCCTTTCTAGTTTTGAAGCTCTGTCACACAGGCTTCGAAAATTTCAATGAACTGGTTCACATGGGACTCGGTGGTCGATGGGCAAACCAGCATCATATTGTGGAAGGGTGTTACGACAACACCCCGGTTCAAGAGATAGCGATGCACGGCCTCGTCGATGGGCTTGTGGATCGCTTGCGAAGCCTCAAATCCGTTGCGGGGAGGCTTTGGCACGCACATGAATTCCACGCGTGCGCCCACGCGTGTGACGTGCCAGGGCAAGCCGGGTTTGATGATAACGTCGGCAATTCCACGCTCAAGGCGTTTGGCCAGGGTGATGTTGGCCTCATAGACCGGGTCGGTCATGAATTCTTCCAGCACCGTGCGGATCAGCGCCATCTGGATGCGGCTGCCGGACAGGGTGGTGCCGATGCCGCTGCGGCCTTCGCCACGGCTTGCAAGATAGGCCTGGATGCGATCCGCCACGTCAGCCGAGAAGCCATACAGCGCGGCGGGGATGCCGCCGGCGATGGGCTTGCCGAAGACCAGCCCATCCGGCCTGATGTTCACGCTGCGGGCATAGCCGCCGACGCTGGAGGTGAGGGTGTGGGTTTCATCGAAGACCAGAATCGTGCCCGTCTCACTCGTCAGTGCACGGAGCGATTCGAGGAAGCCGGGGGCGGGCAGCACCATGCCCACATTGGTCATCACCGGCTCGGCCAGCACGCAGGCCACATCGCCCGCGCGCAGGGCGGCCTCGAGGGCGGGCACGTCGTTGAATTCAACAACCTTGGTGAAGGCGGTCAGGTCGCGCGGCTCGCCCACCAGGCCTTCAACCATTTTCACCTTGCCGCCATCGGCGGTGACGAAGGTGTCATCAACACAGCCGTGATAGCAATGGTTGAAGACAAGGATCTTGCTGCGGCCAGTGATGGCCCTTGCCCAGCGCAGCACGGCGCGGTTGGCATCGCTGGCGGTGGCTGTCACTTGCCAGAAGGGCAGGCCGAAACGGTCCTCCAAGAGCTTGCCCACTTCCACGGCATCGGGCGAGGGCAGCATGGTGGTGAGGCCACGGGCTGCTTCGCGGGCGAGGCAGCGGGTCACGGCATCGGGCGCGTGGCCGAACATGGCGCCTGTGTCGCCCAGGCAGAAATCAACATAGCTATGGCCATCGGCATCCTTCAGGGTGACGCCCCTGGCCTCTTCCACGAAAAGCGGAAAGGGCAAACCCCAATCCACCATCCAGTGCATGGGAACGCCGCGCAGCCAGTGCCTGGAAGCCTCTGCCGACAGTGCCTTTGATTTGGGGTTGCGTTGGACATAGAGCTTCGCTTCGCGCTCCAACATGGCCTTGATGGCACTGTCCGCTATTTTTGGCTTCAAGATATACCCATTCGCTGTTGCCGGTGGCTTGCTTCTAGGCGGGCACCGGGGTTAAACCAACCCCTCAGCTTCGCAGGTGCGGAATCACTCCAGTTTTAACCTTAAGGATCAAGCAGATGGGCCGGATTTGTTACGTGAATGGGAATTTCGTGCCGGAACAAGAGGCCAAGGTTTCGGTGTTTGACCGCGGCTTCCTGTTTGGCGATGGCGTTTATGAAGTCACCCCGGTGATCAAGGGCAAGCTTGTTGACTATCCCGCCCATATCGAGCGGCTGGGCCGCAGCTTGCGCGAACTCAAGATGGCCTGGCCCTGCACGGAAGCGGAATTGCGCGCCATGCATGAGGAACTGGTGAAGAAGAACAATCTCACCGAGGGCATCATCTACATGCAGGTGACGCGCGGGGTGGCGGACCGGCAGTTCAACTTCCCCAAGGATGTGAAATCCACGCTCATCGCCTTCACGCAGGTGATGACGCTGGTGGACAACCCCAACGCCCGCACCGGCATCAAGGTGATCACCACGCCAGACATCCGCTGGGGCCGCCGTGACATCAAGACGGTGATGCTGCTGGCCTCTGTGCTCGGCAAGCAGGAGGCGGTGGACAAGGGTGTGACCGATGCTTGGATGGTGCAGGACGGCAAGATCACCGAGGGCACCTCGAACAATGCCTTCATCGTGAAGGACGGCAAGGTAATCACGCGGCCGCTCTCCAATGACATCCTGCCCGGCTGCACGCGGCGCGCGCTGTTCCGCCTTGCCAAGGAGCATGGCGTGGAAATCGTCGAACGCCTGTTCACGCCGGAAGAAGCCCATGCCGCTGATGAAGCCTTCATCACCTCGGCCTCGCAATTCGTGATGCCGGTCACCGAGATTGACGGCAAGCGCATTGGCGGCGGCCAGCCCGGCCCGGTGTCGCGCAAGATGCGTGAGCTGTTCCTCGATGAGGCGCAGAAGGGCTGAGGCCGCTTCACCCCTTTGTCATTTTCGCGCGGGCACTCTAAGGTTGCAGGCCTTGGAGGATGCGCATGAGAAAGATGGCTTTGGTTTCGGCTTTGGTTGGGATGATTGCGGTTGCGCCGCCAGCGGCACATGCGGCTGATGCCTTGCGCCAATGTGATGTGCTTGCGGCCAGTCCGCTGGATGCCACCCGTCCCAAGGGCGTGAACGGCGTGGGTTTTGGCAAGCTTGATGCCGGTGCCGCGGTTGCCGCCTGCGAAGCTGCCGTGAAGGCAAAGCCGGATGATGCGCGGGCCAATTTCAACCTTGGCCGCGCCTTGCAAGCCGAAGGCAAGGATCTGGACCGGGCCCGCAGCTTCTATGAGAAGGCCGGCGGGAAGGGGCATGGCCTGGCGCTGTTCAATCTTGGTGTGATGTACCGCGACGCCATTGGTGGTCCGCGCGATTATGGCCGGGCGCTCGATTATTTCAGGAAGGCGGATGCCGCGCATTATGCCGGCGCCGCCAATGAGGTGGGGCAGGCCTACCGCAATGGGCGCGGCGTGAAGCAGGACGATGCCGAGGCCTTCAAATGGTATGACAAGGCCGCGAAGATGGGCGACGCCACGGCCTTGGCCAATCTCGGCCAGATGTATGAAGACGGGCTTGGCGTTGCCGCCGACCAGGCCAAGGCGGTGGACTATTACAAGAAGTCCGCCGCCAAGGGCGATGGCATGGGCCTCTTGAACCTGGGCTGGGATTATGAGCAGGGCAAGGGCGTGCCGAAGGATGATGCCATCGCCACCTCCTATTACAAAAAGGCGGCGGAGGCCGGCAATGCCGATGGCTTCAACAACTATGGCGTCAACCTGGCGAATGGCATCGGCACTCTCAAGGATTTGAAGGCGGCCGAGGCGATGCTGATCAAGGGCGTGGAGGCTGGCAGCGACAGGGCGGCCTATAATCTTGCCTTTGACTACAATGACGGGAAGTTCGGCCAGCCTGACCCTGCCAAGGCCGCCCACTATGCACTTGTTGCCATTGCCATGCATTCGGCCCTTGCCGAAACGGTGCTCTATGAGGGAAGGGGCAAGAAGCTTTCCATCGCCACGCTGGAGGCGCTGCAAGGCCTGCTGGCGGAGAAGGGCCTGAAGTTCGACAAGGAGGGCGGGCAGCTTTCCAATTCGGCCATTGAGGCGCTGAAGAAATATGCGGCCAGCCAGCCGTGACGTTTTGACAAGCGGCGGGAATTGGTTCAAACAGCGGCCTCACATGCGGGCGTAGTTCAGTGGTAGAACATCTGCTTCCCAATCGGAAAATGGGGCCTTTGTTGGTTGCGCATGGTTGCTCACAAAGCTGGAAAAGCGCCTGTAAATCATTAGTCTAGTTGCTCATGGTCCAACATAGTGCATTACCACAGCACACCCGATTGCCGTGCTAAAACGTGCTCAAAGTTATCCCCATAAGCGCTTGCAGTCTTCCGCAAAAATGATTGAATTAGATGCATGCGATTACGCTATGTAAACTGCGACCATTGCGGCAGGGATGCTCCCGCCCGTGATGAGTGTATTGCCGAAGGATGGTATCTCAGCCACGCAGTAGAAGTCTCTGGAATACCCTACCTGATGTCCTGCAAAGACTGTAGCCAGCTCGGAGAAGTCGGCGAAATCAAGATTGAGAAAGATGATTGGAAACCGGAAGAGAAGGTAGGCTCCATTGGAAGAAATAGAGATTGAAGATTTTGTAGGTGTGCTCATTGGTGACGTGAATAAATGCCACAAAATTTTGATCGAGAACGACACACAGGCGAACCGACGAAACTTGGTGAGAGCGGTGTTTGCGGCGATCGAAGGTCTGAGTTGGAGGGTTAGAACTGACTTGGCGCGGCAACAACAACGGAACCTTCATTATCTAGAACTGGCCGCAATGAGAGAAGAGACTTATTCGGTATCACCAAGCGGGAAACTTCAAGTCTCACAGAAATTTCTCCCACTTCAGGCTTCACTGAGACTCACAATTTCTCTGATCAAGCGATTTAGACCAAACTACTCGGAGGATTTTTCGCATCAAGGTTGGAGCAATCTGCTCGCCGCTATCGAACTTCGCAATAGATTGGTCCATCCCAAGAGTCTGCAGGACTTGTCGGTCAATGAAAAAGACATCAACAGAGCACTAACAGGATTTTATTGGATTTTAGCACTCATTATTAAAGTTCTGCAGGAATCTATTGCGTTGCTTGAGGATCAAACTGCTGAGGCAAAAAAAGTCGCATCACTTTTGGAACCTGCTGGTCGCAAGGCATTTCTCAAAGTCCTCAGGGGGACGAAGAAAACTTCGCCCAAATCGAAAACAAAACGAAAAGGCATATCGAAACAGTAATGCGCCGCTATAGTTGCGGGCAATATGTGATCCTCCCGTTGCATCCGATGCTCCCCCTTGTTATCAGTGTCCGAGTAACAGCTTTTCTCGGGCCAAAAGCGTGCTAAATCTGGTGCGGTGATGGTACTTAAGCTGTTGATTACAATAAGTATGCGGGCGTAGTTCAGTGGTAGAACATCTGCTTCCCAAGCAGAATGTCGTCGGTTCGATCCCGATCGCCCGCTCCAATCCCTTGAGTTGAAATGGCAGCAAAATTCGGAACCAGCGGTTTGCGCGGATTGGCGGAAGAGCTGATTGGCGATGTGGCCGTCTCGCACACGCGGGCCTTCCTGCAGCATCTCAAAGCGCGCAAGCTGGTGAAGGCGGGAGATGCCGTTTGCGTGGGCCTTGATTTCCGCGCCTCCAGCCTAGCCTTGCGCGCCAATGTGGGCGAAGCCATTCGCCTTGAAGGCATGAGAGAGCTGTTCTTCGGGGCGGTGCCAACCCCGGCGCTGGCCTTTGAGGCCATGAAGCGCAAGCGCGCCAGCGTGATGATCACCGGCTCGCACATTCCGGCCGACCGCAATGGCCTGAAGTTCTACCGGCCGGATGGCGAGATCGACAAGAAAGACGAGAAGGCGATTGTGGCGCGGGTGGGCCGCTTGAAGCCGGCCCAGGGCGGGGCGCTGCTTCCAGCTTCCGGCGATGTGGCGGGCTTTGTGGCGCGCAACACGCAGGCCTTTTCCGGCAAGCCGCTGAAGGGCATGCGGGTGGGCGTCTATCAACACTCCACCGTGGCGCGGGACATGCTGGTGGCGCTGCTTGAGAAGGCAGGTGCTGCGGCTGTGCCGCTGGCACGGTCTGGGGGTTTCATTCCGGTGGACACCGAAGCGGTTTCCGCCGAAACGCAGCGGCTGATCAAGGGCTGGTGCGCTGGCGGCAAGTTTGACGCCATTGTCTCTGCCGATGGCGATGGCGACAGGCCGCTGGTGGCCGATGAGAAAGGCCAGGTTTTGCGCGGCGACCTGGTGGGGCTGATCACGGCGCGCTTTCTCAAGGCTCAAGTGGTGGTCACGCCCGTCACTTCAAACTCCGGCCTCGATGCCCATCTGCCCAAGGGAAGCTTGCGCACGAAAGTGGGCTCTCCCTTCGTGATTGCCCGAATGATGAAGGCCAAGAAAGCGGGTGGGCGGGCCATTGCGGGCTTTGAGGCCAATGGCGGTTTCTTCACGGCGTCCACTTTCAAAGTTGGCCGCGGCAGGCTTTCGCCCTTGCCGACACGCGATTGCTTCCTGCCCATCATGGCGGTTCTGGCCTCGGCGCGCAAAGCGCGGAAGCCCCTTTCACAATTCGCCGCCAGCTTTGCGCTGCCCGTGGCGCTGGCTGACAGGCTGGAACATTTCCCGGTGGAATCCTCGGCGCGGCTGATTGCGCGGCTCACATCATCGCCCGCGGCGTGCGATCAATTCTTCGCGGCCTTCGGCAAGGTGAAGAAGCGCGACAAGACCGATGGCCTGCGTGTCACGCTGGCGGGTGGTGCCGTGGTGCATTTGCGCCCTTCGGGCAATGCGCCGGAGTTCCGCTGCTATGTCGAGGCGGCCAGCCATGCCGAGGCTGAGGCCCTGCTTGCCAAGGCGCTGGAGCGGATCGCGGCGGAACGCTGAGGCCCGTTCAGATGTTCTCGCTCATGTAGATGTCCGGCGGCAGCAGGACAGGGGGAAGATGCGGGATCTCGGCGCCAGTGGTGGTGCGGGCCATGAGTTCGATCAGCTTTTTGGCAATGGCGGCGATGGGCGTGCCCAGCGACAGGTCCACCACCCCATCATAAAGCGCGGCACGGATGGCGCTGGTGAGCTCATTGCAGATGGCGATGATCTTTGGCCCGCCCTGCCTTTCGCGCAGGGCGCGGATCAGGCCTTCCTGGCCGCCGCCTGAGACATAGATGGCCACCAGGTCCGGGTTGGCGTTGACCATCGACACCACCGCCTCATAGGCGATGCGCTCATCATCGAGATTGATGATCGGCTCCAGCAGCTGGAAGGCGGGTGCGTGTTCGCGCATGTAGGTGCGGAAGGAAATCTCCGAGAGTTCCTGGTTGAGGTAGCGGTGGCTGCCGAGAAGGATGCCGATCTTGCCCGGCTTGTGGGCGAGGCGGCTGATGGTCCAGCCAGCGATGCGGCCATTGCGGCGGGAATCAAGGCCCAAGTGGCCGGTGACGCTGGGCGTGGTGATGTTGCTGAGAAGCGTGAAGACCGGCTTGCCTGCCGCCACGATTTCATCCACCGCCTCATTGACCTGCGGATGGTCCATGGCCACCACCGCCACGGCATCGGCCTTGGCGGCCACCTGGCGCAGCCGTTCGGCGATCTTGGCGGGCACCAGGTCTTCCACGAATTCGAGGCTGGGCTTGCCTTCAATGGCGATGGCGGATTTGGTGGCGGCCACCAGCTCCTTGCCGAACAGGGTGTAAAAGGCATCAGGCTTTTGCAGGAGGAAGGCGAGGCGGCGCTGCGGCGTTTCATTGATGCGGCGCTTGAGGAGGCCGGCCGCGTGATAGCCGATGGCCTCTGCGGCCTCGACCACCCGGAGCGCGGTGTCCGAGCTGACGGGGAGGCGGCGGTTCAGCACACGGTCCACCGTGGCAACCGAGACGCCGGCTTTTTTGGCCAAATCGGTGATGGTGGGCCTGGAGACCATGGCGCTGCTTTCCTTTTTCGGCTATTTGCTATCACATGATGGCAAATGATGCAATTTGATAGATAAATTCCGTGGTTTCTTGCCGAAATAGAATGTTGCTTCTAGCTTCGACACGAAATAGAGGATTTATTCCATGGAGCAGAAAATGCAAATGCGCGATTACGGGATGCTGGGCCCGGATGCGAAGCTGGCAGTTGAGCACGGGCTGAAATCGGCGGAGTGGTATCACTCGGAGGTTTCGCGCGCCGACATGAAAGCGCTGATGAAACGCTCCGACATGCCCGCCATCCGCGACACGATCATCTGGCTTGGCGCCATGGTGCTGTTCGCCGCCTGGGCCATTTACATCTGGCCGTCATGGTGGGCGGTCATTCCGCTGGCCTGTTACGGCGTGCTCTATGGCTCGGCCACCGATTCACGCTGGCATGAGTGCAGCCACGGCACCGCCTTCAAGACGCCGTGGATGAATGACGTGGTCTATCACATCGCCTGCTTCATGATCATGCGCAACCCGACGCGCTGGCGCTGGAGCCACACCCGCCACCACACTGATACGCTGATCGTTGGCCTTGACCCGGAAATCGCCGTGATGCGCCCGCCCGTGGCGCTGAAGGTGGCTGGCGCCTTCATCGGTGTCACCGATGTGTGGGC
>JAGWTZ010000038.1 GCA_028868695.1 Alphaproteobacteria bacterium | reverse complement strand
ACCTTGTTGGTCTCATCCATGCTGATTGCCAGGCCGATGATGAAATCATCCCCCGCCATCTTGCGGATGCGCTCCATGATGGTGCGGGAAAAGCGCATGCGGTTTTCGAGGCTGCCGCCCCATTTGTCATCGCGGCGGTTGTTGAAGGGCAGCCAGAACTGGTCAATCACCGCGTTGTAGGCCGCGAAGAGTTCGATGCCATCAAAGCCCGCCTGCTTGGCGCGGCGCGCCGCCTGGACAAAGCTTTCGATCACTTCCTCAATCTCATTTTCGGTCATGGCGTGGCTGCCATCGGAATCATGGAAGGACGGCAGGCCGGAGGGTGACCAGCTCGGCTCAAAGCTGTTGTCAAAATCGCCATGCTGGCCGACGTGATAGAGCTGGTGGCAGATCACCGCGCCATGGCCGTGGACAGCATCCGTCACCTTGCGGAAGTGCGGGATGATTTCATCGGAAGAATGCAGGAAGTTGCCGCGGGTGAGAACGCCCGTGCGATGCACCGGAACTGGCTCCACCACAATCATGCCGGCACCGCCGCGGGCGCGCTCTTCATAATAGCCGCGGTGGCGTTCTCCCGGCAGGCCGCCTTCGGCCATGTTGGCGGTGTGGGAGCCGAAGACGATGCGGTTGCGCAAGGTCTTGTGGCGCAGTTGCAGGGGCTGGAACAGGGCGGGGAATGGCTGGGTCATGGTTTCACATAGCTTTGCAGAATGCCGTGGAGATCGCGGGGAATGGGGATGCCCTCTTTCGAGAGGCGCTTGATGCTGGCTTCACGCCTTGCGTTGGGCAGGCGCGCACCTTTCTGGCTGGTGATGGACCTGGCCAACGCCTTCACCTGCCTGTCAAAGGTGCTGCCGGAAAACATCTTGGGCTCCAGCGCGATGAAGAACTGGCCGCAGCCCACCATGCGGCCATCCTGTTCGGTGAAGGAGCCTTGTTCCGGCCCGCGCAGCGCACCAGCAAGTGCGGCACACATCACCTCCACCATCAGGGCGATGCCGAAGCCCTTGTAGCCGCCTGAGGGGGCGATGGAGCCCGCCAGGCCAGCGGCAGCATCAGTGGTTGGCTGGCCCTTCTTGTCCAGCGCCCAGCCCAGGGGAATTTCGCGGCCCTCCTCGGCGGCGCGCTTCACCGCCGTCCATGTGACGGCCGAGGAAGACTGATCAATGAGAAAGGCAATCTTGCCTTTTGCCCCCGGCACGGCGAAGGACAAGGGGTTGGTGCCCAGCACGGGAATGCTGCCGCCCACCGGCGCCATGATGGGCATGGCATTGGTGAAGCCGAAGGCCAGCAGCCCCGCCTTGGCCAGCCGGCCGGTGTGATAGCCCAGAGTGGCCGCATTGTAGGAGTTGTACACCGCCATGCCGGCAATGCCGGATTTCCTTGCGGCCGGAATGAGCTTTTCAAAGCCCGCCTCAATCGCCGGATGGGTGAAGCCGCCGCGCGCATCGACGCGAAAGCCCACGGGCGAAAGTTTCTGCACTTTGGGCCGCACCTTGCCATCCACCTTGCCGCTTTTCAAATGGGCGCAATAATATTGCAGCCAATAGAAGCCGTGGCCTTCAAGGCCGGAAAGCTCGGTATCGAGAATGGCTTCGGTGAAATAGCGCACATTGGCGGGCGATGCGCCAGCACCTGTCAACGCGCCAAGGATGAGTTTGCGCGCGGCAGCGGGCTTGAGCCTGATTTCTTGTGCGGACATTGCAGCCTCTTTGGCCCATCAAAGGCCAAGTGCGGCATGGGGCCAAGCGGCAAATGGGCGCTGTCACAAGCAAAAAACTCAAGCTGGCCTTGACGGGGCCTCAAACGCGGCTTTCATTGGCCAATCAATCAAATGAGGCAGCAATGGCGCATGGCTATGAATCGGGGCGGTTGAACCTGCCCTTCGTCGGCATTTCAACCTTTGGGAAGCGCCCCTACCAGCCGGATTGGGACGCCATTGCCGCCGATGTGGCCGTTCTCGGCGCGCCTTTTGACCAGGGCACGCAATGGCGGGCGGGCACGCGCTTTGGGCCACGCGCCATTCGCGAGGCCTCGACGCTGTTTTCCTTCGGCCATGCCGGGGCCTATGACCATGAGGATGACGCCACCTATCTGGGGCCAGAGGTGCGCATCACTGACATCGGCGATGCCGACATCGTCCACACCAACACCGAAAAGAGCCACGCCAACATCCGGCTGGGCGTTGAGAAAATCCTCGCCGCAGGGGCGCTGCCGGTGGTGCTGGGCGGAGATCATTCGATCAACATTCCCTGCATCGAGGCCTTTGCCGGGCGCGGGGATATCCACATCTTCCAGATTGATGCGCATCTCGACTTTGTTGATGAGCGGCATGGCGTGCGCTTCGGCCATGGCAACCCGATGCGCCGCGCGGCGGAGAAGGGCTACATCACGGGGCTGACTCAGGTGGGCATCCGCAATGTGTCTTCCACGGCGCGCGAAGGCTATGAGGCAGCGCGGGCCATGGGCTCAGACATTCTCTCGGTGCGGCAGGCGCGCGCGCTGGGGCCCAAGGCGGTGATTGAGCGCATTCCCGCCAAGGCCAAGGTCTATGTCACCATCGACATTGACGGCTTCTGCCCTTCCATTGCAGCGGGCACGGGCACGCCGTCGCATGGCGGCTTTCTCTATTACGACGTGCTGGAGATGCTGCAGGCGCTGGCCAAGCGCCATGAGGTGGTGGGGATCGACCTTGTCGAAGTGGCGCCGGACTTTGACCACAGCGGCAGCACCGCCATTCTTGCCGCGCAAGTGCTGCTCAATTTCCTCGGCTTCATTTTCCACGCGCGGGGCAAGCGCGCCTGAGACTCAATGCGTCTGCACGGCCGCGAGGCGGGTGCGCTCCGCCCGGCGGCGCAGGAGCTCCAGGGTGATGAGCATCAGGGTGGAAAACAGGATCAGCGTGGTGGCCGCAGCAGTGATGGTGGGGGAAATCTGCTCGCGGATGCCCGAGAACATCTGGCGCGGAAGGGTGCGCTGTTCCGGCCCGGCGATGAAGATCACCACGATCACTTCATCGAAAGAAGTGACGAAGGCAAACAGCGCGCCTGAAATCATGCCCGGCATGATGAGCGGGAAAACCACGCGGCGGAACACGGTGAAAGGGGCCGCCCCCAGGCTCAGGCCGGCGCGCATCAGGTTCCAGTCAAACGACGTGAGAGTTGCCGTCACGGTGATCACCACAAAGGGCGTGGCCAGCGCGGTGTGGGCCAGCACAAGGCCCGGCAAGGTTCCTGTCAGGCCAACCTTGGAATAGAAGAAAAACATGGCAATCGCGGAAATGATGGCGGGCACCACCATGGGCGAAATCAGCACAGCCATGATGGCGGCCTTGCCGGGCAGGCGCGAGCGAGAGAGGCCCAGGGCCGCCATGGTGCCCAGCGTGGTGGCGAGAATGGTGGTGAGCACCGCCAGGAGGACGCTGAGGCGCAGCGCCGATTGCCATCGCTCATTGCCCAGGAAATCCTGATACCAGCGCAGCGAATAGCCGGGCATGGGATAGCTGAAGAAGGATTCGGAATTGAACGACAGCGGCATGATCGCCAGGATGGGCGCGATCAGGAACAGCAGCACCAGCGCCACAAAGGCGCGCAGGAACCAATAGGCGAATCGCTCGGAGCGGGTGGCATAGGCGGGCGCGGGCATCTGGTTACCCCAGCTTCAGCTTGTCGATGCCGACAAGGCGGTTATAGACATAATAGAGAACGAGTGTGGCGGTGAAGAGGATGGCGCCCAGCGCCGAGGCCTTGCCCCAGTTGCCTTCATTGTTCATCGATGTGTCGATAAAGCCGGCGATCATCGAATCCGTGGGGCCGCCCACCAGTGCAGGCGTGATGTAATAGCCGAGGCTGAGGATGAAGGTGAGCAGGCAGCCCGCGGCAATGCCCGGCAGGGTTTGCGGCAAATAGACCTTGATGAAGGCATAGACCGGCGTTGCCCCCAGCGAGCGCGCGGCGCGCATGTAGTTGGGCGAGATGGTTTTCATCACCGAATAGATCGGCAGCAGCGTGAAGGGCAGCTGGATGTGGGTCATGGCAATCACCGTGGCCAGCCGGGTTTTGAACAGCGCCGGCTCCCCATGCAGAAGGCCAAGCGCATTCAGCAGCCAGGTGATGCCCGACACATGCAGGAACTGGGTGATCACGCCGCCATCCTGGAACAGGATGGACCAGGCGGTGGTTCGCACCAGAAGCGATGTCCAGAACGGCAGCAGGATGAAGACAAGCAGCAGGTTGGCCTGGTGCGGCGGCAGCATCGAAATGAAATAGGCCACGGGAAAGCCGAGCAGCAGGGTCAGCACCGTCACCAAGGTGGAGATCAGGAAGGTGCGCATGATGATCTGGCGGTAGATCTGGCGCTCGGCCGGGGCGGCGGTGATGGCACCCTCGGCGGTCTGGCGCAAATCCAGCGCCGAGAGCAGGTAGAAGGGCGTGAAGGTGGATGAAGCGTGCTTCACCGTGGCCCAGGTTTCAATGTCACCCCAGACAGGATCGATGGTGGTGAGCGCCTCTTTCCACGGCCCCTGTTGCACGGCTTCCAGCTTGCGGGCGGTGACAGTGACCTTGGATTTCATGGCCGGAAGCTCATAGTTCAGGCGCTTGCCGATCAGCGCGGCGTTGCGCTCCTTCTGGGCGGCCTTGAGTTCGGCGGCGAAGGCTTCGAACACCGGCTCTTCCGGCAGGGCCTTGCCATCCCAAGTGGCGAGCAGGGCCGAGGTGCGGGGCAACGTGTCCTGCAAGTCGGGATCATAGACCGCGTTCTTCAGCATCATCAGGATGGGCAGGAGGAAGCTGGCCAGGATGAATATGAGGAGCGGCGCAATCAGCGCCATGGCGCGCAACTGTTCGCGCCGCAGGCTCTGGGCCAGCTTGGCCTTGAGGGGCGTGCCATCTGCCGCACGCATGATTGTGTCGCTGCTCATGTTCATGACCGTGATATGGCCGCCCCCGGGATTGAAGCCCGGAGGCGGCGGTTGACGGGTTACTTGGTCAGCCAGGCGTTGAAGCGCTCACGCAGCGCGTCGCCATTGTCGGCCCAGAATTGCGGGTCGATGTTGAAGGCTGTCTTCAGGTTGTCCGGCGCGGTGGGCAGGTTCGGCAGGGTCTTGGGATCGACGTTCGGAATCGCATCCTTGTTGGCCGGGCCATAGGCAATGTACTTCGTCTGGTCGCCCTGCGGGCCAGGGGCGGAAGCGAAGCTGACGAAGCGGTAGCCGGCATCAAGGTTCGGCGCGCCCTTCACAATGGTCCACCAATCCCAATCCAGGCCCTGATGGTCCCAGACGATCTTGAAGGTCTTCTTGTCCTTGTCGATGGCGGATTGCAGGCGGCCGTTCCAGGCCGAGGTCATGACCACCTGGCCGTCAGCGAGGATCTGCGGGGCCTGAGCGCCCGATTCCCACCACACGACATTGGCCTTGATCGAATCCAGCTTCTTGAAGGCGCGGTCCTGGCCTTCCTTGGTGGCCAAAACCTTGTAGATGTCGGCATTGGCCACGCCGTCAGCGATCAGCGCCCATTCCAGGTTCATGACCGGGGATTTTTGCAGGCCGCGCTTGCCGGGGAACTTGGCCAGATCGAAGATGTCATTGACCTTGGTGGGGCCATCCTTGAGCTTCGAGGTGTCATAGCCGAACACCGTGCCATAGACGATCGAAGGCACGCCGCATTCAGTGAGATCGCCGCCGATGAACTTGGACTTGTCGAGGCCGAGCTTGCCCCAATCAATCTTTTCCAGGGCGCCTTCAGCGCAGGCCTGCAGCACGGTGGGGGTGTCGGTGTCGACCACATCCCAGGTGATGGACTTGGCTTCCACCATGGCTTTGATCTTGGCCACTTCGCCGTTGTATTCGGCTTCGGTGATCTTGTTGCCCTTGGCGACGTAAGGCTCGAAATAGGCCTTCTTCTGCGAGTCCTGGTAGGCACCGCCCCAAGAGGTGATGTTGATCGAATCGCCCGCCCGGGCAAGCCCGGCGGCGGAACAGAGTGCGGAAGCCGCGATCACGGCCGTAGCAAATTTCTTCATATTCTTCTCCTCGTTTGATATTTCCAAGCTTACCCCCCTTGGCGCGCACCGCCGGCCTTGACCGGATGCCTCGCGCCTCAGTTATCGTCCAGCGCGCGGCAATCTTCCGCGTGCCAGCCAATCTTGATCTTTTGCCCCTGCGCCAGGCCGCCCTGCGGCTGCTTGTGCACCTTGACAACGAATTCGGAATTTCCCGCCACGGAGAGGCGCACACGCATGTGATCGCCCAGGAACACCAGCTCCTTGACCACGGCGGGCAAGACATTCTCGGCCGAGGCGGCCGGATTGATGTCAACGCGCTCCGGGCGGATGGACAGGCAGGTCTTGCTGCCCACAGCACCGCCCAGCACATTAACGGCCTTGATCTTTTCGCCGCCTTGCAGCGCCACTTCGCATTGCCCGCCCTTTGAGGAGGCGATCACGCCGTGGAAGCGGTTGTTCTCGCCGATGAACTGGGCCACGAAGGCGGTGACCGGCTTTTCATACAGCTCTTGCGCTGTTGAAAGCTGCTGGATGATGCCCTTGTCGAACACGGCCACCCGGTCTGACATGGTGAGGGCTTCGGTCTGGTCATGGGTGACATAGACCACGGTGACGCCCAGGCGCTCATGCAGGTGCTTGATCTCGAATTGCATCTGCTCGCGCAGCTGCTTGTCGAGCGCGCCCAAGGGCTCATCCATCAGTACGAGCTCAGGCTCAAAAACCAAAGCGCGGGCCACGGCCACGCGCTGCTGCTGGCCGCCCGAAAGCTGGCCCGGCCTGCGGCCATCGAAGCCCTGCAGCTGCACCATGTCCAGCGCGCGGCGCACCTTGGCCTCAATGTCGGCCTTGCCCAGGTTGCGCACGGTGAGGGGGAATGCCAGATTTTCCGCCACCGTCATGTGTGGAAACAGGGCATAGTTCTGAAAAACCATGCCGATGCCGCGCTTGTGCGGCGGCACATTGTTGATGGGTTTTCCGGCCAGCCAGATCTCGCCATGGGTGGCGGGCTCAAAGCCCGCCAGCATCATCAGCGTGGTGGTCTTGCCGGAGCCCGAAGGCCCCAGCATGGTGAGAAACTCACCTTTGGCGATGTCGAGGTTCAGGTCCTTGACGACCAGCGAAACACCATCATAGCTTTTTTGAACATGCTCAAACTTCACCAGATGGGTCTGATCGGCCATCACCTTCTCCCTGACACTGGGGGATTCTGATGCAAGGCTGATGCCAGCCCTGCCCGGAACTTCGTGAAGCTTGCGCGCGGCAATGGCATCCACTGTTTCCTCCCCTCTTACTTGATGATCATGTGTTGCGGACCATAGGGATGTCCAGTGATATTGCGATTGCCGTCCTTGGTGATGACCAGAATGTCATGTTCGCGGTAGCCGCCCGCGCCCGCCAAGTGGTTGGGAACGGTGATCATCGGCTCCATGGAAATCACCATGCCCGGCTCCAGAACCGTGTGGCAATCCTCGCGCAGCTCAAGGCCAGCCTCGCGGCCGTAATAGTGGCAGAGCACGCCGAAGGAGTGGCCATAACCAAAGGAGCGGTATTGCAGCAGCTGGTGCTGCTCATAGATGTCATTCAGCTCCTTGGCGATGTCGGAGCACTTGTTGCCGGGCTTCAGGAGTTCCTTGCCGCGGTCATGAACCTTGCAGTTGATTTCCCAGAGACGGATGTTTTCATCCGTTGCGGTTTCGCAGAACAACGTGCGCTCCAGCGCCACATAGTAGCCAGCCACCATGGGGAAGCAGTTGAGGCTGAGGATATCGCCGCGCTCCAGCTTGCGGCTGGTCACCGGATTGTGGGCGCCGTCGGTGTTGATGCCGGACTGGAACCAGGTCCAGGTGTCCATCAGCTCGCCATGCGGCCAGACCTTGGCAATCTCACGGACCATGGTTGCGGTGGAATGCAGGGCAATTTCATGCTCCGGCACGCCCACCTTGGTGGCCTCGCAGCAGGCCGCGCCGCCAATGTCGGCGATGCGCGTCATCTTGGTGATGTGGGCGATTTCTTCTTCCGACTTGATCATCCGCAGGCGCATGGCCGGCTGGGCGATGTCCACAAACTCCATGTCGGGGAATTCGGATTTCAGCAGAGCCATGGTGTCGAGGTTGATGTGGTCGAACTCGATGCCCAGGCGCTTCACACCCTTGGTGAGGCCGCGCACGGCATGGAAATAATTGTCCTTCTGCCAATCAGTATAGGTGACGTTCTTGCCACCAAAGGTGCGGCGCCAGGGTTGGCCGCCATCAATGCCGGCGCTCACTGAAGTTGAACCCTTGTGGTCGATCACCAGGCCGTAGCGGCGGCCGAAATAGCAGAACAGGAAATCCGAGAGGTAGCAGATGTTGTGATAGGAGGTGAACAGCGCGGCATCGAGCTTCAGCTCGCGCATGACACCGCGCACGGCATCCTGGCGGCGCTGCATTTCCTTGGCCGAAAAGGTGGGCTGGACTGCCTCGCCATTGCCCACATAGTTTTGAAGCCGCTCACGATTCATGAATTTTATTCCCTAGTTGTTTTTGCCTGCGGAAGCCCGCGTGGCCTCCGCGCTTTATTGGTGCAGTGTTATTTGCCTGTTGACCCTTGTCAAAGGATGATGTTTCATGCGTTCGATTAGATTTTCTAATGATGCACGATGAATGACACCCTGCCCCTAAATGCGCTTCGCAGTTTTGAGGCTGCGGCCCGCACTGGTTCCTTCACCCGCGCGGCAGCGGAACTGCATGTCACGCAATCCGCCGTGAGCCACCAGATCAAGCTGCTGGAGGAGTGGATTGGCAGCCCGCTGTTCGAGCGCCAGGGCAACGCCACCAAGCTGACGCCGCATGCCCTGACACTGGCAAGCTCGCTCACTTCCATCTTCACCGAAATGGACACCGCCTGCCGCCGGGCACGCACCGGCGCCAAGTCCAACACGCTTGTGATTGCCGTCATTCCCTCTGTGGCCACATGCTGGCTCATTCCTCGCATGTCGGAATTCAAGGCGCTGTTTCCGGGGATCAACACGCGCATCATCTATGCCATTCACGGCCACCAGATTGACTTCAACGAAGTGGATGTGGCGATCACCTATGCGCAGGAAAAGCTGGAGCTGCGCAACGCCATCACCACGCGCTTTCTGGCCGGAGACAGCGCGCCGGTGTGCAGCCCGGCCTTTCTCGAATTGCAGGGCGAGTTGAAAACGCCGCAGCAGATCGCCAAGGCGGGCCTTCTGCACGACACAGACAGGCGCGGCTGGACACAGTGGTTCAAGAAGGCCTCGCCGCAGAAAATTGAATTCGGCGAAGGGCCGATCTTTGAGGATTTCAACCTGCTGCGCGCCGCCACGCTGGCCGGACAGGGCATTTCGCTTTGTCCGCTTTCCATCATTGAGGATGACCTGCAGGCCAACCGGCTGATCGCGCTGTCACTCATCACCGTGAATGCCGAAAGCGCCTATTACCTGGTGGAGCCTGCCAGCCGCAGCCATGCCCCGCGACCGGAGGCCGAGCAATTCCGCGCCTGGCTGTTTGGCACGCGTGGCCACATGGCTTTGGAGGATCAGGACAGTTGGCAGTGAATCCGCGCCATGCCATGCTGAACCTTCCCGCTCGCTAGAGGGCCGCAACTGGAGAAAGACATGGCGCACACCCGCATCCGCAAATTCAACACCAAGGCCACCTACCCTGAGCAGAATCTCGACAATGACCTGTGCCAGGCGGTGGTGACGCGCGGCGGGCGCACCGTTTGGCTGCGCGGCCAATGCCCGCAGGACCTCGACACCGGCAAGAACATCGCAAGCAACGACCCGGCGGAGCAGACCCACAAGGTGATGCAAAACATCAGGCAACTGGTGGAAGAGGCGGGCGGCAAGATGGAGCATGTGGTGAAGGTTGTCGTCTATCTCACCGATGTGCGGCACCGCGAGGCGGTTTACCGGGTGATGGGCGAATATCTCAAGGGCGTGTTCCCGGTCTCAACCGGGCTTACCGTGGTGGCGCTGGCGCGGCCGGAATGGCTCGTCGAGATCGACGCCACGGCCGTGATCCCGGATTGAGCGGCGCGCCATGACCTTTTCCATCGTTGCCAGATGCAAAACGAGCGGCCAGTTCGGCATGGCAATCTCCTCGTCTTCGCCGGCCGTGGCGGCACGCTGTGCCCATGTGCGCGCGGCCATTGGCGCGGTGGCCAGCCAGAACATCACCGACCCGGAGCTTGGGCCACTGACGCTTGATGCGCTGGCGCAGGGGCGCAGCGCGGCAGAGGCTTTGGCGCTTGTCTTGAAGGACTATCCCCATGCCGGTTACCGCCAGCTCCTGGTGGTTGACCGGCAAGGGCAGACCGCCATTCACTCCGGCAGCCATGTGCTGGGCCTTTGGGGCGAAGCGCGAGGCGAGGCTTGCGCGGCGGGCGGCAATCTGCTCGCCAGCGCCAGCATTCCCGAGCTCATGGTGAAGGCCTTCGAGAAGGCCGCGGGCACACTGGCCCACCGGCTGATGGCGGCGCTGGAGGCAGGGCTTGCCGCAGGGGGCGAGGCCGGGCCCGTTCATTCAGCGGGCCTCAAGGTGGCGGACAGGCTTTCCTGGCCCTTCATTGACCTGCGGATGGATTGGTCAGACACACCCATTGCCGATTTGCGCGCCGCGCTTGATGTCTATGAGCCGCAAGCCAATGCCTATGTGCAGCGGGCGCTGGCGCCGGGTGCGGCACCTTCCTTCGGCGTGGCCGGCGACAGGTGAGGCGCTGAACCGCCATGCCGCTTCGCTTCACGCTGCGCCAGCTGGAATATTTCATCGCGGTTGCGGACCATGGCTCCATTGCCGCGGCGGCGGGGCAGCTCAATGTTTCCTCGCCCTCGATTTCGGCGGCCATCACCCAGCTTGAGGAAGGCTTCCGGCTGCAGCTGTTCACGCGCAAGCGCGCCCATGCGCTCAGCCTGACGCGGGCGGGCCAGCAATTCCTTGAGCAATCCCGCAATGTGATGCGCGAGACACGGCAGCTCAATGCGCTTTCCGCCGACATCACCGGCAAGATGCAGGGGCCATTGCATGTGGGCTGCCTTCTCACCTTTGCGCAAATCGTTCTGCCGCAGCTGCGCCGGAAGTTCGCTGACGCCAACCCTGACGTCGAGTTCCGCCAATTTGAGCGCACCCAGACGGAACTGATCGAGGGCATCCAGAACGCCACGCTGGACGTGGCACTGACCTATGACTTGAGCATTCCCCATGATCTCGAATTCGCCAGCCTGGTGGACCTGCCGCCCTATGCGCTGTTTGCGCCCAGCCACCCGCTGGCGCGGGAAGCGAGCGTTTCCCTCAAGCAGCTGGCGCAACACCCGATGGTGCTGCTCGACCTGCCGGTCAGCGCCAGCTATTTCACCTCGCTGTTCCAGCACGCCAGGTTGAAGCCGCTGATTGGGGAGCGGACGCGCGACATGGCCGCCATGCAATCGCTTGTGGCCAATGGCTTTGGCTATGGGCTGGCCAATATCCGGCCCACCTCGGAGCTTGCGCCGGATGGCAAGCCGCTGCGGCATGTGCCGGTTTCCGGCGCGGTGCGGCCGATGAAGCTGGGCCTGCTGCTTTCAGATGGCGCGAAATCGTCGCTGGTGGTGCGGCGTTTTGTGGAGCATGCGCGCGCACAACTCGGCAGCCGCGCCGTGCCCGGCCTCAAGATGCCGCGCGAAGGCGCAACACCATGACAAGGCCTGATGTGCTTGCCCTGCTGGCCAAGGCTGTCTCCTTCCCCACGGTGAGCGCCGCCAGCAATCTCGGCATGATCGCATGGCTCGAAGAGCTGCTGGCGCCGCGCGGCTTTGCCTGCACACGCCTTGCCAGCGCCGATGGCGCCAAGTGCGGGCTGGTGGCCAGGCTGGGGCCAAATGTGGAGGGCGGATTGCTGCTGGCTGCGCATACTGACGTGGTGCCGGCCGAGGGCCAGAGCTGGGCGAGCGATCCCTTTGTGATGAGCCAGCGCGGCACAAGGCTTTTCGGCCGCGGCACGGCAGACATGAAAGGCTTTCTTGCTTGCGCACTGGCCGCGGCACTGGATGCCGCGGAAGCCCCACGCACACGCCCCCTGACGCTGGTGTTCTCTTATGACGAAGAGGTGGGGTGCACCGGCGTCAGGGACATGCTGCCCCGGCTGGCGCCGCTCTTGGGCAAGCCCGCCCTATGCTTGGTGGGGGAACCCACACTTCTCACGCCCGCCACCGGCCACAAGGGCAAAGTGGTTTATGAGATGCTGGCCCAGGGCGCGCCCGGCCACTCCGCCATGGCGCCGCTCTATTGCAACGCCCTGCACATTGCTGCCGATGCCGTCTCCATCATCCGCAACGCGCAAGCGCGGCTGCGCCAGAGCGGCGCCCGCGACACCGACTATCAAGTGCCCTACAGCACGTTGCATGTGGGCGCCCTCTCCGGGGGCGGGCCTGTCAACCTGGTGCCGCATGCGGCAAGGCTGGTGTTTGAGTGCCGCCACCTGCCGGGTGATGACGTTGATGCCATCATCGCCGGCATTGAAAGCGAAGTGGGCGAGGCCGTTGCCGCATTGAAGCACCCGGCGGCCGGCGTGACCTTCAACAGGCTCAACGCCTATCCCGGCTTTGCCATTGCGGCGCATTCGCCTGCGGTTCAGGCCGTGGCGCAAAGCACAGGCAGCAACAGCACGTTGAAAGTCGATTACGGCACCGAGGCCGGCTATTACGCGTCGCTTGGCATCGCCACCGTGGTGTGCGGCCCCGGCTCCATGGCACAAGGGCACCAGCCGGATGAATTCATCGAGCTGGAGCAATTGCAATTGGGTGAGGCGTGGCTTTCACGGCTCATCGCGCAATTTGCCTGAGGCTTAGGCAAAGCTGAAGCATGGCTTATGCAAAGCCTGTTTTACCCGGCGGCGCGGCTGGGCTTTAGCTCGGAGGTTTGATTGCGCGGGTGGAGAGCAATGACGAATGCGTGACGCACGGTATGACATCCTGTTTGACAGCGTGGCCATTGGCCCGCTGAAGGCGAAGAACCGGTTCTACCAGGTGCCGCATTGCAATGGCGGGGGATACCGCGACCCTTCGGCTGCCGCCACCATGCGCGGCATCAAGGCGGAGGGCGGCTGGGGTGTGATCTTCACCGAGCAGACGGAGATGCACCACACCTCCGAGATCACACCCTTCATCGAATTGCGGCTGTGGGAGGACCAGGACATTCCCGCCCTGCGCCGCATGTCGGAAAAGATGAAGACCCATGGCGCGCTGGCCGGCATTCAGCTGGCCTATTCCGGCATCAACGGCCCGAACTTCTACACCAAGGAAGTGCCGCTGGCGCCCACGGCGCTGCCAATCCGCACCTTCACCAATGACCCGGTTCAGGCGCGGGCGATGGACAAGACCGACATCCGGAACTTGCGCCGCTGGTTTGTGAATGCCGCGAAGCGTTCGCGCTTGGCGGGCTTTGATATCATCTGCCTTTATGGCGCGCATGGCTTTGGCATTTTCCAGCATTTCCTGAGTCGCGCCACCAACCAGCGCCGCGATGAATATGGCGGCTCGCTTGAAAACCGCTCGCGCTTTGCGCGCGAGGTGGTGGCCGACATGCGCGAGGCGGTGGGCGGCAGCATGGCGCTGACCATGCGTGTCTCGCTGGATGAAAGCATTGGCGCGCTGGGCTTTTCAAATGCCGAGTTGCGGGACTTCATCGCCATGAACAGCGAATTGCCGGATTGCTGGGATCTGGCGCAAGGCTCGTGGGATGAATGTTCCGGGCCTTCACGCTTCAAGGAAGAGGCGGCGCAAGAAGCGCTGGTCAAGGGCATCAAGGCCCTCACCTCGCGGCCCGTGGTGGGCGTTGGCCGCTTCACCAGCCCGGATGTGATGGTGCGCATGGTGCGGCAAGGCACGCTGGATTTCATCGGGGCGGCAAGGCCTTCAATCGCCGACCCTTTCATTCCCCAGAAGATCGAGCAGGGGCGCATTGAAGACATCCGCGAATGCATCGGCTGCAACATGTGCATTACCGGGGACATGACCATGTCGATCTCGCGCTGCACACAGAACCCGACATTCATGGAAGAATGGCGCAAGGGCTGGCACCCGGAGCGCATGAACACCAAGGGGCCGAGCAAGTCGGTTCTCATCGTGGGCTCCGGCCCGGCAGGCCTGGAGGCGGGCCGCGCCCTTTCCTTGCGCGGTTATGACGTGGCCATTGCCGAGGCCCGCAAGGACATCGGCGGGCGCGTGGCGCGCGAACGGCTGTTGCCCGGCCTTTCGGCCTGGGGCCGGGTGGTGGATTACCGTCAGTATCAGCTTGGCCAGCGCAACAATGTGCAGATCTACCCCGAAAGCAGGCTGGATGCGGCCGCGATTCTGGAATTCGGCTTTGAGCATGTGGTGATCGCCACCGGCTCCACCTGGCGGCGCGACGGCGTGGCGCGGCAGCATGTGGTGCCGCCGCCGATGGACGGCGCGATGCCACTGTTCACGCCCGATGACATCATGGAAGGCCGCCTGCCAAGCGGCAAGGTGGTGGTCTATGATGATGACCACTACTACATGGGCGGGGTGATCGCCGAGTTGCTGGCGCGGAAGGGCTGTGACGTGACTTTGCTCACGCCTGCCGCCTTTGTGTCGGACTGGACGCGCAACACTCTTGAACAAGGCGCCATTCACCGCCGTCTTGCGGACTGCGGCGTCAAGATCATCCTCAACCGTGGCCTCACCGCGGTGAGAAGCGGCAGTGTTGAAAGCAATTGCTCCTATACCGGGGCACTGAGCGAATTTACTTGCGACGCCGTGGTGATGGTGGCCGCCCGGGTGAGCGAGGATGGGCTTTACCATGCGCTGAAGGCGCGTGAGCCGGACTGGCGCGATGCGGGGATCAAATCCGTTTCGCTCATTGGCGATGCGGCAGCGCCTGGGCCGATTGCCTGGGCCACCTATGCCGGCCACCGCTATGCACGCGAGCTTGATGAACCCGACAAAGGCGATGCCCTTTCCTTCCGCCGCGAAGTGACGGAACTGGCGCCGGATGAAGCGTGAGGCGTGCTATTTGACGATCTGGGAGGCGAGGTATTCCGCATCATGCCACACGCCCCAGATGAAGGGTGAGGCGCGGCGCGACAGCCAGGCCAGGCCGAGGAAATAAAGCCCCGGCACCACCGACACGCCGCGCTCATGGCGGGGGCGGCCCTTGGCATCCAGAACATCCAGCTTCAGCCAGCCATAATCCAGCGCATAACCGGTGGCCCAAATGATTGAGGTGATGCCCAGCTTGGCGAAATCAAGTTCGCCCACCGGATTGGTCATGCAGGCGGGATCCGGCAGCATGGCCCTGGCACCTGGCTCTTCCGGCAGGTCGAGGCCTGCCGCTTTCACATACGCATCGGCGGCATCCAGCACGGAAAGGTAATCGGCATCGCCGCGGCGGATGTTCTTGGCGAGGTCCGGCCGGATTTCGAGCACGCCGTTCCGGTATTGGCCCGCCATCCCAACCAGCGTCATGCCATCTGCCGCCAGCTGGCGGAAATCCACGGTGTGGCCGCCGCGTGCGCCGCTCACCGCGATGGTCACATGCTCCATGTCCGGGCCCGGGGTCTTGGCATCCCATTGGCCGAGCACGCCCAGCCACCAGACGAAATCCTTGCCGCGATAGCTCCGTGGCGGCTTGTTGTGCGGGCCGACCGAGAGATAGACCTTGCGGCCCGCGCGCTGCAGCTCATCGGCGATTTGCACGCCCGAGGAACCGGCTCCCACCACCAGCACCGCTCCTTGCGGCAGCTGCGATGGGTTGCGGTATTGGGCAGAGTGGATCTGCATCAGGCCAGCCTCGGCCGGGATGACGGCAGGAATCAACGGCTTCTGGAACGGGCCGGTGGCCACCACCACATTGCCGGCTTCAATGACGCCGTTTGCCGTTTCAGCGCGGAAGCCCCGGCCATCGGGCTTCTGGTGCAGGGCCGTCACCTCCACGCCGCAGCGGATGGGAGCACCAATCTGCTTGGCATATTCTTCCATGTAGCTGGCGATGCGGTCCTTGGTGGCGAAGCTGTCTGGGCTGATGCCGGCAAAGGCGAGGGAGGGAAAGCGGTCGTGCCAGGCGGGGCCGTTGGCGACCAGCGAATCCCAGCGTTCGGTACGCCAGCGCTCGGCGATGCGGTGGCGTTCAACGATGAGGTGCGAATGGCCGCGCTTGCCGAGATGCTCACTCATGGCGAGGCCGGCCTGGCCGCCCCCGATGATCAGTGTCTCAACCTTCTCGACAGACATGCACAAACCCCTTTCCGCTGGCAGCGGCAGCTTGGCGCAAAGCCGCCAAGATGCAAGGGCCGAGCATTAGGCGACGCGGTGCCGTCGCAAAACCATGATTTGATTTTGCGGCAGTTAGGATTTTCCGAGGCGCGTTCCTCACCACATGGACAAGAGTTAAGAGCTGTGAGATAGTCGTTATGTACAAACAATAACAACGGGAAGAAACATGAAGACGCGCGCCGCTGTGGCCTTTGAAAAAGGCAAGCCACTGGAAATCGTTGAGGTGGATTTGGAAGGGCCAAAGGCGGGTGAGGTTCTCATTGAGGTGAAGGCCACGGGCATCTGCCACACCGATGAATTCACGCTTTCAGGCGCTGACCCTGAGGGCCTGTTCCCGGCCATCCTCGGCCATGAGGGTGCCGGCGTTGTTGTCGATGTCGGCCCCGGCGTCACCTCGGTGAAGAAGGGCGATCATGTGATCCCGCTCTACACGCCGGAATGCCGCGAGTGCCCCTCCTGCCTGTCACGGAAAACCAACCTGTGCACGGCGATCCGTTCAACCCAGGGCCAGGGCCTGATGCCGGATGGCACGTCGCGCTTCTCCTACAAGGGCCAGAAGATCCATCACTACATGGGCTGCTCGACCTTCTCGAACTATACGGTGATGCCGGAAATCGCCGTGGCCAAGGTGAACCCGAAGGCCCCCTTCGACAAGATTTGCTATATCGGCTGCGGTGTCACCACCGGGATTGGCGCTGTGATCAACACCGCCAAGGTGGAACAGGGTGCCACCGCCGTGGTGTTCGGCCTCGGTGGCATTGGCCTCAATGTCATCCAGGGCCTGAAGCTTGCAGGCGCCGACATGATCATTGGCGTGGACCTCAACAACAACAAGAAGGAATGGGGCACGCGTTTCGGCATGACGCATTTCGTCAACCCAGGCGAAATCCAGGGCGATGTGGTGGCCCATCTCGTCAACATGACCAAGCGCGGCGCAGACCAGATCGGCGGCGCGGATTATACCTTTGACTGCACCGGCAATGTGAAGGTGATGCGCCAGGCGCTGGAAGCCTCGCACCGCGGCTGGGGCCAATCGATCATCATCGGCGTGGCGGGCGCTGGCCAGGAAATCTCCACGCGCCCATTCCAGCTGGTCACGGGGCGCACCTGGAAAGGCACGGCCTTTGGTGGTGCCCGCGGCCGCACCGATGTGCCCAAGATCGTCGATTGGTACATGGACGGCAAAATCCAGATTGACCCGATGATCACCCACACCATGCCGCTTGAGGACATCAACAAGGGCTTCGAGTTGATGCATGAAGGCAAGTCGATCCGCAGCGTGGTGATTTTCTGAAATCCTGTAGGCCAGTTCAACCATTCAAGGGAGAAAAGGGACATGGCAAAGAAGGCGGCGAAGAAAGTGAAAAAGGCGGCGAAGAAAAAAGCTGCCAGGCGGGCCAGCGCGCCATCCATCGCGCTGCACCCCGGGCTTGACCATGGCTTTGCCAAGTCAGCCAAGAAGGGCTTTGCCGGTGGCACGCTCACCTGCAATTGCGCCAGTGACCCGGTGGTGGTGAAGATCTCGGCGCAGTCGGCGCATAACCACGCCTGCGGCTGCACCAAGTGCTGGAAACCGGAAGGCGCCATCTTCTCGATCGTTGCCGTTGCCCCCACTGACAAGGTGGAAGTGGTGCAGAACGGCCACAAGCTCAAGGTGGTGGATGAAAACGCCGTGATCCTGCGCCATGCCTGCACGGGCTGCGGCGCGCACATGTATGGGCCGGTGAAGCGCGAAGGCCACCCGTTCCAGGGCCTGAGCTTCATCCACACTGAACTGTCCAAGGACAAGGGCTGGTCTCCGCCCGGCTTTGCGGCTTTCGTTTCCTCGGTGATCGAGAGCGGTGTTCCGCCGTCCAAGATGCCGGTGATCCGCAAGCGCCTGAAGCAGCTGGGGCTGGAGCCCTATGATGCGCTGAACCCCGGCCTGATGGATTATCTCGCCACTTGCGCCGCCAAGAAATCCGGCGCTTACCGCGAGAGCTGATTGAATTGAGACAACGCGGCCGGAGGCAGCCTGCTTCCGGCCGCTTTTTATTGCGAGGCCATGATGACCCTTGAAACCAAATCAACCGCCAAGAGCTTTGGCGGCGTGCAGGGCGTTTATACGCACCAGAGCGCGGCTTGCGCCTGCGCGATGACCTTTGCGGTTTTCGTGCCGCCGCACGCGCCGGGCACCAGGCTGCCGGTGCTGTGGTATCTCTCCGGCCTCACCTGCACCCATGCCAATGTGATGGAGAAGGGTGAATACCGCAAGGCGGCAGCGGAGCATGGCGTGATCATCGTGTGCCCGGACACAAGCCCGCGCGGCGAAAGCGTGGCCGATGTGCCGGACAATTGGAAGATGGGCTGCGGGGCCGGCTTCTATGTGGACGCCACTGAGACGCCTTGGGCCAGGAATTACCAGATGTTCTCCTATGTCACTCAGGAACTGCCGGCGCTTGTGGCCCAGCATTTTCCCGCGGACATGACGCGGCAATCCATCTTTGGCCATTCCATGGGCGGGCATGGCGCGCTGGTGGCCGCGCTGAGAAACCCCGGGCGCTACCGTTCGGTTTCGGCCTTCGCACCGATTACCCATCCGATGCTGGCCGATTGGTCGGCCCCGGCGCTCAGCGCCTATCTTGGCACTGATGAAAAGGCACAGCGCGCCTTTGACACGGTCGCGCTGATTGAGGATGGCGCGCGGGTTGGCGCGCTGCTGGTGGATCAGGGCACGGCAGACCCCTTCCTCAAGGACGGGTTGAAGCCTGAGTTGCTGGATACCGCCTGCAAGAAGGCCGGCATCCCCCTCACCCTGCGCATGCAGGAGGGCTATGACCATTCCTATTTCTTCATCTCCACCTTCATGGCCGAGCACATCGGCTGGCATGCGGCGCGGCTGAAGGCGTGAGGCGCTGGACAGCGGCGCCAAGGCATGCACAATTGCCAGTGTTGAATTCCAGAGGCCCCCTCCATGCCAAAGCTTATCCTTGCCATTGACCAAGGCACCACATCTTCACGCGCCATTGTGTTTGATGGCGCCTTGAAACCAAAGGCCACTGCCCAGAAAGAGTTCCGGCAATATTATCCGGCCCCCGGCTGGGTGGAGCATGATCCGGAGGAGATCTGGGACTCTGTGCTTTCAACCTGCAGGGTGGCGGTCAAGAAGGCAAAAGCCAAGGCGGCAGATATTGCCGCACTGGGCATCACCAACCAGCGGGAAACCGTGGTGCTGTGGGAGCGCAAGTCAGGCAGGCCGTTGCACAAGGCCATTGTGTGGCAGGACAGGCGCACAGCGGAAATCTGCGCCAGCCTCAAGGGCCGCGGGCTTGAAGGCACATTCACCGCCAAGACGGGGCTGTTGCTTGACCCCTATTTCTCCGGCACCAAGCTGGCCTGGCTGCTTGACACCATCAAGGGTGCGAGGGCGCGGGCTGAAGCGGGCGAGCTGTGCTTTGGCACCATTGACAGTTTTCTCATCTGGCGGCTGACCGGCGGCAAGGTGCATGCCACCGACGCCACCAACGCCTCGCGCACGCTGCTGTTCAACATTCACACGGGCGAGTGGGATGATGAACTCCTGCGCCTTTTGAACATCCCGCGCGCGCTGCTGCCCGAAGTGAAAGATTGTGCGGCGGATTTTGGCGTCACCGAGAAGCGCCTGCTGGGGGCCGCCATTCCCATCCGCGGCGTGGCGGGGGACCAGCATGCCGCGCTGATCGGCCAGGCCTGCTTTGCGCCGGGCATGATGAAATCCACCTATGGAACGGGCTGCTTTGCCATGCTCAACACGGGTGGGACAGCGGTGGCCTCAAAGAACCGGCTGCTCACCACCATTGCCTATCAGTTGAACGGCAAGCGCGTCTATGCGCTGGAAGGGGCGATCTTCATTGCGGGGGCTGCCGTGCAATGGCTGCGCGATGGCCTTGGGCTGCTCAAGAAGGCCTCGGAGTCCGGCGCCTTGGCCAAGGCGGCAGATGCGGCCCAGCAGGTCTATCTGGTTCCGGCCTTTGTTGGCCTTGGGGCACCCTATTGGAACCCGGAAGCGCGCGGCGCCATTTTCGGCCTGACGCGCGGCACCACGCGCAAGGAGCTGGCCCGGGCGGCGCTGGAGGCGGTGTGCTATCAAACTTCCGATCTGCTGGACGCGATGAAGAAGGATTGGCCGCATGGCTCGCAAACCATCTTGCGGGTGGATGGCGGCATGACGGCCTCGGATTGGACGATGCAGGCGCTGGCCGACATTCTGGCCGCACCGGTGGACAGGCCGCAGGTTCTTGAAACCACGGCACTTGGGGCGGCCTATCTGGCGGGCCTGCAGGCCGGCCTGGCGCCCGCGCCGGAGGCCTATGGCAAGCGCTGGAGGCGCGAGAAGCAGTTCAAGCCCAAGATGAAGGCAGAGGCACGCGCAAAAAAGCTTGCCGGCTGGGCCGAGGCAGTGCGCAAGCTGCAGGCCTGAGGGGCGGCACCTATCCGGTGATCAGGATGGCGCGGAAATCGTTCACATTGGTGCCGGTGTGGCCGGTGACGAAAATGTTGCCGGCGTGGTTGAGCGCCGTCCAGCTGTCATGGGCCATGAGCAGGCGGGCGGGGTCTGCCCCCTTGGCCTTGATGGCGTCGATGGTGGCGCCATCGGCAAAGGCGCCGGCGTTGTTCTCGCTGCCGTCAATGCCGTCAGTATCCGCCGCCAGGGCATGAATGCCCTGCGCGCCGGCGATGCTGGCCGCAAAGGAAAGCTGGAACTCACTGTTGCGCCCGCCCTTGCCAGCGCCTTGCGGGCCGATGGTCACGGTGGTTTCACCGCCGGACAGGATGAGGCAGGGCGCGGTGAAGGGCTGGCCTGTGCGCTTCACGCTCAGCGCCATGGCGGCATGCATCTTGGCGATGTCGCGGGTTTCGCCTTCGATGGCGTCAGAGAGGATATGGGCCGGAATGCCCAGCGCGGCGGAGGCTTTTGCGGCAGCCTGAAGCGAGCGCGCGGCCGAGGCCACGAGATGCACTTCATGGTTCCGGAAGGCGGCATCCGATGGCCGGGGGGCTTGCGGTGCCGTGGCGAGGAAGGCCTTGAGCTTTTCCGGCAGCACAATGTTGTGGTTGGCCAGGGCGGCTTCGGCATCGGCCTTGGTGGTTTCATCCGGCAAGGTGGGGCCGCTGGCCACCAGCGGCAGAACATCGCCCGGAATGTCCGAGACCACGAAGGTCACCACGCGGGCGGGGCTTGCGGCCTGCGCCAGCCTGCCGCCCTTGATGCGCGAGAATTGCTTGCGGATGGCATTCATGGCCGAGATGGGTGCGCCTGATTCGAGGAGGATGCGGTTCAGCTCCATCTCGTCCTGCAAGGTGAGGCCTGCGGCGGGGGCAGGCAGCAGGGCGGAGCCGCCGCCGGAGATGAGGGCAATGACGAGATCATCGGCACTCAGGCCCTGCACCAGCTTGAGCAGGGTTTCGGCGGCCTCAAGCCCGGCCTGGTCCGGCACCGGATGGGCGGCGGTGAGCAGGCGCAGGCGGGCGGGCCTTGCGGTGCTGCCATGGCGGGAAACCACTGCCCCTTCCAGCGGGTGGGGCCAAAGCTCTTCGAAGGCAATGGCCATTTCGCCTGCCGCCTTGCCGGCCCCCACCACGATGGTGCGGCCCTTGGGCGGGACGGGCAGGTGGGCCTTCATGCCATCCTTGGGCGTGGAAGCGGCCACGGCGGTTTCAAACAGCTGCGTCAGGAATTGGCGCGGGCGGGCCAGCGCTTCGGCTTTGGTGGTGAGGGGCATGATCTTCCGCCTTGGATGGGCCCCTGCCCTACACGATTGTGCGCGCGAGGCGAAGGGGCTGGGTGGATTGGGGCGGAAAAGACTCCGGTTGACATTGTTCCTGTTTTGTTCTTGTATGAATTTATGCCTTCCTCTTTTGACATTCCCACCCAGAGCCTTGCCGCGCCCGGCGCGCGGCTGGCCCTTGGGCCTGCGGGCCTGGATGGCTTTCTGGGCGGCGGCTTGCGGCGCGGCGCCTTGCATGAGGTGTTCGGCCCGGCCGGGCATGAGGCGGCGGCCACCGGCTTTGCGCTGGGGCTGGCCTGCCGGCTTGGCGGGGCGCGGCCGCTGTTGTGGATCCGGCAGGATTTTTCCGCCCGTGAATTTGGCGCGCCTTGCGCCACGGGGCTTAAAGACTTCGGCATTGATCCGGCGCGGCTGCTGCTGCTGCATGCGGCTTCGGCGGAAGAGGCGCTGCGGGCGGCGGGTGATGGCCTGCGCTGCGGCGCCCTGGGCGGGGTGATCATCGAACTGGCAGGCACGCCGAAGATTCTCGATCTCACGGCCAGCCGCAGGCTGGTTCTGGCTTCGGCACAGCGGCAGGTTCCGGCCCTGTTGCTGCGCTTCAATGCGCCGCCGGAAGCCAGCGCGGCGGAGACACGCTGGCTGGCGCGGGCCGCGGCTTCGGCGCGGAGTGATGAAGACTGGGGGCAGCCGGTTTTTGATGTGAGCCTGATCCGCAACCGGCAGGGGCGGACGGGACAGTGGGTTGTGGCGTGGAGTTGTGATGATGGGTGCTTCAAGGATCAGGCGGCGGCTTTTGGCGCTGTGGTTTGCCCGGCTGGCGACAGACAGGCTGCAGCGGCGTGAGGCCGCGGCGCCCGGCGCACCGCCGCTGGTGGTGGCGGCCCGCGAGAAAAATGCCTTGCGGCTGGCGGCTGTTGACGCTGCCGCCGCGCGGCTGGGCCTGATGCCGGGGCAGGCCCTGGCCAATGCCCGCGCCATGGTGCCGGAGCTGCGCGTGGTGCCACAGGACATTGCCGCTGATGATGCGCTGTTGATGCGGCTGGCCGCCTGGTGTGACCGGTTCACGCCGCTGGTGGCGGTGGAAGCCCCGCAAGGCCTGCTGCTGGATGTTTCCGGCGCGGCGCATCTGTTTGGCGGCGAGGCTGCACTGCTGGGCCACATTCTCGCCAGCCTGCGGGCCACAGGGTTCGGCGTGCAGGGCGCCATTGCCGGAACGGCGCGGGCGGCGCGTGCCCTGGCGCGGCACAAGGATGGCTGCATCGTTCCGCCCGGAGAAGAGCGCGCCGCCATCTCTTGCCTGCCCATTGAGGCCCTGGCGCTGGATGCGGTTGTCACCCATGCCTTCCGCCGCGCCGGGCTTAAAACCCTGGCACAGGCGGCCGGCCGCAAGCGGGCCGAAATCACCGCGCGCTTTGGCGCCGGCACGCTGGCAGCGCTGGATGAGATTTGCGGCATGGAAGCCTCACCCATTTCACCGCGCCCGCCGCAGCCGGATTATTGGCTGGCGCAGAACTTTGCGGTGCCGGTGATCACCCAGGAGGTGATCCGCGCCAGCCTTTTGGGGCTGGCGCAAAAGCTGTGTGCCTGGCTGGAGCAGGATGGCGCGGGCGCGCGGCAGGTTGCGGCCAGCTTCTTCCGCGCCGATGGGGCAACCCGGCGCATCGGCATTGAAACCGCCGGGCCAACACGCGAGGCGCAGATGCTGGACCGGCTGTTCCAGGAGCGGCTGGCGGCGCTGGCCGACCCGCTGGACCCCGGCTTTGGCTTTGACCTCATCCGCCTGCATGCCACGCGGGTGGAGCGCTGGCGCGAAGAGCGGGCAGGGCTTGAGGAAGACGCGCGGGCGGAAGGCGATATCCGCTTCCTCATCGACCAGCTTTCAGCGCGCTTTGGGCGCGGGAAGCTTTTGCGCCTTGAGCCGCAGGACACCCATGTGCCGGAGCAAGCCTGGCGCAGCACCCCCGCACAAGAGGCACAAGGCCTGCCCGCCACGTGGCCGGACCTACGCGCGGCAGGAGAAGCGCCTTGCCGCCCGTTGCGATTGCTGGCGCCGCCCGAGCTTGCCGAGGTGATGCAGGAGCCCTTGCGCCTGACATGGCGGCGGGCGGTGCACCGCTTGCGGCAGTGGGAGGGGCCGGAGCGCATCGCGCTGGAATGGTGGCGCGGAGCGGACGCTGGCGCGGCGCGCGATTATTACCGCGCCGAAGATGATGACGGGCGGCGCTTCTGGCTGTTCTGCGAAGCCGCGCCAGAACCTGCGCGCTGGTTTGTGCATGGGCTTTTCGCGTGAGGGCCGGCAGCGATGACCCGTTATGCCGAACTGGCGGTGACCACGAATTATTCCTTCCTGCAAGGTGCCTCGCACCCGTCTGAGCTGGTGGAGCAGGCCAAGGCCCTTGGCCTTGCGGCGATTGGCATTGCCGACCACAACACGCTGGCCGGGGTGGTGCGGGCCCATGCGGCCTTGCAGGAACTGCCGGAGCCGAAGCCGCGCCTGCTGGTGGGGGCAAGGCTGGTGTTTGCCGATGGCACGCCGGACATCCTCGCCTATCCTGCCGACCGCGCCGCCTATGGCAGGCTGTGCCGCCTGCTCAGCCTTGGCAAGCTGCGCGCGCCGAAGGGTGACTGCCGCCTCGGGCTTGGGGATTTGCTGGCCTGGCAGGAGGGCCTGCTTTTGGTGGTGCTACCGCCGCTGGCCCAGCCGGGTGTTGCGGCAGAAGCGCAGGCACAGAAATTCTGGAATGCGGCGATGGGCGATGAGGCCGCCCCCGTGTTTGAAGCGGTGCGGCCCAGGCCAAGGCATGAAAGTGTCGCACCTGTCTTGGCCGCGCTGAAAAAGGTTGCGCCGGGGCGGCTGTGGCTGGGCGCATGCCAGCTGTTGCGCGGCGATGATGCGCGCCTGCTCAAGCGCTGGAAGAAACTGGCGCGGGAGGCGGGCGTTCCGCTGCTGGCGCATAATGACGTGCTCTATCATTGCCCGGAGCGGCGGGCCTTGCAGGATGTGGTGAGCTGCATCCGCGCGCATGTGAGCCTTGATGGGGCGGGCCGGCTGCTGGAAGTGAATGCCGAGCGGCACCTGAAGCCCGCCGCCGGAATGATGGCGCTGTTTGCCGATGCGCCCGAAGCTGTCAGCGAAACCCTGCGCCTTGCCGGGATGATCCGCTTCACGCTTGACCAGATCAAATACAATTACCCCGAAGAGCCCGTGCCCAAGGGCCAGACGGCGCAGGCGCATCTTGAAGAAATCACCTGGGCCGGGGCGGAGCAGCGCTATGGCGGCGTGATCCCCGGCAAGATCAAGGCGGTGCTGGAAAAGGAGTTGCGGCTGATCGGCAAGATGGAGATTGCGCCCTATTTCCTCACCGTGCATGACATTGTGGGCTTTGCCAAGGCGGGCGGCATCCTGTGCCAGGGGCGCGGCTCGGCGGCCAATTCGGCGGTGTGCTATGTGCTGGGCATCACGGCGGTGGACCCGATGCAGGTGGACCTGCTGTTTGAACGCTTCATCAGCGAGGAACGGCGCGAGCCGCCGGACATTGACGTCGACTTCGAGCATGAGCGGCGCGAAGAAGTGATCCAGAACATCTATGCGCGTTATGGCCGCCACCGCGCGGCCCTGGCGGCCACGGTGATCTGCTACCGGCCGCGCAGCGCCATCCGCGAGGTGGGCAAGGTGTTCGGCCTCACCGAAGACATCACGGCGCGGCTTTCCTCCAGCGTGTGGGGCGGCTGGGGCCGCAGCCTGAAGGACCGCGAGGTGCGGCAGGGCGATCTTGACCCCGAAAACGCCGTGGTGGCCCAGGCAGTGCGCTTCGCCAATGAGCTGACGGGCTTTCCACGCCATCTCTCACAGCATGTGGGCGGCTTTGTGCTGACGCAGGACCGGCTGGATGAATGCGTGCCGGTGGGGCCCGCCACGATGGAGGACCGCTTCTTCATTGAATGGGACAAGGACGACATTGACACGCTGCGCATGATGAAGGTGGATGTGCTGGCGCTGGGCATGCTGACCTGCATCCGCAAGGCCTTTGAGCTGATGCGCGCCCATGAAGGCATTGCACTTTCCCTGGCCACGGTGGAGCGCGAGGTTCCGGCGGTTTACGGCATGCTGCAGAAGGCGGATTCGGTTGGCGTGTTCCAGGTGGAAAGCCGGGCGCAGATGAGCATGCTGCCGCGCCTCAAGCCGGCCAATTTCTATGACCTTGTGATCGAGGTGGCGCTGGTGCGGCCCGGCCCCATCCAGGGCGACATGGTGCACCCTTATCTGCGGCGGCGCAGCGGCAAGGAGAAGGTGGAATACCCCTCGCCCAGGCATGGCGAGGCGGATGAGCTTTACCACGTGCTGCACAAGACGCTGGGCGTGCCGCTGTTCCAGGAGCAGGCCATGAAGCTGGCCATTGTGGCCGCGCAATTCACGCCCGATGAGGCCAATGGCCTGCGCCGCGCCATGGCCACCTTCCGCCATGTGGGCACCATCGACAGGTTCCGCGACAAATTCGTGGGCCGCATGGTGGCGCGCGGCTATGAGCCGGAGTTTGCGGCGCGCTGCTTCAAGCAGATCGAGGGCTTTGGCTCTTACGGCTTTCCCGAGAGCCATGCGGCGAGCTTTGCGCATCTTGTCTATGTCTCGGCCTATCTCAAGCATTTCCATCCGGCGGCCTTCGGCTGCGCGTTGCTCAACGCGCAGCCCATGGGCTTTTATGCGCCGGCCGAAATCGTGCGTGATGCGCGCGAGCATGGCGTGGAGGTGCGGCATGTGGATGTGAATTTCAGCGACTGGGACAACACGCTGGAACTGGCGCTGGATGGGCGGCTGGCGCTGCGGCTGGGCTTCCGGCAGGTGGATGGGCTGCGCGAGGAATGGGTGAACCGGCTGGTGGCGGCGCGCGGCAATGGCTATGGCGCGGTGGCGGCGGTGGCGCGGCGCGCCAAGCTGCCCAAGCGGGCGCTGATCATCCTGGCCGAGGCCGACAGCTTCCAATCCATCGACAGGGACCGGCGCGAGATTCTCTGGGCGGTGCGGCGCATTCCCGATGATGACGCGCTGCCACTGTTCCAGGCGATGCATGTGGAGGAACAGCCGGAGGAAGACATTGCGCCGCTGCCGCTCATGCCGCTTTCGGAGCATGTGGTGGCTGATTACCAAATGCTGCGGCTTTCGCTGCGCGCGCATCTCATGGCGTTTTTGCGCGGGCTGTTCCATGGCGAGGGGGTTTTAAGCTGCGAGGAGATCTGGGCGGCGAAGAATGGCGCGCGGGCTTCCTGTGCCGGCATCGTTCTCACCCGGCAGATGCCGGGCGATTCCGGCGTGGTCTTCATCACGCTGAGCGATGAAACCAGGATCGCCAATGTGGTGGTGTGGCCGAAGCTGGTTTCGGTGTTCCGGCGCGAGATCATGGGTGGGCGATTGCTGCTGGTGGAGGGCGAGGTGCAGCGCGGTGAAGGCGATGTGGTGCATCTGATCGCCAGCCGCATCATTGACCGCAGCGCCGAACTGGAGCGCCTCAGCGAAGATGAGCAGGATGCGCCTTCCTGGCGGGCGCAAGCCTCACCCAGCCACAGGCATCCGCGCAATGTGCGCAGCGTGACGAAATCACGCGACTTTCATTGAACAGACGGCTGATCAGCCCTTGCGGTGCGGGAAAATGCAGGCGGCCTCGGTGGCCCCGGCCCTGACCAGCGGCGGGGCAGACGCCGCGCAAGCTTCCACCGCAAAGGGGCAGCGGTTGCGGAAAGCACAGCCCGAGGGCGGGCTGAGCGGCGAAGGCAACTCACCCTTCAGCACAATGCGCTGGCGCTTCTTCTCGGGGTCTGCCTGTGGCGTGGCCGAAAGCAGCGCCTGGGTGTAGGGATGCTGCGGCGCGGCGAACAGGTCTTGCGCCCTGCCCTGCTCCACCACCTTGCCCAGATACATCACCATCACGTCATTGGCGATGTGTCGCACCACCGAGAGATCATGGCTGATGAAGAGATAGGCCAGATTGAGCCGCTGCTGCAGCTCAGCCAGCAGGTTGAGCACCTGGGCCTGGATGGAAATATCCAGCGCGGAGACAGGCTCATCCAGAACCAGCACATCCGGCTCCAGCATCAAGGCGCGGGCAATGGCGATGCGCTGGCGCTGGCCGCCGGAGAACATGTGGGGGTAGCGGTCATAATGTTCAGGGCGCAAGCCCACCGCGGCCATCATGGCACGGGCCTTCCCGGTGCGCTGCCCCTTGGGCAGGCTGGTGTTGACCAGCAAAGGCTCTTCCAGAATGGCGCCGATCTTCTGGCGCGGGTTGAGCGAGCCGTAAGGGTTCTGGAACACCATTTGCACCTTGGGGCGCAAGGCGCTCAGCGTGGCGGCATCGGCGCCATCCACGCGCTTTCCGGCAATTTCAAGCTGGCCGGCGGTGGGCGGCTCAATCATCGCCACCATGCGGGCCAGGGTGGATTTGCCGCAACCGGATTCGCCCACCACGGCCAGTGTCTTGCCACGCGCGAGGGTGAAGCTGGCGCCATCCACCGCCTTCAGCGTTGCGGCCTCGCGGAAGGCCCCGCGCGAAACGGCATAGTGGCGCTTCAGATCCTTCGCCTCAACCAGCCAGCTCATGCCACACCTGCCTTGGGCACGTTTAAGGGATAGTGGCACAGGGCGCCGGATTTCATCTCCGGCTCCTTGCTGCGGCAGAGATCGGTGGCATAGATGCAGCGCGGGCTGAAGAGGCAGCCCTGCGGGCGGTCAAACTGGCCGGGCACCACGCCCTTGATTGAGGCCAGCTCCTTCGAGGTGGCGCGTTCCGGCAGGGCCGAAAGCAGTGCCGCCGTATAAGGGTGGCGCGGCGTGGCGAAAAGGCCCTTCACATCCTGCTCTTCCACCTTCTGGCCGGCATATTGCACAGATACGCGCTGCGCCGTTTCGGCCACCACGCCCATCGAATGGGTGATGAGCACAAGAGCCATGCCATGTTCTTGCTGCAGGCGGTTCAGAAGATCGAGAATCTGGGCCTGGATGGTGACATCAAGCGCGGTTGTCGGCTCATCGGCGATCAGCAGCTTGGGGCGGCAGGCCAAGGCCATGGCGATCATCACGCGCTGGCTCATGCCGCCGGACAATTGATGCGGGAAAGCCGAAAGCCGGGTTTCAGGTGCCGGAATGCCCACTTCATCCAGCAGGGCAATGGCGCGTGTCTTCGCTTCTGCCTTGTCGAGCTTCAAATGGGTGCGCAGCGCCTCGGTCAACTGCCAGCCGACAGTGAAGCACGGGTTGAGGCTGGTCATCGGCTCCTGGAAGATCATCGCCATGTCGCGGCCATTGATGGCGCGGCGGTCCTGTGCGGACATGTGCAACAAGTCGCGGCCATCAAAGGTGATGGCATCGGCGGTGATCTTGGCTGTCCATGGCAAGAGGCCCATCACCGCCAGCATGGCCACCGACTTGCCGGAGCCGGACTCGCCCACCACGGCGAGAACCTCGCCCTGGTCCACCGTCATCGACACCCTGTCCACGGCGCGGAACAGGCCGCGCGCCGTGCGGAACTCAACTGTGAGATTGCGGATTTCGAGAAGCGCCATGGCTCAACTCCGCCTCAGGCGCGGATCAAGCGCATCGCGCAGGCCATCGCCCATCAGGTTGATCGCCAGCACGGTGATCAGGATGGCCAGGCCCGGCATGGCCATGACCCAGGGGTTGGAGGTGATCAGGTCCTTGGCGTCGGCCAGCATGGAGCCCCATTCCGGTGTTGGCGGCTGGGCGCCAAGGCCAAGGAAGCCGAGGCCTGCCGCCTCAAGAATGGCATCAGACACGCCGAGCGCCGCCTGCACGATCAAGGGTGCGAGGCAATTGGGCAGCACGCTGGTGAGCATCAGGCGCAAGGGCCGCACGCCGGAGACCTTTGCCGCCGTGACATAATCCTTCGACAGTTCCACCTGGGCCGAGGAGCGGACCAGGCGCACATAGCGCGGCAGGAACACCAGGGTGATGGCCACGATGGTGTTGGTGAGGTTGGGGCCGATCACCGCGATCACCATGATGGCGAGCACGAGGTCCGGGATCGACATGATCAAATCCATCACCCGCAAGGTGATGACATCAAACAGCCCGCCGCGCCAGGCGGCAAGCAGGCCGATGATGATGCCGATGAAGGTGGAAACCAGCATCACGCTCATGCCGATAAAGATCGACAGGCGCGAGCCATAGATCAGGCGGGCGAACATGTCACGGCCCAGGGGATCGGTGCCCAGCCAGTGGGACCAGTTGCCGCCTTCGGCCCAGACCGGTGGCAACTTCACGGCATCCCGGTATTGTTCGAGAGGATCATAGGACGTGAGAAGGCCGGCGAAGACGCCCATCAGGATCACCGCCAGCACCACGGCCATGCCCAGCACGGCACCGCGGTTCTCGCTGAACGCATTCCAGAAGGCGCGCAAGGGCGAAGGCGGGGCTTGCGCGGCGACTGGGGCCTTGATGGCTTCAGCGCTCATGGCGCACCCGCGGATTGATCAGGCCGGAGGTCATGTCCAGCAGCAGGTTGATGACGATGACGAGAATGGCGATGAGCATGATGCCGCCCTGCAGGGCGGGATAATCCCGCCTTGAGATGGAGTTGACCAGCCAGTGGCCCACGCCGGGCCAGGAGAAGATGGTTTCAGTAAGCACCGCGCCCGCCAGCAGCGTGCCCACTTGCAGGCCAATCGAGGTGACGACGGGAATCAGCGCATTGCGCAGCGCATGCAGCCCAATCACCCGGAAGGGCGAGAGGCCCTTGGCCCTTGCGGTGCGCACATAATCTTCCTCCAGCACCTCAAGCATCGAAGAGCGCGTCATGCGCGCGATCACTGCCAGCGGAATGGTGCCGAGCACGATGGTGGGCAGGATGAGGTGGCGCACCACATCGAGGAACGCGCCTTTCTGGCCGCCGATCAGCGAGTCAATCAGCAGGAAGCCAGTGTGCTGCGGGTAGAAATATTTGACGAGATCAACACGGCCGGAAACCGGCGTGAGATGCAGCGTGTTGGACATGAACAGGATGAGCACAAGGCCCCACCAGAAGATCGGCATGGAATAGCCGGTAAGGGCCAGGCCCATCAGCGCCTGGTCAAAGAACTTGCCGCGCTTCACGGCGGCCAGCACGCCGGCGGGCACGCCGAGGCCCACCGCGAAAATCATGGCGCAGATTGAAAGTTCCAGCGTGGCCGGAAACAGCGAAAAGAATTCGTGGGTGACAGGGGTTTTTGAGACGACTGACGTGCCGAAATCGCCATGCAGCATGTTCCAGGCATAATCGGCGAATTGCTTCCACACCGGCTGGTCCAGGCCCATTTCATGGCGCAGCTCCGCCAGCCTTTCAGGCGAAATGCCACGCTCGCCGCGGCGCACCTCAATGGGATCACCCGGCACAAGGCGCAGAAGCATGAACGTCACAAACATCAGCGCCACAAATGTGGGGATGGTGAGGACGAGGCGTTTGGCGAGGAAACGGAGCATGTGAATTCTTCCCCCTCCCCCTTGTGGGGAAGGCTGGGGTGAAGGTTGAGTGGAAGCCGAAACGGCAGCCACCATTCCCCATCCCCGGAGCGGCCCCCACCCTTGTTCCCTCCCCACAAGGGGGAGGGAAAAGAGGGGAGCACTTGGGAGATGTTACTCGGTCACATCCACATTCCAGAACTCGTGAGAGCCCAGCGGCGAGAC